>DASVZX010000317.1:0-35390 GCA_036391435.1 Anaeromyxobacter sp. | reverse complement strand
GATGGCGCGCGCCGCGGCGGCGCCGCGGGCGGACCCTCGCGCCGCGGGGTCCGACCCGTTCGACGCGCTCCACGCGATGTACCGCACCCTCGCGGCGGCGCGACCCCTTCCGGACGGTGGCCGTCCGGGGGAGCGCGCGCCCATCTTCTGACGTGCCGCTCGCCGGTCGGGACATCGTCTGCTTCTCGAACGACTGGGGCGGCGACCCGCTGTCGAAGACGCACCTCATGCGGCTCCTCGCGCGGCAGAACCGGGTCCTCTGGATCGGCTCGCTCGGGAACCGCGCGGTGCAGGCGCGCCCCGCGGACGCGCTGCGCGTCGCGCGCAAGCTCCGGAGCGCCGCGCGCGGCCTCGTGCGCGTCGAGCCGAACCTCTGGGCGCTCACCCCCCTCTACCTGCCCGCCTACGGCAGCGAGCGGGTGCGCCGCGCGAACCGCGCCCTGCTCCGGCTCCAGGTCCAGGCGGCGATGCGCTGCCTCGGGATGCGGCGGCCGATCTCCTGGAGCTTCCTGCCGTCGGCGGCCGCCGTGGCCGGGTCGCTCGACGAGTCGCTCGTCGTCTACCACGTGGTGGACGAGTTCAGCGCCTTCAGCGACGCGTCCCCGCACGTCGCGCTCCTCGAGCGCCGGCTCCTCGCACGCGCGGACCTCGTCATCGCCGCGTCGCAGCGGCTCCTCGAGGCGAAGCGGCGGCTCAACCCGCGGACCGTGCTGGTCCGGCACGGCGTGGAGTGGGCTCACTTCGCGCGCGCGTGCGAGCCCGGGCCGATCCCGGCGGACCTCGCGCGTCTGCCCCGGCCGGTGATCGGCTTCTTCGGCCTCGTCGCCGACTGGATCGACCTGCCGCTCGTGCGCCGCGTGGCGGACGCGTTCCCGCACGCCTCGGTCGTGCTCGTCGGCCGGATCGCGACCTCGACGGCGCCGCTCGCGGGCGCGCGGAACGTCCATCTCCTCGGCCGGCGCCCCTACGAGGATCTCCCGGCGTACTGCCGCGGCTTCGACGTCGCCCTGACCCCGTTCGTCCGCAACGAGCTGTCGCTCTCGGCGAGCCCGCTCAAGGCGCGCGAGTACGTCGCGGCGGGGCTCCCGAACGTGTGCACGGATCTCCCGGAGCTGCGGGCGATCCCGGGCTGCACCGTCGCCTCCGGCGCGGACGCGTTCGTCGCGGAGGTGGGGCGCGCGCTGCGGGCGGGCGGGCCGGACCCCGCCCGCTCCGCGCTCGTCCGGGGCGAGACGTGGTCGGCGCGCCTCGAGGAGATCCGCGCGCACGTCGCCGCGGTCGAGGCCAGGGCGGAGGCCCGCCCCGCGGCGCGCCTCGCGCCCGCCTGAGGGAGCGGGATGAACGGGACCGACACCGCCGCGCTGGACGCCTCGCTGCTCGCGCGCGAGGCCTGGATCGCCCGCGCCGGGCGGCGCTGGGGGGCGCTCGCGCACGCCGGCGCCCTGGCGTTCGTCGCGATGCTCTACTCGAGCCCCCAGTTCTGGTGGCCCGCGTTCGAGAGGTTCCGGCTCGCCTACGCGAGCGCGGCGATCCTGGCCGGCGCCGTCGTCGTCCACCGGGTGGTCTCGGGCGAGCGGATCCGCGTCGGCGGCTGGGGCACGGTGCTCGTCTTCGCCTACCTGTCCTTCATCCCGCTCTCCCTCGCCTGGACCATCGACCGGAACGAGACGCTCCGGCAGAGCGTCGAGGCCTGGAAGATGGCGGTGATCTTCGTCGCCGTGCAGAACGCGGTGGACACCCGGGAGCGGCTGCGGCGCTTCCTGCTCGTCGCGGCGCTCGCCTCGCTCGGCCCGGCCCTCGGCGGCATCGAGGTGTGGCGGACCGGGGACGCGCTCGTCGACGGCTTCCGGACGCACTGGCGCGGGAACTACGCGGACCCGAACCGGCTCGCGATGAGCGTCATCGCGGTCCTGCCGTTCGCCCTGTACGGCGCGTGGACGGCGCGGCAGCGCTGGGCCCGCGTGGCCTTCCTCGCGGTCGTCGTCGCGCAGATCGCGTGTGTCGTCCTCACCCACTCGCGCTCGGGCACGATCGGAGCGGGGCTCGCGGTGATGGTGTTCCTCGCCCGCGGGCGCCGCGGGGTGCCGCGGGCGCTCGTCGCGGGCGTCGTCCTCGCCGGGGCGCTCGCGGCGTGGGCGCCGGAGACCTTCTGGCAGCGGAACGCCACGCTCGGGAACCTCGAGGAGGACGAGTCGGTGCAGGGGCGAGAGCACGCCTGGGAGGTGCTCGGCGTGATCGTGCAGGAGCGGCCGCTCACCGGCGTGGGCGCGGGCGCGTTCCTCTCCGCCTGGTACCGGTACGCGCCGCTGTCCGCCGGCGGGCACCGCTACGTCGCGCACAACATCCTCCTCGAGATCGTCGGCGATCTCGGGGTGCTCGCCTTCGCGCTCTTCGCGGCGTTCGCCGCCTGGGCGCTCCGGCTCATCTGGCGCGCCGGGGACGATCCCCTGGTGGGGATCGAGGCGCGCGCCGTCTTCGGCGCGCTCGTGGGGTACCTCGTCTGCGAGATGGCGAACGGCTACTCGATGTCCTGGTACCTGTACTTCCTGTTCGCGTGCGGGCTCGCGGCCGTGCGCATGGCGCGCCTGCGCAGGGCGCTCGCCGAGGAGGCGGTCGCGTGACGCGTCCGGTGAAGGTGCTCGTGTTCCAGAACCGGTTCCGGCTCGGCGGCCAGGAGCGCCAGACGGTCCTGAACGTCCGCACGATGGACCGGAGCCGCTTCGAGCCGGTGGTGGCCAGCCTGCACCTCGACGGCGAGCACCTCGCCGACCTCGCCGCCATCGGGATCCAGCCGGTGGTGTTCGACCTCGGCCGCAGCATGCTGCGGCCGAACACGGCGCTCCTCGTCGCGCGCGTCGCCCGCTTCCTGCGCGCGAACGGGATCGCCCTCGTGCACGCGCAGGACCTCTACACGAACGTCATCGGCACCGCGGCCGCGCGCCTCGCCGGCGTGCCGTCCGTCGTGACGCGCGTCGATCTGAACCACGCCGTCACCGGCTACAAGCGCCCCGTGCTCACCTGGGTCTCGCGCCTCGCGGACCGCGTGCTCGTGAACGCCGTCTGCATCCGGGACCTCGCGCTGCGAGAGGGGGTCGAGCCGGACCGCGTCGTGGTCGTGCGGAACGGGGTCGACCTCGACGCGTTCGACCGGGCCGCGGCCGCGGCGCCCGAGGCCCCGGTGCCCGAGGCGGGGGGCATCGTCTCCGTCGCGAACATGCACCACCCGGTGAAGGGCCAGACCGATCTCCTCATGGCGATGAAGGAGGTGCTCCGGGTCCGCCCCGACGCGCACCTCGTGCTCGTCGGCGACGGCGTGCGGCGCCCGCACCTCGAGCGGAGCGCGCGCCAGCTCGGGATCTCCGAGCGCTGCCACTTCGTCGGCCACCGCTTCGACGCGCCGGCGATCGTCGCCCGATCGGCGATCGGCGTGTCGTCGTCGTACGCCGAGGGGATCTCGAACGCGATCCTGGAGGCGATGGCCGCCCGGCTGCCGATGGTGGCGACCGCCGTCGGCGGGACGCCCGAGCTGGTGCGGGAGGGCGCGAACGGCTACCTCGTCCCGCCCGGCGCGCCCGCCGCGCTCGCGCGGCGCCTCCTGGACGTGCTCGCGCGACCGCCGCTCGCGCGCCGCATGGGCGAGCGCGGGAGGCGGATCGTGGAGCGGGAGTTCGGCGTCGCGCAGATGCGGACGAGCTACGACGCGCTCTACGAGGACCTCACCGGCCTCAAGGTGCCGCGCATCATGTACGGCGCCGCCTGAGCGTCCACCGCGGCGGGCGCCCGGGCCGGCGGCGGGCGGGCCGCGGCCAGGCCGCCCGGACGCGACGGACATAGCGGAGGGATCTCGAAGGGTTGCGCGCCGGAGCGGCGCCTCGCGAGGTCACGGCCCCCGGGCCCTCGTCCGGAAGGCCGCGGCCCCCGCGCGGGCGCGGCGGGTGCACCCGTTCACGGCAGGTGCTGGCAGCGCCCGGACGCCCACGCCGTGGAGCGCGGACGTTCCGGCTGACAAGTCGCACGGGTCGTGCTCTCCTCGTGCGGATGCGCGGCGAGCCCGCCATCGTCTGCCGGCACGTCCTCGAGGGCGCCCCCATCCTCTTCGCCGCACGCGACGAGCCGGGCGAGGCCTCTGCCTGCGAGTGGCACTTCCGCTGCGGGGTCGCCCTGCACCGGGCCGAGGACGGCCGGGTGCTGGAGCTCGACGAGGTCGTCCGGCGCGATCCGACGGCCATCGAGATCGTGCTCCACCCGCTCGGCACGACGCTCGAGCGGAGCGGCGCGGACGCGCGCTGGCACACCGGCGCCGGCCCCGTGCTCCTGCCCCGTCGCCCGTCGCGCCGCTATCCGCGGTTCGACCCGCGCTTCCCGCCGCGCCCGGGCGAGACGCTCGACGGCGGCGACCTGCGGCTCCTCGCCGACGTCGCGCAGGCGGGCTTTCACGTGGTCGGGACGGCGGGGGAGGAAGGCCGGTGGCACGCGTACTCCGTCGGCCTGTTCCGGTCCTGGGATCACCCGGAGGTGGCGGTGTTCGGGCTCGCCCCCGAGATCCTGCAGACCGCCGTCGCGCGGCTCGGAGAGCGGGTCCGCAAGGGCGAGCGCTTCGAGCACGGCGACGTCGACGACGCCGTCCTGGACGATCGCGCCGTCGCGTTCCGCCGGATCGTGCCGCGCCACTGCGCGGGGTTCCTCGCGCGCGCGGTCTGGTATCACGCCGGCGTGCGCTTCCCCGCGCTCCAGGCCGTGTGGGCGGACCCGGACGGCCGGTTCCCCTGGGATCGGTGGTTCCCGCGGGAGCTGCGAGACGCCCAGCCGGTCCTGTTCGAGCCCGAGCCGGCGTGAGGGGGGCGGCGACCGCGACCCGCTCACTCCACCTTCTCGCCCGGCTCCGCCTCGAAGAACCGCATCGGCGACGTCCGCGGCAACGCCGCGAACGGCTCCGCCTCCTCGCCGCGCGCGAAGAGGCTCCCGAGGACGTCGCGGTTCATCCGGGCGATGACCTCCAGCCGGATGCCCGCCGGGCAGACCGCCTCGCACTCGCCGATGCTGGCGCAGTGGCCGAACCCCTCCGCGCGCGCCTGCTCCGTCATGCGCAGCGCGCGCGCCGGCCGCTCCGGCTGACCCTGCGGCAGCACGCCGAGGTGCGTCACCTTCGCGCCGGTGAAGAGGGCCGCCGACGCGTTCGGGCACGCCGCGACGCAGGCGCCGCAGCCGATGCACGCGGCGGCCTCCATGGCGCGGTCCGCGGCGCGCTTCGGCACGAGGATCGCGTTCGCCTCCGGCGCGCTCCCGGTCCGGATCGTGACGTACCCGCCGGACGCGATGATCCGGTCGAGGGCGCTCCGGTCCACGCACAGGTCCTTCAGCACGGGGAAGGCGGCGGCGCGCCAGGGCTCGAGCCGCAGCGTCTCCCCGTCGTGGAAGTGGCGCATGTGCGTCTGGCAGATGGTCGCGTGCCGGAGGGGCCCGTGCGCGACGCCGTTCACCAGGAAGCCGCACATCCCGCAGATCCCCTCGCGGCAGTCGGAGTCGAACGCGACCGGCTCCTCGCCCTTCTCGACGAGCCGCCGGTTCAGGACGTCGAGCATCTCGAGGAAGGACATGTGCTCGCTCACGTCCGGCACCTCGTACGTCACGAAGCGCCCCGGGGCGCTCGCGCCCTTCTGCCGCCAGATCTCGAGGACGATGCGCATCTACTTGTAGCTCCGGGTCGCGAGGTGGACGTTCTCGAACGCGAGCGGCTCCTTGTGGAGCGCCGGCGCGTTCCCGGACCCCTTCCACTCCCAGGCCGCGACGTAGGCGTAGTGCGCGTCGTCGCGGGCGGCCTCGCCGTCCGGGGTCTGGTACTCCACGCGGAAGTGCGCCCCGGCGGACTCGTTCCGCTGGAGCGCGTCGAAGCACATGAGCTCGGCGAGCTCGAAGAAGTCGGCGACGCGCCCGGCGCGCTCGAGGTCCTGGTTCAGCTCCTCGCCGCTCCCGGTGATCTTGAGGTCCTTCCAGAACGCCGCCTCGATCCGCGGGATCTCGTCGAGCGCGCGGGTGAGGCTCTCCTTCGAGCGCGCCATCCCGCAGTCGTTCCAGAGGAGCGTCCCGAGCTCCTTGTGGAAGTCGTCCACGGGCCGGGTTCCGCCGATCGAGAGGAGGCGCCTCGTCCGCTCCGCGACCTCGCGCTCCGCGTCGCGGAACGCCGCGTGGCGCGCGTCCACCTTCGCCAGGCCGCCGCGGGCGAGGTAGTCGCCCACGGTGTACGGGACGATGAAGTAGCCGTCCGCGAGCCCCTGCATGAGCGCCGACGCGCCGAGCCGGTTCGCCCCGTGGTCGGAGAAGTTCGCCTCGCCGGCGACGAACAGACCGGGGACGGTGCTCATGAGGTCGTAGTCCACCCAGAGCCCGCCCATCGTGTAGTGGACGGCCGGGTAGATCCGCATCGGCACGACGTGCGGGTCGTCGCCGGTGATCCGCTCGTACATCTCGAAGAGGTTCCCGTAGCGCTCGTCCATCACCTTGCGGCCGATGCGCGCGAACGCGTCCCGGAAGTCGAGGTACACGCCCAGGCCGCCCGGGCCGACGCCCCGCCCCTCGTCGCACACGTGCTTCGCGGCGCGCGAGGAGATGTCGCGCGGCGCGAGGTTCCCGAAGCTCGGGTACATCCGCTCGAGGTAGTAGTCGCGCTCGGCCTCGGGGATCTGGTCCGGCGGGCGCCGGTCCCCGGCCTGCGCCGGCACCCAGACGCGGCCGTCGTTCCGGAGCGACTCGCTCATGAGCGTGAGCTTCGACTGGTACTCGCCGGAGCGCGGGATGCAGGTCGGGTGGATCTGCGTGTAGCAGGGGTTCGCGAAGTAGGCGCCCTTGCGGTGCGCGCGCCAGATGGCGGTCGCGTTCGAGCCGCGCGCGTTCGTGGAGAGGTAGAAGACGTTCGCGTAGCCGCCGGTCGCGAGGACGACGGCGTCGGCGGCGACCGACCCGACGCGCCCGGTGACGAGGTCGCGGAAGACGATCCCGCGCGCGCGCCCGTCCACGACGACGACCTCGAGCATCTCGGTGCGCGGGAACTGCCGCACGGTCCCCGCCGCCACCTGGCGCTCCAGGGCCTGGTACGCGCCGAGCAGGAGCTGCTGGCCGGTCTGGCCGCGCGCGTAGAAGGTGCGCGAGACCTGCGCGCCGCCGAACGATCGGTTCGCGAGCTCGCCCCCGTACTCGCGCGCGAAGGGGACGCCCTGCGCCGCGCACTGGTCGATGATGTTCACCGACAGCTCGGCGAGCCGGTAGACGTTCGCCTCGCGCGAGCGGAAGTCCCCGCCCTTCACGGTGTCGTAGAACAGCCGGCGCACCGAGTCGCCGTCGTTCTGGTAGTTCTTCGCCGCGTTGATGCCGCCCTGCGCGGCGATCGAGTGGGCGCGGCGCGGGGAGTCCTGGAAGCAGAAGGAGAGGACCTCGTACCCGAGCTCGCCGAGCGACGCGGCGGCGGCGCCGCCCGCGAGCCCCGTCCCGACGACGACGACCCGGTACTTCCGCTTGTTCGCGGGGTTCACGAGCTTGAGGTCGAACTTCCGCGTCTCCCACTTCTTCTCGATCGGGCCCGGCGGGATGCGCGCATCCAGCCCGGCGGCCGTCGGCGGCGACACCTTGGACTCGGCCTCCACCTAGCCTCCGATCACCCCGAACAGGACGGCGAGCGGGATCGCGGCGAAGCCGACCCCGAGGATCACGGCGAAGGTCACCGCGAACCGCTTGATGCCGGGCGTGTACGCCCGGTTCGAGACGCCGAGCGACTGGAACATCGACCACAGGCCGTGCCACAGGTGCACGCCGAGCCCCGCCACCGCGACGACGTAGAAGATCGCGGCGGCCCCGCGGCCGAGGCTCGCGACGAGGTTGTGGAAGACGTCGCCCTCGCGGTAGCTCGGGTTCGCGACGCCGAAGGTGAGGTCGAGCAGGTGGTAGACGACGAACCCCAGCACGAGGAACCCGCTCCAGATCATCGTCCGGGACGCGGGCGTCGAGACGGTGGGGGCGTACCGCCGGTAGGGGACCGGGCGGCTCTCCCGCCGCGCGAGCCACAGCTGGATCCCCGCCACGGCGTGCACGACCACGGCGACGAGCAGGACGATCCGCACGGCCCAGAGGAGGGGCGGCTCCACCCGGAGCAGCTCCGCGTACCGGTTCAGCCGCGCCGGCCCCCCGAACGCCTGGAGGTTCCCGATCATGTGGCCGAGGACGAACGCGAAGAGGACGATCCCCGACGCGGCCATGAGCGCCTTCTTCCCGACGAGGCTCGTCCAGAGGACGCCGAGGCGCGAGGCGCGCGCGGGCGCGGCGGCCGACGGCTTCGCGGCGGTGGCCATCCCCCGCACGTTGGGCACGCCCCCGGCCGGCGGGGACCCTGGGTCCGGGGCTCCGCCCGCGCGCGCCGGGCTTCCATCGACGCGGCCGCATCGCCTAGGCTGCAGGCCATGAAGCGCGTCTGCGTGTTCTGCGGCTCCTCCTCCGGCAGGAACTCGCTGTACGTCGACGCCGCCCGGCGCATGGGGCGCACGCTCGCCCGGCGAGGGATCGGCGTCGTGTACGGCGGGGGAGGGGTGGGCCTCATGGCCGCCGTGGCGGACGCCGCGCTCGAGGCGGGCGGCGAGGTCGTCGGCGTCATCCCCCGCGCCCTGCAGCTCCGCGAGCTCGCGCACGACCGGCTCACGACGCTGCTCGTCGTCGGCTCGATGCACGAGCGCAAGGCGAAGATGGCCGAGCTCGCGCAGGGCTTCGTGGCGCTGCCCGGCGGGATGGGGACCCTGGAGGAGTTCGCGGAGGTGCTGACGTGGGCGCAGCTGGGTCTGCACGCGTGGCCGTGCGGCCTCCTGGACGTCGCGGGCTACTACCGCCCGCTCGTCGCCTACTTCGATCACGCGGCGGCCGAGGGGTTCCTGAGGCCCGAGCATCGCGAGCTCGTGCTCGCCGCGGAGGACCCGGACGCGCTCGTCGACCTCTTCCTCGCCTGGAAGCCGCCCAAGCTGCAGAAGTGGATCGACGGCGAGACGAGCTGACGCCGGCGGTCCGGGGAGCGCCCGCGGCGCTTCCGAGCCCCGCGGGCGATCGAGCGCCCGTGCCGTAACCTCCTCGGGGCGCGGTCGTCCCGAGCCGGGTGAAGCCCCATTCCCGAGGAGCCCTCATGCCTTCCTTCGGACGCGCCCTCCCGTGGGCGGTCGCCGCGCTCGCGGCCGCCGCCTGCAGCAGCAGCAAGAGCAGCACGTCTTCGAGCTGCAACCCCGCCGCGGCGAACCCCTGCTCGGGCGGCCTCGTGTGCGAGGCCGTCGCAGGCGGTGCGTCCCAGTGCGTCTCCGCCCTCGTGATCCAGGGGAAGGTCTTCGAGCTCGCGGCGCCCGCCACCGGGATCTCCGGCGCCGGCGTCATCGCGCTCGACGCGAGCGGCGCGCCGGTGGGCCCGGCCGCGACGAGCGACGCGACCGGCGCCTACGAGATCCCGATCCACGCGGCGCGGAACGCCGACGGGAGCCCCGCCGGCGCGGTGACGCTGCGCGCGAGCGCCGCGGGGTACGAGACCTTCCCGTCGGGCCTGCGGCTCTCGTTCCCGGTGAACCTCTCCCTCGCCACCTCGGTCAACGGCCGCTGGGTGGTGAAGTCGTCGGGCACCGACGTCGGCCTCGTGGCGCTCGCCACGCCGGGCGCGTCGTGGGTCCAGGGCACCGTCGCGGTCCCGGCCACCGAGCCCGGCGTCCTCGTCGTCGCCGCCCCGGCGGTCCAGCCGTCGACGGATCCCGTCCGGACCGGGTACGCGGACGCCAACGGGGCGTACGCCATCCACGATCTCCCGTCCGGCGCCGCCTACACCGTCGAGGCCTACGCCGCGGGCGTGAACTACGCCGCGCAGACGAAGACGCTCGCCTCGGGTCAGAACGTCGTCGACCTCGCCATCGACGCCGCGCGGCCCGCGCGCACCGTGAGCGGCACCGTCCAGCTCGTCGGCCAGAACCAGCCGTCCAACCCCACCTCCGTCATCCTCGTCCTCGCGTCCACGTACGACGCCGCGCTCGGGCGCGGGGAGTCGCCCCCGGGCCTGCGGGCCGGGAACGTGACCTCGACGTACTCCATCGCCGGGGTCCCCGACGGCGACTACGTGGTCCTCGGCGGCTTCGAGAACGACGGCTGGGTGCGGGACCGGGGCGGGGGCGCGCAGGCGCCGCCCGCGATCTCGGTCGCCGGCGCGGACGTGACCGTGACCGGGTTCAAGATCACCGGGGCCGTGACGCTCGGGACGCCCTTCTCCGCCGCCGACCCGTGGACGGCGGACGTCGCGAGCCCGACGTTCGTGTGGGTGGCCTACCCGTCCTCGCTCGAGCAGACCGTGCGGATCATCGACGCGTACGGCACCGAGGTCTGGTCGAAGACGGCCCTGTCCGGCACCGCGACGAGCGTCGCCTACGACGGGCCCGCGCTCACGAGCGGCGCGTACTACCAGTTCCAGGTGATCGCCTACCAGACGGTCGGCGGCGGCGGCGGCGGGCCGACGATCGACATCGCCTCGCAGAGCGAGGATCTGCGCGGCGTGTTCGTCGCCTTCTGACCTCGCGCCGGCGGGCGAGCGGGACGGCCGGGAGCACCCCCGGCCCTCGACCGCTCGCCCCCCGGGGTGGGCCGCCCGGCGACGCCGCGTTGCCACGGCGCGACACCGGTGGCGCGGGGTCGCACGGCGGGCGCGCCCGGGCGATCGCGCAAGCGACGGATAACACGGGGAAAGGTCGAAACCTCCGCGCGGCGGCTCACCGCGGCACGCCGCTCGCTATGGTCGGACTCGGACGTCACGTCCGACGGAGGTCTCACCCATGCTCGCCATCCTCGCGGCCGTCATGCTCGCCGCGGCACCCCAGAACGACACGGTCTACACCGCGAACGGGGGCCGCCTCGTCGGCACCGTCGTGGAGGAGACGCCGCAGGTCGTCACCATCCAGCTCCCCGACGGCACCACGCGCAGGCTCTCGCGCTCCGAGGTCACGCGCATCGAATACTCGGACGGCTCGGTCTCGACGCCGAACCGGGCGCCGCCGCCCGCGCAGCCGCCCGCCTATCGCTCGCCTCCGCCGCCGTCCTATCCCGCGCAGCCGCCTCCGCCCGCGTACCGCCCGCCCCCGCCCGCGTACGGCCCGCCGGCGTACGGCCCGCCGTCCTACCCGCCGTCCTACTACCCGCCGCAGCGCCGCCGGGGCATGCCGCAGCTCATGCCGTTCTGGGGCTCGTTCGGCATCGGCGGGTCGTTCCCGTCCGGCAAGGCCGAGGGCTCCACCTCCACGTCGGCCGACGTCCCGATGGACCAGCGGTTCGGGTCGCAGCTCGGCATCTGGTTCGAGGGCGGCGCGCGCGTGACGCCGAACCTCGGCCTCGGCCTCTACCTCGACCTCGGCATCGGCGACGCCGCCGGTGAGGCGTCGACGGCCTGCAGCACGGCGGGCACGAGCTGCACCGCGAGCACCGGCCGGTTCGGCGTGCTCCTGCGCCACACCTTCGACCCGTACGCGTCGTCGACGCCGTGGATCGCGATCGGCACGGGCTACGAGTGGGCGGACATCAGCGCCGACGTGTCCGGCTCGGGGAGCCAGTCGATCCTGGACTACCACGGCTGGGAGATCGCCCGGCTCATGGCGGGCGTCGACCTCCGCACGAGCCCCGTGTTCGGCGTCGGCCTGTACGGCGGCGCGTCGATCGGCACGTACACGCACGCCGACTACCACGACGGGCTCGGCGATCTCTCCATCCCGTCGCAGACGACCCACTGGACCGTCGAGGCCGGCCTGCGCTTCACGCTGTTCCCGTAGGTCAGGGGCCGCGCCTCCCGCGGTCCCGCGCCCCTCTCCCGCGCCTGGCGCGCGGGGGAGGGGCGTTCGTTTCGCGATGAGCGGGGGAGAGGCGCGGTCGGGCCGCGCGGCGCCGCCGCGCGCGTCGGGATCCGGCGCGCGCTCGGCCGCCCCGCTCAGTCGAGGCGCGCGCGCCTCAGTCGCAGCGCGTTCGCGATCACCGTGACCGAGCTGAAGCTCATCGCGGCGCTCGCGATCATCGGCGAGAGCACGATCCCGAAGAGCGGGAAGAGCGCGCCCGCCGCGAGCGGGATGCCCGCGGCGTTGTAGGCGAAGGCCCAGAACAGGTTCTGGCGGATGTTGCGCATCGTCGCCCGCGACAGCCGTCGGGCGCGGACGATGCCGTGGAGGTCGCCCTTCACGAGGGTGAGGCCGGCGGACTCGATGGCGACGTCCGTGCCGGTGCCCATCGCGATGCCGACGTCGGCGGCGGCGAGCGCGGGCGCGTCGTTGATGCCGTCGCCCGCGAACGCGACGGCGCGGCCGCCCGCCTTGTGCCGGCCGACGATCTCGGCCTTGCCGCCGGGCAGGACCTCGGCCTCGACCTCGTCGATGCCGAGGCGCGCGGCCACCGCGCGCGCGGTGGTCCAGCCGTCGCCCGTCACCATGACGACCTTCACGCCCTCGGCGTGCAGCGCCGCGACGGCCTCCTTCGCCCCGGGCTTCACCGGGTCGACCGCCTCGAGGAGCCCGGCCGGGCGGCCGTCGATCGCGAGCAGCACGACGGTGCCGCCCTCGCCCCGGAGCGCCTCGGCGCGCGCGACGAGCGCGGCCGCGTCCACGCGGAGCTCCGCCAGGAGCGCGGCGTTCCCGAGCGCGACGGCGCGCCCCTCCACCTCGCCGACGACGCCCTTGCCCGGCACGGACCGGAACGCCCTCGCCTCGGCGAGCGCGAGCCCGCGCGCCTTCGCCCCGGCGACGATCGCGGACGCGAGCGGGTGCTCGGAGGCCTTCTCGAGCGCCGCCGCGAGCCGGAGCACCTCGTCCTCGCGACCGGGCTCGAGGGCGACGACCTGCTCGAGCGCGGGCCGGCCGCGGGTGAGGGTGCCGGTCTTGTCGACGAGGAGCACGCCGACCTTCTCGAGCCGCTCGAGCGCCTCGGCGCTCTTCACGAGGACCCCGGCTGTCGCGCCCCGGCCGGTGCCGACCATGATCGCCATCGGCGTCGCCAGCCCGAGCGCGCACGGGCAGGCGATGATGAGGACCGCGACCGCGGCGACGAGCGCGTGGGCGAGCCGCGGCTCGGGCCCGACGGCGGCCCAGATCGCGAACGCCACCGCGGCGGCGGCGACGACCGCCGGCACGAACCAGCCGGCCACGACGTCGGCGAGCCGCTGGATGGGCGCGCGCGTCCGCTGCGCGTCCATCACCATGCGGACGATCTGCGCGAGGAGCGTGTCCTTCCCGACGCGGTCGGCGCGCACGACGAGCGCGCCCGTGCCGTTCAGCGTCGCGCCGGTGACGCGATCGCCCGCCCGCTTCTCGACCGGGACGGGCTCGCCCGTGACCATCGACTCGTCCACCGACGACGCGCCGGACTCCACGACCCCGTCCACCGGGATCTTCTCGCCGGGCCGGACCCGCAGGCGATCGCCGGCCCGCACCTGCTCGATCTCGACGTCCCGCTCCTCGCCCGCGGGCTCGATGCGCCGCGCGGTCTTCGGGGCGAGCCGCAGGAGCGCCCGGATCGCGCCGGAGACGCGGCTGCGGGCGCGCAGCTCGAGCACCTGGCCGAGGAGCACGAGCTCCACGATCACCGCCGCGGCCTCGAAGTAGACCGGGGGGGCGCCGTGCTCGAGGAACGCCGCGGGGAAGGCGCTCGCGGGGAGGACCGTCGCGGCGGCGGAGAAGAGGTAGGCCGCGGCGGTCCCGAGCCCGATGAGCGTGAACATGTTGAGGTGCCGCGTCCGGACCGACAGCCACGCGCGCTCGAAGAAGGGCCAGCCGCCCCACAGGACGACCGGGCTCGCGAGCGCGAGCTGGAGCAGGGCGAACGCGCGGTGGCCGAGCGCGTGGCGGAGCGTCCCGCCCGCGAGCATGTCGCCCATCGCGAGCCCGAGCACCAGGAGCGCCGGCGCGAGCCCGAGCCGGAAGCGCCGCGTCATGTTCTCGAGCTCGGGGTTCGGCGGCTCCTCGGCCGAGGGCATCCCGCCGACGACGAGCGGCTCGAGCGCCATGCCGCAGATCGGGCAGGGCACGGGCTCCTTCTCCCGGACCTCCGGGTCCATCGGGCAGACCCACACGACCTCGGCGCCGGGGGGCGCGACCGGTGGCGGGGCCGGCGACGCCGCGCCCATCCCGTGCATGCCGCCCGAGCCCATTCCGCCCGAGGCCATTCCGCCGGGCCCCCGCTGCAGGATCGCCTCTGGGTCCGCAACGAACTTCGCGCGGCACTTCGGGTTGCAGAAGTAGAAGGTGCGCCCCCCGTGCACGTGCTCGCCGCCCTTGGGCGCCTTCGGGTTCACCTCCATCCCGCAGACCGGATCGACCGCGAAGAACGCCTCGGGCGACGCGAGGAAGCGCTCGCGGCAGCGATCGGAGCAGAAGAAGTACGTGTAGCGGCCACGCTGCACGATCCCGCCGGGCGGGTGCTCGCGGTCGACGTCCATCCCGCAGACCGGATCGCGGGTGGGGACGGGGGGGGCGGTGGGGGAGGGCTCGGGGGTCATCTGCATCGGTTCCTCGCGAACGGCGGACAAGAGGTACCCCGCGGGGCGTGCCCGCGCCACCCATCGGAGCCTCGGCGGGGCGGAGCGGTTCCGCGCGCCGTCAACGCGGATCGAGCGCCTCGGGCTCGTCGGGTTCGCCGACATACCGCGCGGCGGCGGCGAGCACGTCCGCGATCTCGAACGGCTTCGCGAGCCAGCCCTGCGCCGCGATCTCCTCGGCGCGCCGGCGCGCGTCCTCCGCGGCCGTCACGACGACGATGGGGCAGGCCGCGCCGTGGCGGGCGCGGAACTCCCGCGCGAACTCCCACCCGTTCATCCCCGGCATCCTCATGTCGAGGAAGACGAGCGCGGGCATCTCCTCCTCGACCCGCGCGAGGGCCTCGCCGCCCTCGCGGGCGGTGCGCACGCGATAGCCCTCGCCGCCGAGGATCATCTCCATCAGGGCGAGGAGGTCCGGATCGTCCTCCACGACGAGGATCGAGGTGGCCGGTCCGATCACGCGTCCTCCCGCGCGGCGGGCAGGCTGAAGTGGAACGTGGAGCCGGCGCCGGGCACGGACTCGAACCAGATCCGGCCGCCGTGGCGCTCGACGATCTCGCGCGCGAGGTCGAGCCCGAGGCCGAGCCCGCCGTAGTCCTGCGGCGTGCCGGCGTGGGCGCGGTAGAACCGCTCGAAGACGTGGTCCTGCCGCTCCGCCGGGATGCCGACGCCCTGGTCCCGGACGGCCACGCTCACCTCGGCGTCCGTCGCCTCCACGCGCGCCTCGACGTCTCCGCCCGACGGGGAGAAGCGGACCGCGTTGTCGAGGAGGCAGGTGAGCACGCGGGCGATCCGATCGCGGTCGCCGAGCACCGGCGCCGGCCCCTCGGCGCGGATCCGCAGGGCGTGGCGCGGCGCGGCCGGGCGCAGGCCCGACACGATCTCGTCCGCCAGCGCGGAGAGGTCGAAGCGCTCGAGGCGCGCGTGACCGCCGTCGAGCCGGAGGCGGGAGGCGTCGAGCATCTGCTGGACGAGCCGGGACAGCCGGTCCACCTGGCGCTCGATCACGGCGAGCGCCTCCCGGTCCGGCTCGTCCCGCCGCCTGAGGAGCTGGGCGTAGGCCTTCACGACGGCGAGCGGCGTCTTGAACTCGTGCGCGGCCGTGGACAGGAACTCGTCCCGCTGCTCGTCGAGCCGGCGCGTCGCGGACTCGTCGCGGAGGACCGCCACGACGAGGGGGCCTCCCCCGGGTCGGTCGACCGGGGCGGCGCTCACCGAGACGAACACGTCGGTCCCGTCCGCCCGGCGCAGCACGGCCCCGTAGCGCGGGTTCGGGTCGCCGCCCAGGGCGCGGACGCTCGCGTACCGATCGAACGGGACCGGCGTCCCGTCGGGGCTGCGGAGCTGGTACCGGCGCCCCCACGCCTCGAGGGGGCCGAGGATGTCCTGCTTGGAGGCGGCCCCGAGGAGGTTCACCGCGGCGCGGTTCGCCTCCACGATCCGGGAGCGTCCGTCCACGAGCAGGACCGCGTCGGCCATGCTGTCGACGGTCGCCCGGACCTCGGCGCTGCGCCCCTCGAGGCCCCGCTCGCTCCGCCGGACGAGGACGTACAGGAGGAGGGAGGTCGCCGCGATGAAGAAGCTCCCCTTGAGCGTCTGGGCGAGCTCGTGCGCGGCCGGATCGGGGAAGAGGACCCGCACGACCGCGTCGGAGAACGCGATCCAGGTGATCCCGACGGCGGCGTAGATCGCGACCACGCGCCGCGGCGAGGAGGGCTGGCGGCGCCACCAGCGCGAACGTGTCCGACCGGAGGCCTCGCTCACGTCCGGTGTCTAGCGGGACGGTCACCCCGTGTCATCGCTCCGAAGAAGGCGCTCGCCGGGGGCGCCGGTGGTATGGTCGCGGGGTGGCGCGACGGCCCCGTCCTCCCATCGCGAGCGATCCGAACCGCGCCGATCGCGTGGCGGAGGTGCTGAAGGCGGTCGCGCATCCGCTCCGCATCCGGATCGTCGCGATCCTCTGCCTCGGCGAGGAGCACGTCACCTCGCTCGCCGACAGGGTGGGGGCGAGCCAGGCGATCGTGTCGCAGCAGCTCCGGATCCTGCGCAGCCACGGGCTCGTCGCGGCGAGCCGGCAGGGCGGGTTCGCCCGCTACCGGATCGTCGAGCAGAACCTCCGGGGCCTCGTCCGCTGCATGGAGCACTGCGCCGATCGCTCAGCCACCGCTCCGGTGCCGACTCGGCGTGACCTCGGCCGGGGGCGCGTCAGGGCTCCTCAGGCCCTCATCCACCGCCAGAGCGTCCCCAGCCCGGGGGACAGCCTGAACGCCGCCCAGCGCACGCGGCGTCGCGCCGGGCCGCGGTAGCGGCTCTCGAGGCCCGCGAGGAACTCCCGGGCCGACTCGGGGTGGCCGTTCCGCGCCAGCACCGGGACGAGCGCGAGGCAGGTCTCGAGGTGCCACGGCTCGATCTCGAGCGCCTTCCCGAGGAGCGACGCCGCGAGATCCGGTCGCCCGGCCTTCGCCTGCGCCCGGCCGCCCTCGAGGAGGGTGGCGACCGCGTCCTGCTTGCGGCCGCGCGCGACGTTCAGCCGCGCGAGCTCGAGGCGGAAGCCGGGCTCGAGGGGGAAGACGCCCGTCGCGGCGAGCGTGACGCCCGCGGCGCGATCGACGAAGCCGGCGTCGAGGTGCCGCTTCGCGGCGACCCGGAAGCAGCGGGCCCCGCCCTCGGCGTCGCCGAGCTTCGCGAGGAGCGGCCCGAGCTTCACGTTCACCGAGGGGTCGGTGGGATCGGACCGCAGCGCGGCCTGGTAGCCCTCGGCGGCGCGGCGGACCTTCCCGCGAGTGCGGGCGCGGTCCGCCGCGGCGATCACCTCGGAGCGCGTCCTGGGCTTCCTCGCGAAGAGCCGCACGCCCCCATGCTATCAGGCGTCGCCCGCGAGGCGGCGCTCGTCCTCGCCCGACCACGCGGCGACGGCGAGCACGAGCAGGTATCCGATCGCGACGAGCGGCGTCGTCATCGCGAACTCGGAGATGTGATCGGTGCTCGCGACGTGCCCGGGCTCGTGCGCGAGCCGCAGCAGGTAGTGGAACCCGCTCCGGACCACGCCGCCCACCCCCGCGTACATGGCGAGCGAGAGCAGCGTGCGCAGGCGGTACCCCGCCGCGAAGAAGACGACGAGCTCGGGCACGACCATCGCGGCGTACATCCAGAACGGCAGCCGCGAGGTGAACGCGAGCGTCGGGAGCACGATCTGGCGGTGGACGAGGAAGTGCTCGACGGAGAGGGTCGCGACGAGGGCGACCACGGTCGCGCCGAGCCAGGGCAGCTCGGTCACGAGATCTCCCAGGGAGCCAAGCCGCAGGCGCATCGCGTGCAAGGAAACCACGGGAGGCCCCTGCGGCGCAATGCCGCGTGCGTGCTATAAGGCCGCGGATCGCTTGACCGGCGAGACTGTGCGAAGAAGTCTCGGAAGTGACCGACGAAATTCTCATCGTGGCCGGCGAGGCCAGCGCCGACCTGCACGCGGCGCGCGCCCTGCGCGAGCTCGAGCGGCTCCGGCCCGGCGTGCACGCGTTCGGGGTAGGCGGCCCGCGCCTGCGCGCCGCCGGGCTCGAGGCGCTCGCGCCGGCGGAGGACATCTCGGTGATGGGGCTCGCCGAGGTGCTGCCCCGCATCCCGCGCATCCTCGGGATCCTCCGCGCGCTCGGGCGCGCCGCCGCCGAGCGCCGCCCGAAGGCTGCGCTCCTCGTCGACCTGCCCGACTTCAACCTCCGGCTCGCGGCGAAGCTGAAGAAGCTCGGGATCCCGGTCGTCTACTACGTGTCGCCGTCGATCTGGGCGTGGCGACGCGGGCGGGCCAGGAAGATCGCGAAGGTCGTCGATCGGATGCTCTGCATCCTCCCGTTCGAGGAGCGCTTCTACGAGGGCACCGGCGTGTCGGCGAGCTTCGTCGGCCACCCCTTCGCCGAGAAGCCGCCGCCCGGGGAGCCGGGGCGCTACCGGGAGGAGCTCGGCCTCCCGGCGTCGCGGACGACGATCGCCCTCGTGCCCGGGAGCCGCCCGAGCGAGCTCCGGCGCATCTTCCCGGCGATGCTCGACGCGGCGGAGCGGATCCGCGCCGTCCGTCCGGACGCGCAGTTCGTGGTGCCCGTGGCGCCGACGCTCGCGCGGGCCGAGCTCGAGCCCTACGTCGCCGGCCACGGCAAGCTCGACGTGACGCTCGTCGACGGCCACACCGAGGAGGCCGTCGGCGCGAGCGACGCCGCGCTCGTGAAGAGCGGCACCTCGACGCTCGAGGCCGCGATCATGCTGCGGCCGATGGTCGTCGTGTACCGGCTCTCGTGGTTGACGTACCTCGTGGGGCGCCTCCTCGTAAGGATTGCCCACTTCGCGCTGGTGAACATCCTGGCAGGGAGGGGGCTCGTCCCGGAGCTCCTCCAGCGGGACGCGAGCCCCGAGCGCATGGCCGCCGAGATCGAGCGGCTGCTCGGCGATCGCGGCGCGCGGGAGGCCCAGCTCCGGGGGCTGCGCGAGGTGCGCGCGTCGCTCGGCGAGCCGGGAGCTGCGGAGCGCGTGGCGGCCGAGGTCGCGCGCGCGATGAGGTGACCATGGAAGGCGCGCGGCGCGCGGTGATCTGCCTGCCGACGTACAACGAGAGGGACAACCTCGCGCCGATCGTCGCCGCGATCCACGCTGCCGCGCCGCAGGTGGACGCCCTCGTGGTGGACGACCGCTCGCCGGACGGCACCGGCGCGGTCGCCGACGCGCTCGCGGCCCGCGATCCGCGCGTGAAGGTGCTCCACCGCCCCGGCAAGGAGGGGCTCGGCAAGGCCTACCTCGCGGCGTTCGCGTGGGCGCTCGAGCGCGGCTACGGCCTCGTCCTCGAGATGGACGCCGACTTCTCGCACGACCCCGCGCACCTCCCCGCGATCCTCGAGGCCGCGCGCGAGGCGGACCTCGTCCTCGGCTCGCGCTACGTGCCGGGCGGTGGGACGGTGAACTGGGGGCTCGGGCGCAAGATCGTGTCGCGCGGCGGGAGCGTGTACGCGCGCGCCGTCCTCGGCGTGCGGGTGCGCGACCTCACCGGCGGGTTCAAGTGCTTCCGGCGCGAGGTGCTCGAGGGGATCGACCTCCCGTCGGTCGAGTGCACGGGCTACGCGTTCCAGATCGAGCTCACCTACCGGGCCCTCCTGCGCGGCTTCCGGGTGCGCGAGGTCCCGATCGTGTTCCGGGACCGGCGCGTCGGGCAGTCGAAGATGTCGAAGGGGATCGTCCTCGAGGCGATGCGGAAGGTCTGGTCGATGCGCTTCTCGCGGTTCGCGCGGGCGGCCCAGACGGCGCCGACGCCGACGGGGCCCGCGTAGGGTCGAGGTCGGGGTCGGGGTCGGGGTCGGGGTCGCCGCCGGAGTCGCGCCGCACCTCGACCCGCGCTAGGCTCCGCCCCGACGATGGTCGCCGAGATCCTCAGCCTCTCCCTCGTGTCGCTCTCGGCGATCTTCTTCGTCGTCGATCCCTTCTCGGCGGTCCCGTTCTTCCTCGCGATGACGCGGGACGACCCCCCCGCGAAGCGGCGGGAGACGGCGCTGCGCGCGTCGCTCACGGCGGGGCTCGTGCTCGCGAGCTTCGCGCTCGGCGGGGCCTGGATCTTCAAGCTCCTCGGGATCAGCATCGGCGCGTTCCGGATCGCGGGCGGCGTCGTCCTGCTGCTCCTCGCTCTCGACATGATCCGCACCCAGCCCTCGCGCACGCGCATCACCGACCAGGAGGTCGCGGCGGGCGCGGACAAGGAGGACATCGCGATCGTGCCCCTCGCGATGCCGCTGCTCGCCGGGCCGGGGTCGATCGCGACGGCGATCGTGCTCATGTCGCGGGCCCGCGCCGGGCCGTGGTGGCACGCCATCCCGGTCCTCGGCGCGATCGTCCTCACCGCGGCGGCGAGCTACCTCGTCCTCGCCGGCGCGGCGCGCACCGAGCGAGTCCTCGGACGCACCGGGCTCGCGATCCTCGAGCGGGCGGCCGGCCTGCTGCTCGTCGCGGTCGCCGTCCAGTTCATGCTGGACGGCCTCGGCGAGTCGCTGCCGACCTGGCTGCGCGGGTAGGGGCGCCTCGCCGGGGGCGGGCGCGCGGCCGCGCTGGTCGCCGCGGCGGTCCTTTGGCAGAGTACCGGCACACCGCCCGCCCGGGGAGGCCGCATGTCCTCGACCGACATCTTCCGACGCGCCCGCGACTTCCTCGTGCAGCACCGCGAGGACTACGAGACCGCGTACCGCGACTTCCGCTGGCCGGTGCTCGACCGCTTCAACTGGGCCCTCGACTGGTTCGACATCGTCGCCGACGGCAACGCCCGGACCGCGCTCCACATCGTCGAGGACTACGGGGCGGAGGTCCGGCTCTCCTACGCCGAGCTGGCGGAGCGCTCGAACCGGGTCGCGACCTACTTCCGGCGCCACGGCGTCGAGCGCGGGGACCGCATCCTCATGATGCTCCCCAACTGCGTGCAGATCTGGGAGGTCATGCTCGCGGCGATGAAGCTCGGCGCGTGCGTCATCCCCGCCTCGACGCTCCTCACGCCGGAGGACCTCAACGACCGGATCGAGCGCGGCCGGGTGAGGCACGTCGTCACCGACCCGGCGGGCGCCGACAAGATGCGCGGCATCGAGGGGCACTTCTCCCGGCACGTCGTCGGCGAGCAGGTCCCCGGGTGGATGCCGTTCGACCTCGCCTACGACGAGGCGTCCTTCTTCATGCCGCACGGCGAGACGCTCACGACCGACCCCGTGCTGCTTTACTTCACCTCCGGCACGACCGCGAAGCCGAAGCTCGTCGTGCACACGCACCAGAGCTACCCGGTCGGCCACCTCTCCACGATGTACTGGCTCGGCCTGCGCGAGGGCGACGTGCACATGAACGTCTCCTCGCCGGGCTGGGCGAAGCACGCCTGGTCCAACTTCTTCGCGCCCTTCAACGCGGCCGCGACGGTGTTCGTCTACAACTACGCGCGCTTCAGCGCGCGGAGCGCGCTCGAGGTCGTCTCGAGGCACGGCGTCACCACGATGTGCGCCCCGCCGACCGTGTGGCGCATGCTCATCCTCGAGGACCTCTCGAGGACGAAGGTGAAGCTGCGCGAGCTCCTCAGCGCGGGCGAGCCGCTCAACCCCGAGGTGATCGAGAAGGTGCGCCAGGCCTGGGGCCTCACGATCCGCGACGGCTACGGGCAGACCGAGACCACCGCGCAGATCGGCAACTCGCCCGGGCAGAGGCTGAAGCCCGGCTCGATGGGGCGCCCGCTCCCCGGCTACCGCATCGCCCTCCTCGACGAGGAGGGGCAGCCTCGGGAGGAGGGCGAGATCTCCATCGCGCTCGACCCCCGCCCGGACGCGCTCATGGCGGGGTACGAGGGCGACGACAACCTGAACGCGTTCGTGACGCGGCACGGGCACTACCACACCGGCGACGTGGCGACGCGCGACGCGGACGGGTACGTCACCTACGTCGGCCGGGCCGACGACGTCTTCAAGAGCTCCGACTACCGCATCAGCCCGTTCGAGCTGGAGAGCGCGCTCATCGAGCACGAAGCGGTCGCCGAGGCGGCGATCGTCCCGAGCCCGGACGAGGTGCGCGGCCTCCTCCCCAAGGCGTTCATCATCCTGAAGCCCGGCCGGACCCCCGACGCGGCGCTCGCGCTCGAGATCTTCCGGTTCCTGCGCCGGCGCCTCGCGCCGTACAAGCGGGTCCGGCGCCTCGAGTTCTCGGACCTGCCGAAGACCGTGTCCGGCAAGATCCGCCGGGTCGAGCTGCGCAGGCGCGAGGCGGCGCGGGCGCCCGGCGCGCCGCGCGGGGAGCGCGAGTTCTGGCAGGAGGACTTCCCCGAGCTCGCGCAGGCCGAGGGCCGGAGCGGCTCGGCCGCGTAGCCCCGCGGAGCGGCCCGAAAGAAGCCGTGGCGCGCGCGGGGCGTCCCGTTGCATTCTACGGGCACCTCGCGCCCGGAGACGACCCGACATGCCCCCCACCCGCGTGATCCGAACCTTCTCCATCCTCGGCGCCGACGGCGCCGGCAAGACGGCGCTCGCCGAGGCGCTGCTCCGCGTCGCGGACGCCAAGAAGGCGTCGCCGGAGGGCTCGACCTCCCGCCTCGACGCCGAGCCCGAGGAGAAGAAGCGCAACTTCACGCTGTCCCTCCACCCCCAGAGCTTCGAGGAGGGCGGCCGCTCGTTCCACGTGCTCGACTGCCCCGGCTTCGCGGCGTTCCTGACCGAGGTCGAGTGGGCGCTCCAGGTGACGGACGGCGCGGTGCTCGCCGTCTCGGCCGCCGACGGCGCGCACAACCGGGCGGAGCGCACCTACGACGTGCTCGCCGACGCGAGGCTGCCCGCCGTGTGCGCGATCACGCGGCTCGATCACGAGCAGGCCGACTTCGGCAAGGCGATCGCGGACATCGAGGCGTCGCTCAAGGTGAAGCCCGTCCCGGTGCAGATCCCGATCGGCGGCGCCGGCGCGTGCACGGGGCTCGTCGACCTCCTCGCGATGAAGGCCCACGTCTACGACGGCAAGGCCTTCGCGCGGTGGACCGAGGCGGAGATCCCGGCCGATCTCAAGGCCGAGGCGGACCGGCTCCGCACCGCGCTCGTGGAGGCCGCCGCCGAGTCGGACGACGAGCTCCTGGGCAAGTACCTCGAGGGCGGCGCCCTCAGCGACGAGGAGGTCGCCCGCGGCGTCGCCGCCGGCGCGGCGGCGCAGAAGTTCCTGCCCATCGCGATCGCCTGCGCGAAGGGCGGGATCGGCGTCCGCGAGCTGCTCGACCTCTCCGTCCTCGTCTTCCCGGGCCCCGAGAAGCGCGAGGTGAAGGGGAAGGACCTCTCCGGCAAGGAGAGCCTGCGGAACGCGGCGCCGGACGCGCCGCTCGCGGCGCAGGTGTTCAAGACGACGATCGATCACTTCGCGGGGCGGGTGGATTACGTCCGGATCTTCTCCGGGACGCTCAGGCCCGACGCCAACATCATGAACCCGCGGACCCGGACCGAGGAGCGCGTCTCCCACTTCTGGCGCACCGACGGCGCGCAGACGGTCGAGATCAAGGAGGCCGGCCCCGGCGAGTTCGTGGTGCTGCAGAAGCTCAAGGACGCGCACACCGGCGACACCCTCTGCGACCGCGACGCGCCGGTGGTCCTCCCCGAGTTCGCGCAGCACACGCGCCCCGTCGCCTACGCCGTCCACGCGAAGACCGGCGACGACAAGGCGGCGTCGGCGCTCCAGAAGCTCATCGAGGAGGATCCGTCCCTGCAGCTCGTCCGCTCCGCCGACACGGGCGAGATGCTCCTGCAGGGCATGGGGCAGGCGCACATCGAGGTGACCGTCGAGCGCGTGAAGCGCAAGCACGGCGTGGACGTCGCGCTCTCGCCGCCCTCGCCCGCGTACCTCGAGACCATCACCGCCTCGGCGAAGGCGCAGGGCAAGTTCAAGCGGCAGACGGGCGGCCACGGTCAGTACGGCGACGCGCACGTCGAGCTCCACCCGAAGGCGCGCGGCGAGGGCTTCGAGTTCGAGGACGCGATCGTCGGCGGCGTCATCCCGCGCCAGTTCATCCCCTCGGTCGAGAAGGGCATCCGCGGCGCGCTCGGCTCCGGACCGCTCGCCGGCTACCCGGTCGTGGACTTCAAGGCGAAGCTCGTCTTCGGCAGCTACCACGACGTGGACAGCTCGGACATGGCGTTCCAGGTCGCCGGCTCCATGGCCTTCAAGAAGGCGATGGCCGACGCGCGGCCCATCCTCCTCGAGCCCGTCATGAAGCTCGAGGTGCGCGTGCCCGAGGAGTACGTCGGCGCGGTCATGGGCGACCTGAACAGCCGCCGCGCGAAGGTGCAGGGCATGGAGCCGCTCGCGCGCGGCGTGCTCATCCGCGCGCTCTGCCCGCACGCGGAGGCGATGACGTACGACGCCGACCTCCGCTCGCTCACCCAGGGCGTCGGCTACTTCACGATGGAGCCGTCGCACTACGACCCCGTCCCGCCGCACATCGCCCAGAAGATCATCGAGAAGCGGCGCGCGGAGGGGAAGGTGAAGGGGGTCGAGGAGTAGGCCGCTTCGATCTCCGGGCCAGGCGCTCTTCGCGCAGCGAGGTGCGCCGGCCCGATCCTCGCGGCCTACGGGGCCGCCCGATCTCCCGGCGTCGCTACTTGAGCTCCCTCGCGCGGTGCTGCGGCCCCGTCCGCCGCCGGCGGACCTGGCCCGGCTGGTGGTCGCGACCCGGGGGCGCCCTGCGGTGCTCGTCCTCCGTCGCGACGGGCGAGAGCCGGATGCTGCGCGCGAGCGGCGCATGCCTCGCCGCCGCGAGCGCGGCCGCGCGCGCCACGCGCGCCCCGACCCAGGGCGGGACGCGCACGAACACCGTCCAGCCCGTTCCGCCGCGGGCGCCGGGGATCGGCGCCCGCAGCCGGACCTCGGGGTCGGGCGGCTCGAACGGGTGGGCGCCGCGGAGCGCCGGATCGCGGAGCGCCTCCGCGGCCCGCCGGACCGCGGCGGTGGCGCGCTCGAGATCGAGGAGGGCAGGCGCTCCCTTCCCGGACAGGGCGAGGCAGTGCTCCTCGCGCCGAGTCCGCGACCGCACCACCCGGCCGGCTGCGAGTCCCTTGCTCATGTCGTTCCTCCCGCGCCGGCAGAAGAGGCCCGCGGAGCCCGGCGCGCTCCGGCGGCGCCTCGCGCCGCCCCACCTGCAGGGATCTTGGCGCCCGCGGAGCGGTCCCGGTCAACCGAGCCGATGGGGCCGGCGGAGGGCCCGCCCGGGGCGCGGCAACCTGCACGCCGCGGGCGTTTGGCATAGGATGGCCCGCGCTTGCGCTCCTCCCTCGGATACGGTCGCCGACTCGCGGCGGGCGAGCCCACGGCGCTCCGGAGGATCCCGGGATGAGGCGCAGGATCCTGCTCGCCGTCCTGCTCGCCGCCGCCGCCGGCTACCTCGCCTTCGGCCTGCGGATCCGCCTGGCGCGCGCCCCGCGCGCCGCCGCCGCGCCCGGCGAGCTGCGCGGCGCCTGGCACGTGCACACGACGCGCAGCGACGGGCGCGGCACGCTCGACGAGGTGCTGCGCGCCGCGCGGGAGGCGGGGCTCCAGTTCGTCGTCGTCGCCGACCACAACGTCCTCACGCCCGCCGAGCAGGGCTGGCACGACGGCGTCCTCGTCGTCGAGGCGACGGAGTCGTCGACGCGCTTCGGGCACGTCGTGGCGGTCGGCGTCCCGCGCCCGCTCGACGCGGCCGAGCGCGACGGCGATCCGCTCGGCGCCATCGCGCGACTCGGGGGCGAGGCCGTCCTCGCGCACCCCTTCCACCCCCGCCGGCCGTTCTCCGGGTGGGGGACCGGCCCGTGGCGCGGGTTCGAGCTCGTGTCGAACGACACCGCGTGGCACGAGGTCCTGGCGGAGCGCGCCATCGGCAAGGCGGCGCTCGCCGCGGCCGAGCTGCCGTGGGACGGCGCGCGCGCGGTGCTCGCGCTCTCGAACGACCTCTCGCGCGAGCGCGCCCGCTTCGACGCCGAGGTCGCCGCCGCGCGCGGCGCCCTCCCGGGCGTCCGCCCGGCAGGGCGGGCGGACCCGGCCCGGCCGCCCAGGGTGCTCCTCTGCTCCGCCGACGCCCACGGCTACCCGAGCTACGCGGCGGCGTTCGAGGCGTTCTCGATGCACGTGCCGGTCGCGGCGACGGGCGACGGGGCGGAGGACGCCCGGCGCGTCGCCGCCGCGCTCCTCGACGGGCGCGCCGCGTGCGTCTTCGACGGGGTCGCCCCCGCCGCGTCGGTCCGGCTCGCGCGCGCGGCCGATCCGGGCGCGCTCGAGCTCGCGCTGCGGGCGCCCGACCTCTCCCGGGCGCGCTTCACGCTCCTCCGCGACGGCGTCCCGGTGGGCGACGCCGCGTCGCCCGTGCCGGGGGGCGAGGCGGTCGTCCGGCTCCCGTGCGGCGCCGGGGCGTGCGCCCCCGGCGACTACCGGGTCGAGGCGACCTGGGACGGCCACCCCTGGATCTTCACGAACCCGCTCCCGATCGACTAAAAGCTGCGAGCAGCGGCGCCCTCCGGCGTCCCGGCCCGTGCACCTCCTCTACGCCATCGCGAGCTACCTGCTCTTCGCCGTCGCGCTCCCGGTGCTCCTCACGCACCCGAAGCTCCGCCACGGGATCCCGTTCCGGCTCGGGCTCTACCGGCCGTCCTTCGACCTCGGGCGCGGCACGCCGCGCATCTGGCTCCACGGCGCGAGCGCCGGCGACCTCCTCTCGCTCCAGCCGATCATGAAGGAGCTCAAGGCGCGCCTGCCGGGCTCCTGCATCATCGTGAGCACCATCACGAACAGCGGCCTCGAGATGGCGCGCAAGAAGCTGAAGGAGGCGGACGTCCTCGTGTACGCGCCGTACGACCTGTTCGGCGCGACGCGCCGGGCGGTGGCGACGCTCCGGCCCGACCTCCTCGTCCTCGAGTACACGGAGATCTGGCCGAACCTCATCCGCGCGGCGCGGTACGCCGGCGTGCGCATCGCGCTCACGAACGGCCGCTTCAACCCGGCGAAGATGTCCCGGTACCGCGCCCTCTTCCGCCTCATCTCGAACCCGCTGCGCCGGATCGACTGCTTCCTCATGCGCTCCGACGAGGAGGCGGAGCGCGTTCTCGCGCTCGGCGCCGCCCCCGATCGCGTCTGGGTGACCGGGAACACCAAGTTCGACGCGCTCGTCCTCGATCCCGCCGAGGGGAAGGAGGAGGCGCTCCGCGCCGAGATGGGGCTCGACCCGCGCGCCCCCGTGCTCATGGCCGGCTCGACGCACGAGGGCGAGGAGGAGAAGATCCTCGCCGTGTACGCGACGCTCCGGACGCGCCACCCGGGCCTGCAGCTCGTCGTCGCCCCGCGATACGTGGAGCGGGCCGGGCGCATCGCCGCGCTCGCGGCGGAGCAGGGCCTCCCGGCGCGGCTGCGCAGCGCCGGCGCGTCGGGCGGACGGGCGGCGGTGACGATCCTCGACACCATCGGCGAGCTCGCGGTCGCGTACCGCCTCGCGACGCTCGTGTTCGTGGGCGGCAGCTTCGTCACGCGCGGCGGGCAGAACGTCCTCGAGCCGGCCGCCCAGGGGAAGCCGGTGCTCTTCGGGCCGCACATGGAGAACTTCAAGGACTCGGTCCAGGTGCTCCAGGGGCGCGGCGGGATCCAGGTCGCGACGCCGGAGCAGCTCCTCAAGGTGGCCGACGAGCTGCTCTCGCGCCCCGACCAGCTCGCGGAGCTCGGCACGCTCGCCCGCGGGTCGGTGTCCGCCATCCGGGGCGCGAGCGCGCGCGACGTGGAGCACATGCTCGCGGTGCTGCCGCGCGGGAAGGCGGCGGCCGCGTGAGCGTCACCGAACCCTCGAGCATCCTCGTCGTCCGCTACAGCGCGCTCGGCGACGTGGTCCTCGCGACGAGCCTCCTCGAGCCGCTCCGCGCGCGCTTCCCGGCCGCGCGCATCGAGTGGGTGACCGATCCGCTCTACGCGCCGCTCCTCGAGGGGCTCCCCGAGCTCGCCGCCGTCCACCGCCTCGCGCGCGAGGGGCCGAACGCGGCCCTGGGGCTCGCGGGGCGCCTGCGCGGCCGGTTCGACGTCGCGATCGACCTCCAGAACAAGCTGCGCAGCGCGATGGTGGCCCGCTCGGCCGCGCCGCTGCGGACCGCCTTCCGCCGCCGCACGGCGATGCGCGCCGTCCTGTCGCTCTTCGGCTCCGACCCTCCGCTCGTCCGCGCGCACCAGACGAGGCTCTACGCCGAGGCGCTCGCGACGCTCGGGATCCCGGCGCCGGGGCCGACGAAGGTGAGCCTCTCCGCGCAGGCGCGCGCGCTCGCCGCCGACGCGCTCCGCGGCGTCGAGGCGCCGGCGGTGGCCATCGCCCCGGGCGCGCGCTGGGCGACGAAGCGCTGGCCGGCGGAGCGGTTCGCCGCGGTCGCCGACGCGCTCGCCGCGGAGGGGGTCCGGATCGTCCTGTGCGGGGGGCCCGGCGACCGGGACGCCTTCGCCGCCTTCCGGGCCTCGACCCGCGCGCAGGTCGCGGCGGACCTCTCGTTCCTGCCCCTCGACGCCCTGGCCGCGGCGATCGCCCGCGTGCAGCTCCTCGTCGCGTGCGACTCCGGGCCGGTGCACCTCGCGACCGCGGTCGGCACGCCCGTCCTCGCCCTGTTCGGCCCGACCTCCCACGCGCGCTGGGGGCCGCCGCCGCCCGGGCGCGCGCTCTCGCTGCGCCTCGCCTGCGCGCCCTGCTCGAACCACGGGGGCGACTACTGCCCCGAGGGGCACCACCGCTGCCTCGCCGACCTCGCGCCGGAGGCGGTGCTCGCGGCGGCGCGTGAGATGCTCCGGCGATGAGCCTCGTCGAGTCGATCTGGTGGGGCCCCGACCCCGGCCTCGCCGGGCGGGCGCTCCTGCCGCCGCTCCTCGCCGCCGAGGCGGCCTTCCGGCTCGGCGCGGCGGTCCGCGGCGCGCTGTACGATCGCGGCGTGCTGGGCGCGGAGCGGGCCGCGGCGCCGGTGATCTCGATCGGCAACCTCGCCGTGGGGGGCGCGGGGAAGACGCCCGCCGCGATCGCGGTCGGGCGGCGGCTGCTCGCGAGGGGGAGGCGGGTCGCCGTCCTGGCGCGGGGGTACGGCGCCTCGCGGTCGGACGCGCGCGTCGTCTGCGACGGCGAGCGGCTCCTCCTCGGCGCGGACGAGGGGGGAGACGAGCCGGTCCTCGTCGCGCGGCGGCTGCCCGGCGCGCGGGTCCTCTGCGGGCCGCGCCGCGCCGCCCTCGCCCGGCAGGCGGTCGAGGGGCTCGGGGCGGACGCGCTGGTCCTCGACGACGGCTTCCAGCACCGCGCCCTCGCGCGCGACCTCGACGTCGTGGTGCTCGACGCGGCGAGCCCGTTCGGGAACGGCCGGCTCCTGCCGGCCGGGCCGAACCGCGAGCCGCGCTCGGCGCTCCGCCGCGCGGGGCTCGTCTGGATCTCGCGCGTGGACCAGGCGACCCCGGGCGCGGTGGAGGCGCTCCGCCGGCTCGCGCACGAGACGACCGGCCGCGAGCCCGTCGAGTCGCGCCACGCGCCGGTGGACGTGGTCGACGGGACGCTCTCGCGCAGCCTCGGCCCGGGCGCGCTCCGGGGGCGGCGCGTGCTCCTCCTCGCCGGCGTCGCGCGGCCGGCGGGGGTGCGGCGCACGGTCGAGGCGCTCGGGGCGGAGATCGCCGCCGAGGCGCTGTTCGCCGATCACCACCGGTTCACCTCCGCCGAGCTCGACGAGGCGTTCCGCGCGGCGGACGCCGCGCGCTGCGACGCGATCGTGACGACGGAGAAGGACGCCGTGCGGCTCGGGGCGACGCGCGCCGCCGATCCGCGCCTGCGCGCCGTGCGGATCGAGGCGGAGGTGGTGAGGGGAGGGGACGTGCTCGACGCGGCGATCGATCGGGCGCTCGCGCAGTTCGGGGAGGCGCGGGCGGCCGCGACCCCGATCCCGACCTCGACCTCGACCCCGACCTCGACCCGGAGCGCCTGACGATGTCCATCCTCGGCTGGCTGTTCGCCCGGATCCCCCGCCGCCTCCTCGACGCCTTCGGCGCCGCGCTCGGCGGCCTCGTCTGGCTGCTCGGGGTCCGCCGCCGCGTGGTGCTCGACAACCTGCGGCTCGCGTTCCCGGAGAAGACCGAGGCGGAGCGGCGGGCGATCGCCCGGAAGACCTCCCGGAACCTGGGGCAGATGATCCCGGACTTCCTGCGGGTGCCGTTCCTCCCGCGCGGCGAGATCGAGCGGATGTTCGTGTACGAGGGGTGGGAGAACTTCGAGGCGGCGAAGGCGCGCGGGAACGGGGTCATCGCCGCGACCGGCCACTTCGGGAACTTCGACCTGCTCGCGGCGGCGCAGACCATGAAGGGCGTGCCGATCACGATGATCACGCGGCAGATGGGGAAGTCCGGCGCGAACGACCTGTGGCGCGCGATCCGCAGGCGCTCGGGGGTCGAGGACCTCGTCGTGACGAAGGGCTCGACGCTCGCCGCGGCGACGCGATCCGTCCGCGCCGGGCGCGTCCTCGGGTACGTCATCGACCAGAACCAGCCGCTCCGGCACGCGATCTTCCCCACCTTCTTCGGCGTGCCCGCCGCGACCGCGCCCACGCCGGCGGTCCTCGCGGCGCGGAGCGGGGCCGCCGTCGTCTTCACGCTGTCCGTCCCGCTCGGAGACGGCCGGCACAAGGTCATCGTCGAGGGCCCGCTCGACCCGCCGCGCACCGGCGATCACGAGCGCGACGTGCTCGCGTTCATGCAGGACCTGAACGACCGGCTCGAGCGCTGGATCCGCGTCTACCCGGATCGCTGGTACTGGCTCCACCGGCGCTGGAAGACGCGGCCGCCGTCCGAGCGGCGGGGCGCGACGGCGCCGCCCGCTCGCCCCGGGGCGGCCTCCGGCGGTTGACGCGCCGCTCGCCGTCGGAATTGACGCCTGCGGAGGCCGCGCGGTAGGTAACGCGGGTGCGCCGCCCCCGCGACCCCGCGCTGCCCTCGCTCGCGGAGCTCCTCGAGAGCTTTCCGCGCGCCGAGGTCGTCGTCGCGGGCGACCTCGTGGCGGACGAGTACGTCTACGGCGAGACCGAGCGGATCTCGCGCGAGGCGCCGGTCCTCATCGTCCGCTACGAGTCGTCGGAGCTGAAGGCGGGCTGCGCCGGGAACGCGGCGCGGAACCTCGCCGCCCTCGGGGTGAAGGTGCGCGCGGTGGGCGTCGTCGGGGACGACGCGCTCGGGACGGCGCTCCTCGACGAGCTCGAGCGCGGCGGCATCGACGTCGGCGGCATCGAGCGCGTCCGCGGCCGCCCGACGGAGGCGAAGACCCGCATCCTCGCCGGCGGCCGGTCCACGCGCCGCCAGCAGATGATCCGGCTCGACCGCTCCCCGCCGGAGCCGCTGCCCGAGGCCGTCGCGCGGAGGCTCGCGCGCACCCTCGAGCGCGCGGGGCGGCACGCGGACGCGGTGCTCGCGAGCGACTACGGGTCGGGCGCCGTCGGGCCGCTCGCGATCGAGGCGCTCCGGAAGGTGAAGCGGCGCGGCGTCCCGGTGTGCGTCGACTCGCGCTACAACCTGCGCGCCTTCGGCGGCCTCACCATGGTGAAGCCGAACGAGCCCGAGCTCGAGGCCGCGTCGGGCGTCTCGCTCTCCGGGCCCGGCGCGCTCGAGCGGGCCGCCCGCGTCCTCCAGCGCCGCGTGGACTGCGACGTGCTCCTCGTGACGCGCGGCCGCAACGGGATGTCGGTCTTCCGCCGCGGGCTGCCGCCGGTCCACGTGCCCGCCCACGGGAGCCAGGACGCCGTGGACGTGACCGGCGCGGGCGACACGGTGGCGGCCGCCTTCAGCGCCGGGATGGCCGCGGGCGGGGACGCGCTCGCGGCGGCGCGGCTCGCCAACGTGGCGGGCGCCCTCGTCGTGCAGAAGCCCGGCACCGCGATCGTGACGCGCGAGGAGCTCGCGGCGGAGCTCCTGCGGTCGTGAGCGCGCACCCGAACGCGAAGCGCGTCGCGCTCGAGGACCTGCCCCGGCTCCGGGCCGCGGCCACCGCCGCCGGGAAGGCCGTCGCGCTCGCGAACGGCGTCTTCGACCTGTTCCACGTGGGCCACCTGCGGTACCTCGCCGGGGCGAAGGCGCAGGCCGACGTCCTCGTCGTCGCGGTGAACAGCGACGTCTCGACCCGCCTCAACAAGGGGCCGGGGCGGCCCGTCGTGCCCGAGGCCGAGCGCGCGGAGATCCTCGAGGCGCTCGCCTGCGTCGACCACGTGGTGCTCTTCGACTCGAAGGACGTCGTCCCCGTGATCCGGGCGCTCCGCCCCGACGTGCACGTGAAGGGGACCGACTACACGCCCGAGACGATCCCGGAGGCGGACGAGGTGCGCTCGTACGGCGGCCGGGTGGCGGTGGCCGGCGATCCGAAGGACCACTCGACGTCCGAGCTCATCGAGAAGCTCGCGAACGGGAGGAAGCCGACATGACCTCGCCCCAGGGCGGCACGGCCGCGCTCGCGCCGGAGCTGAAGGAGATCCTCGCCTGCCCGAAGTGCAAGGGCGAGCTCGAGTTCCGGGAGGCGGAGTCGGAGATCCGCTGCCTCGCCTGCCGGCTCGCGTTCCGCATCGACGACGGCATCCCGGTGATGCTGCTCGAGGAGGCGAAGCCGATTCCGTAGCCTTCCCGTGAACGAGGCCGAGCCCGGCAGTCGCCGCACGTCCGGCCGGGGTCGGGGGTCGGCCGTGCGCGGTTGACGGTCCCCCCACCGGACGCTACGGTCCTCCGACCATGATCCGCAGCATGACGGGGTTCGGCGCGGGCCACGGCGCGGCCGCGGGCGAGGAGCTGGACGTCGAGGTTCGCTCGGTCAACCACAAGTTCTGCGAGATCAAGGTGCGCGCGCCGCGCGAGCTCGGCGCCCTCGAGCTCGACGCCGGGAAGGCGGTGAAGGAGCGGCTCGCGCGCGGCGGCGTCGAGGTCTCGATCCGGCGCCCCGGGAGCGCGGGCGGGCTCGCGCCGCGGGTGGACGTGGCGCTCGCGCAGTCCTACGCGCGCGCCTTCGCCGAGATCGCCGCGAGGACCGGCCTGCCGGGCGGCCCGACGCTCGCCGACGTCATCGGCGCCGAGGGCGTCGTCCGGCTCGAGGAGCGGGCGGTCGACGTGGAGGCGGCGCGCGAGGCGCTCCGCGGCGCGCTCGCGGCGGCCCTCGACGCGCTCGTCGCGATGCGGGCGCGCGAGGGCGAGGCCCTCGAGCGGGATCTCTCCGGCCGGCTCGGGCACGTCGAGGCGCTCGTGGCGCGCGTCGCCGAGCTCGTGCCCGCCGCGCTCGCCGCGCACGAGGCGCGCCTCGCCGAGCGCGTCCAGGAGCTCGCGCGCGGCGTGACGGTCGATCCCGCCCGCCTCGCCCAGGAGATCGCGATCCTCGCCGACCGCACCGACGTGACCGAGGAGATCACGCGGCTGCGCAGCCACGTCGGCCAGGTGCGGGCGCTGCTCGCCTCCCGCGAGCCGGCGGGGCGCAAGCTCGACTTCCTCGTGCAGGAGATGCACCGCGAGGTGAACACGATCGGCTCCAAGTCGCAGAGCGCCGAGATCGCCGCGGCGGTCGTGGAGATGAAGGCCGAGATCGAGCGGATGCGCGAGCAGGTGCAGAATGTCGAGTGACGGCGGCCCCTCCGCGGGGGCGGGCGCCCGTCCGGGCCTGCTCCTCGTGCTCTCGGCGCCGTCCGGCGCGGGGAAGACCACGCTCGCGCACCGGTTCCGCGCCGCCCACCCCGAGGCGATCTTCTCGATCTCCGCGACGACGCGGGCGCCCCGCGGCGCGGAGCGGGACGGCGAGGACTACCACTTCGTGGCGCCGGCCCGGTTCGCCGAGCTCGTCGCGCAGGGCGCGTTCGCGGAGTGGGCCGAGGTCCACGGGCAGCGGTACGGGACCCTCCGCGCGACCGTCGACGGCGCGCTCCGCGCCGGGCGCATCGCCCTCTTCGACATCGACGTGCAGGGCGGCGAGCAGATCGAGGCGGCGTGGCCCCGGGACACCGCGACCGTGCTCGTCCTCACGCCCACCGTGGCCGAGCTCGAGCGGCGGCTGCGCGGCCGATCGACGGACAGTGAATCGGCGATCCGGCGGCGGCTCGACGCCGCGCGCGCGGAGGTGGCGCGCGGGCTCGCGAGCTACGACTACGTGCTCGTGAACGACGATCTCGACGCCGCCGGCGCGCGGCTCGACGCGATCGCGCGCCACGAGCGCGCGCTGCGAGGCGCCCCCGCGGATCCCGCGGCGAGCGCGGTGGCGGCGCGGAGCCGGCGCGGCGCGGTGGACGTCGCCGACTGGGCGAGCCGCTGAGGCCGCCCCCGATGGGGGGAGAATAGCTGGCACCCTCGGCAGTCGAGGGATCGGGTAACTGGCTGAACTAGCGTACGAATTTCGTCCGGCCGTGACCCGACCGGGGGGGCGTACGCTCGATCGCGCGCGCACCGCTTGACACGGCGCGCAGCCCCGGGTACAAGACGCGCCCTCGTCATGGAGGGGCCAGGAAGAAGCTTCGAGAATTCCTGGCACTTCTCCTTGACGCGGCCGTCTCCGAAGGGATAGAAGCAACACCCCTCGGACCGCCCGGCGAAAACAGCAGGATGCCGGGAGGTTGACGGGTGAGGCGGGCTGATGTAGAAGTCATCCCCCTCACGTCAGCGAGGACGTTCGAGACGCATGGTCTCGAGCTTTCCTCTTGACGGAGCGGGGCGGTCGCTGGTAGTTACGCCGTCCTTCCTTGACGCAGAACGGTTGTCTTCGCGACTCCGCGCCGGTCAGGGCTCGACTCGAAAGCAGGAACTCCGGGTCGAGGGGTGAAGCTCGGTCTTTGAAAACTGAATAGCAAGCCTACGAAGGAATGCGGTCACCGCATTTCCTTGAGTTTGCAAATCATTCCGAAGCAAATGCCAGCTCGTCTCGAGAGAGACGGCAGGCAGGAGAGAACTCTTAATTGGAGAGTTTGATCCTGGCTCAGAACGAACGCTGGCGGCGTGCCTAACACATGCAAGTCGAGCGAGAAAGCCCGCAAGGGTGAGTAAAGCGGCGCACGGGTGAGTAACACGTGGGTAATCTGCCCTAGAGTCCGGAATAACTCGCCGAAAGGCGTGCTAATGCCGGATGAGACCACGGGAGCCTCGGCTCCCGCGGGAAAAGGTGGCCTCTGTACACAAGCTATCGCTCTAGGATGAGCCCGCGGCCCATCAGCTCGTTGGCGGGGTAACGGCCCACCAAGGCTACGACGGGTAGCTGGTCTGAGAGGACGATCAGCCACACTGGAACTGAGACACGGTCCAGACTCCTACGGGAGGCAGCAGTGGGGAATCTTGCGCAATGGGCGAAAGCCTGACG
>DASVZX010000316.1:0-4037 GCA_036391435.1 Anaeromyxobacter sp. | reverse complement strand
GCCAGGCGGTCGCGGCCGCGGCGAGCGCCCCCTCCGTCGAGACGGGGCGCCGCGCCGCGATCGCGACGACCGCCGCGGCGAGCAGGAACGCGGGCCAGACCGGCAGGGCGGGGCCGCCCATCCTCACGACGGCGGCCGGCCACGAGAGGGCGTCCGCGCGGAACGGCTGCGCGAGGTGGAAGCCGACCAGGCTGCGGACGAGGGAGGCGGCGTCCACGACGGCGAAGGGGACGAGCGTCGCGGCGGCGCCCGCGAGGGCCACGAGGATCGCGCGCCGGCGATGCCGCGCCGGCGCGGCGAACGCGAGCGGGACGAGGAGGAGCACCGCGTACTGCTTGCTCGCGAGCGCCAGCGCGCCCGCGAGGCCGGCCCCGAGCGCCGCGTTCGCCGTGGGGCCGCCGGCCGCGCCGCGGCGGGCCCAGGCGTCGACGGCGACGAGCGCGACGAGCGTCGCCGCGAGCACGGTCGGCTCCGTCCAGGCCAGCTCCAGCACGTAGAACGCCCGCGGCTGCAGGACGAGGAGGATCGCGGCGAGCTCGGCCGTCGCGGCTCCCCTCCCCAGCCGGCGCAGCGCCCACGCGGAGACCACGACGCACCCGAGCAGCGCCCAGCGGACGTCGAGGCCGGCGAGGACCGCCGGCAGCGCGAGGAGCAGCGTGAGCGGCGGGTACGGGTTCGCGAGGACCAGGGTCCGGTCCGTGGACAGCACCGCCGCGGAGTAGTTGTGCGTGTACGGTCCGTAGATGTTCGTGTACCCGACCGTGTAGGGGTCGTATCCGTTCGCCAGCGCCTCCGCGCCGAACTGCTGGAAGAGCCACACGTCGATGCCCGGGCTCGGCGAGGCCCGGATCACCAGGGCCCCGAGCGCCGCGGCCGCCAGCACGATGAGGGGAAACCGGAGCCGCGCGAGGAGCGCAGGCGGGTCGCGCCACGCGTACGTCGCCGCCAGCGCCGCGGCGACCGCGAGGAGCGGCCGGAAGGCGCCCAGCCGATCGAAGCGCAGCGAGAGCCCCGGGGCGAACGCGGCGTCGAACGCGAGGCTCAGCGCGATCGCGGCCCCCAGCGCGCGGTCCGTCCAGCGGAGGTCGTACCGCTCGGCGGGGCGCGCGCGGGCGAAGGCCAGCGCCGCCGCGGACGCGCCGGTCGCGAGGGTGACGAGCGCGAGCGGCACCGGGTGGAAGAGCCCGTTCGACCAGCCGAGCGCGGCGGCCGTCGCGATCGCGCCCGCGGCGGCGAGGAGCGGCAGGGCCCGTCCGGCCGGCGCCGCCTGGGCCCTCTTCGCGGTGCGGATCGGCTCGCGGCGCACCGATCGTCCCTACGACGCCGCCCGGTCGCGCGCGCGCTCCCCGGGCGCGGCGGCCGGCGCCGCCGCGATCCCGAGCCGCCGCCCCGCCCCGGAGAGCCGCCGGGGGCGAAGGAGCCGCATGCGCGCGAGCCGGTACTCGAGCCCGGTCGCGAGCACGCCGAACCCGTACTTGACGCTGCGCCGGAAGTTGATCGACGACGCCTCCGCGAAGTAGCGCGTCGGACACGAGACCTCGCCGATGTCGAAGCCGAACCAGAGCGCCTGGGCGAGCATCTGGTTGTCGAACACGAAGTCGTCCGAGTTCTCCTCGAGCGGGAGCGTCTCGAGGAGGTGCCGCGAGAACGCCCGGAAGCCCGTGTGGTACTCGGCCAGCTTGTAGCCGAGGAGCACGTTCTCCACGAACGTGAGGAACCGGTTCGCGACGTACTTCCAGAGCGGCATCCCCCCGCGGAGCGCGCCGACGCCGAGGATGCGGGAGCCGAGGACGCAGTCGAAGTGGCCGCTCGCGACCGTCGCGGCCAGCGCCGGCACGAGCCTCGGCGAGTACTGGTAGTCGGGGTGGAGCATCACGACGACGTCGGCGCCGCGCGCCAGCGCCTCCGCGTAGCAGGTCTTCTGGTTGCCGCCGTAGCCGCGGTTCCGCGGGTGGACGACGTGGTGGAGCCCGAGCCGGCGGGCCACCTCGACCGTGTCGTCCGGGCTCGCGTCGTCCACGAGGATGACGTCGTCCACGACCGCGCGGTCGATCTCCTCCGCCGTTCGCTCGAGGGTCTTCCCGGCCTTGTAGGCCGGCATCACCACGCAGACACGTCGACCCGCGATCATGTTGCACCTGCCCGGCCCGCGGATCCCACCGCGGCCGCCGACGAGAGGCCGCGGATGATACCCGGTCGCTCCGGATCCAGCCATCCGGCGAACCACCAGTTCGGCCGGAGGAGCCCCGCGACCCGCCGGCGCACGCCCTCGCGAGCCTCCGGCCGCGCGGGAGCAGGCAGCGCGTCGAGCGCCCCGTCGATCGGCCCGAACCGGTCGCCGCGCGCGGCGAAGCCCTTCAGGAGGAAGACGTCGAGCCCGCGGAGCCGCGGGGCCCCGGCGTACCGCTCGAGGGCCTCCTCGCCGCCGGCGTAGGAGACGGCGAGCTGCGGGGCGAACCAGTGTGCCGAGTTCACCTCGACCTGCAGCAGGAGCGAGGCCCCGAGGACGACCGCCGCGAGCGCGGCCGCGGACCGGCGGACGGCGCGGCGCCGTGGCAGGGCGCGCCAGGCGAGCAGGGCCGGGACGGACAGCGCGAGCGCGGGGTGGACGAGGTAGCGCGGCCCGTAGCACCACTCCCCCGACCAGTTCGACGCGGCGAGCATCGGCACGACGCAGGCCGCCGCCGTCGCGGCGAGGAACCACGCCTCGCGCCGGTGGCGGCGGAAGAGCGCGGGCCACCCGAAGGCCCCGAGCGCGACGAGCGGCGCGTGCAGGAAGAGGTTCGCGTTTCCGATCCGGAAGAAGAACCCCGCCAGCGCGGCGGGGACCGCGGACGCCGTGAAGCGCGCCACCGGCCGGCCGGTCGCGTCGGTCCACTGCGCGTACCCGGTGTCGAGGGCCGACCCGGTGCGCACCGCGTTCACGACGAGCCACGTGCCGACGAGGACCGCGGCCGGCGCCAGGAACCCCAGCGCGAGAATGCGCGCGCCCTCCCCGCGGAGGTTCCGGCGGACGCGCTCCGCGAGCGGGAGCTCCCGCGGGCCGGACGCGAGCGCGAAGGCCGCGAGGAGCGGCAGCAGGATCGCGAACGTCGGCCGCATGAGGAGGAGCATCCCGGCGGCGACCGTCGCGCCGGCGAGCGAGGCGGAGCTCCGCGCCGGCGCCTCGGGGGTGGCCTCCTCGCGCAGGAAGGCGAGGGAGTGCGCGCAGAACGCCGCGAAGAAGAAGAGCTGGAAGACCTCCAGCGCGGGCGCGCGCAGGTACGTCCAGACGAAGGACGGGTAGATCGCGAGCAGGACGAACGCCGCCCGCGCGAGCGGACGAGGCTCGACCGCGCCGGCGATCGCGTAGAGGTAGAGGGCCGTGCCGACCGCGAGGAGCGCGCCGAACAGGTTCAGGACGAGGAGGAAGCCGTCGGTCCCCTCCTGGTCGGCCCCGATCGCGCGCGCGACCGCGAGCGGCGCGAGGTAGAGCAGCGTGTAGCCGAACCCATACTTCGAGTACATCGTCCGCTTCGCGTCGTTCTCGTAGAAGTACTGGCCGCGCGCCTGCGACCGCATCGCGCCCGCCTCGTCGTACGGGACGCCGAGGCTCCCGCGCTCGAGCAGGGTCCGCGCCTCGACGCGCGCGATGGAGTTGTCGCCCGGATAGAAGAAGCGCGGCATCGTCGCCACCTGGACGACGGCCACCACCGCCGCGAGCAGCGCGACGGCGCGCGCCCCTCCGGCGGCGGAACCGGCGCCCGGGGCCGCTTGCCCGGCCTGGGCCACGCCGTCCTCTCCGCGAGCTCGATCCGGCACAAACCCCGTCACTGACACCCGAATCCCGAAGGCGGGGAGCCCTTCCAGTAGTAGATCCCGCCGTGGCAGCCGGTGGACGTCCCCACGAGCGTTCCGGGGCCGGCCGCCGCCGCGTTCCAGCTCGCGAAGCCGCCGAACTGGTTGGCGCTCGGGCTCGGGTCGAGGTTCGGCTGCCCGTTCACGTGGAGCGCCGGATCGTACTGGTACGGGAGGACCCGCTGGTGGCACGACTGGCA
>DASVZX010000315.1:0-3722 GCA_036391435.1 Anaeromyxobacter sp. | reverse complement strand
GCCTGCTCTACGCCGCGGGGGTGGTCGCGGCGGAGGACGCCCGCGCGCGCGGCGAGGTGCGCGTCGCGCTCGCGCGCGTCGCCGACGCGAACGCCGCGCACTCGCGCCACGCCGGCCGTCCCGTCTGCGACACCACGCACTGCCAGGCGTTCCAGGGGACGCCGCGGCCGACCGCCGAGATCCGGGCCGCGCTCGGCGCGCCGCTCCGCGCGGCCGGCTGGCTGCCGTTCTCGCGCGGCGGCGAGGAGCCGTGGACCGAGGCCCGGCCGGCCGCCGCCGTCCGGGCCCTCCTCGGCGGCGACGCGCGGGCGCTCTCGTTCGGCGGCGGGCGCGCGCGGTTCCTCGCGGGCGCGACCGACGGGACGGCCCGGTGGGAGGAGCGGCGCGAGCTGCCCTGCGAGGCGCTCCGCGGGCCCCTCAAGCTCCCGTCGTGCCCGGCGCGCGCGACCTTCGAGGAGGAGCGCGTCGTGTTCGAGGGGCGGGGCGCCGGCCACGGCGAGGGGCTCGACCTCGACTGGGCGAGGCGGAGCGGCCTCGGCGCCGACGCGATCCTGTCGCGCGCCTACCCGGCGCTCGGCGGCGGAACGGGCGGCGGCGCCCGCTGACGCGGAGCCCCGCCGCCGGCGCGCGGTCAGTCGCGATCGCCGTGGCCCCGGCCCTCGCCGTGTCCGTGGCCGCGGCCGCCGCCGCGGTGGTCCCCGCGGTCGTCGTCACCCCGGCGGTGCTCGCCGCGATCGTCGCCGCCCCAGCGGACGGCCTCGGGGCCGCGGGGGCCGGCGGGCCCGCGGAAGCGGACCGGCGCCGCGCGGGGCGGCGGCGGGGGCGGATGCCAGCGGCGGTACTGGCCGGGCGGGAGGTTCACGAGCCGGTGCGGGACCCGCTCCGGCTCGACGAACATCCAGCCGCGGCGGGGGGAGTGCGAGCGGTACCAGCCCCCGTCCTGGCGGACCCAGTACCAGCCGCTCGAGTAGAAGACCTCCTCCTCGACGTCGGGCACGACCTGCACGCCGGGCGAGACCACCACGAGCTGGGGCAGCACGAGCGGCAGGTCCAGGCGGATCTGGGCGGAGGCCTGCGCGCGCCCGAGGGCGGGCGCGGCGAGGGCGGCGAGGAGCACGGCGGCGCGTGTGAGACGGAGTACGTTTCGCATGGGCGCGGAGGATCCGACGGACGGGGCTCCGCAGGCAAGGGCGGGGGTGCTCGCGGGTGCGGGGGTGTGCGCCCTCACGCGCGGGCGTACGCCGTCATGCGCGCCACGCCCGCACGAGCTCCACGAGCGTGCGCACGCCGAACCCGGTCCCGCCCTTCGCGACGTAGCCGCGCTCCTTCGGCGCGTGCGACGGGCCGGCGATGTCGAGGTGCGCCCACGGCGCGTCCTTCGCGAACGCCTGGAGGAAGTGGGCGGCGGTGATGGCCCCGCCGAAGCGCTCGCCGGTGTTCTTCAGGTCGGCGCGGGCGCTCTCGAGCTGCTCCTTCAGCGACTCGGTCATCGGCAGCCGCCACACCTCCTCGCCGGAGGCGCGCGCGGCGCCGAGGAGCCCGTCCACCGCCGGGCCGTCCGGGCCGAACACGCCCGCGGTGGTCATGCCGAGCGCCACCATGCACGCGCCGGTGAGCGTCGCGACGTCGATCATCGCCGCGGGATCGAACGTCTTCCGCGCCCAGGCGAGGACGTCGCCGAGGACGAGCCGCCCCTCCGCGTCGGTGTTCGTCACCTCGACGGTCTGCCCGTCGAAGGCGACGAGCACGTCGGACGGCTTGTAGGCGCGGCCGCCGGGCATGTTCTCGCAGGCGCCGAGCACCGCGTGGACCGGGACCTCCGGCCCGAGCGCGGCGACGACCCGCATCGCGCCGAGCACGGCGGCGCTCCCCGCCATGTCCGTGTTCATCGTGACCATGCTCTCGGTGGGCTTGAGCGAGAGGCCGCCCGAGTCGAAGGTGATGGCCTTGCCGACGAGCACGATGGGCTTGCGCTTCCGCGCCGCGGCCGAGCGCGGCGTGAAGCTCACCCGCACGAGCCGCGGCTCCTCCGCCGAGCCCCGCGTCACGCCCAGGAACATCCCCATCCCGAGCGCCGCGATCTCCCTGGGGCCGCGCACCTCCACCTCGAGCCCGGCCTCGCGCGCGAGCGCCCGCGCGGCATCGGCGAGGCGGGCCGGCGTGCAGTCCGCCGGTCCGAGGTTCACGAGGTCCCGCGCCCACGCCACCGCCGCGGCGATCTCGCCCGCGAGGCGGAGTGCGTCCCTCACCTCCGCCGACCGCTCGCGCCCGGCCGGGACGGCGACGCGGACCGCGGCGAGCCCCGGGGGCCGGCTCTTCCCGGTCTTGTAGCGGAGGAACTCGTAGGCGCCGAGCGCCGCGCCCTCCGCGGCCGCGCGCGCCGCCGCGGCGACCTCCCCGGTCCCGGAGGGGAGGGCGACCGCGAGCGTGCGCGCCCCGGCCTTCGCGGCGGCGCGGGCCGCCTTCCCGGCCGCGGCGCGGAGCGGCTCGAACGCGGGCGCGAGCGCCGCCGCCTTCGCGCGCGATCCCATCCCGAGGAGCTGGACGCGCGCGGCCGGAGCGCGCCCGAGCGTGGCGATCGAGAGCTCCTGCCCGGCCTTCCCCTCGAACCGCTCGGCGCGGATCGCGGCGGCGAGCGCGCCGCCGAGGAGCCGGTCGAGGGCCCTCACCGGCCCCGCGCCCGCGATCTCCTCCTCGTGGACCGGCAGCGCGAGCGCGTCCGCCTCGACCTCGAGCGCCGGCGCGCCGGTCGCCGCCACCGCGATGCCGTCCTTGCGTGCCATCCGTCCTCCGAAGCGCCCCGTCCTCGCGGGCGCGCGTGCGCCGGTCGTGTATCACGGCGGCGCCTCGCGCGCAGTCGGCGAGGTGCGGCGGAGCTCCGGCGCGCGCGGACGGTCCCCGTGCGCCGGCGGCGCGCCCGAGCCCGACGCGGGCCGGCCCGGGCTCGTTCACGGACCGGAAGGCGAAGGTCCGCTACGGCAGCCGCGCCGCCTCGATCCGCTTCGCCGCGGCCTCGGCCTCCGGCGCGCCGCACGCCGGCGCGGACCTCACGTGGCCGAAGAAGCCCTTCGACTCGACCTTCGCCTGCGCCGCCTTCTTCAGGGCGGGGATCGCGGCGGGGTCGCCGATCTCCCCGAGGCGGCGGGCCGCGGAGCGCCGGATCTCGCAGTCCGGGTCGGAGAGGAGCGCCCCGTAGGCCTCGACGCGGTTCACGCGATCCTCGGCGCCGAGGTCCCGGGCGACGGCGAGCGCGCGGAGGCGGTGCACGCCCGAGGCGGTCGCGGCGGCCTTCAGCACCGCGGCGACCGACGCGGGGCCCTCGTCGACGAGGACGCGCGCGGCCCGGTCGGCGACGCTCCGGTCTCGCGCGAGCGCGCCGACGAGGTCCTCGTGCGCGATCTCGTCGAGCGCGCCCGTCGCGCGGGCGGTCGCGTAGGCGTCGATGCCGTCCGAGGCGCGGCCGGGGGTCCTGAAGAGCGCGCGGCCGCGCAGGACCACGAGCTCGCGGTCGCCCGGCCGACGGTCGAGCGCGGCATCCAGCACGGCCAGCGCGTCCGACGGGCGGCCGGCGCGAAGGAGCGCGCGCGCGTCCGCCGCGGCGCGGCCGTGCTGCCACTCGAACGCGCCGAGGGTCACCGCGCCGGCCAGGATCGCGACCGCGACGAGCACCGCCGCGGCGGGGTGCGTGCCCACCCGCGAGAGGAGCTCGTCGCGCCCGCGGC
>DASVZX010000314.1:0-4062 GCA_036391435.1 Anaeromyxobacter sp. | reverse complement strand
GGCCGCTCTCCTTGTGGTCCCAGTCCACGTTGGAGCAGGCTACGCCTGACTCCCTCGGAGAGCGGCCTTCTCATCCCATCTCTGCTGATCCCGTGAACGAGCCCGCGCCCGCGCCCGAGCCCGAAGATCCCCGGGCTCGGGCTCGGGCTCGGGACTCGAATCAACTGGACAGCGCTTTACCGCCTCCCTCGCGGCTCGCGCGGCGCGGGGTCGCGGAAGAGCGCCTCCTGAGCGACGCTCGCGACGAGCGCGCCTCCGCGGTCGAACACGAGCCCTCGCGCGAGGCCGCGGCCGCCCTGCGCCGAGGGAGAGTCCATCGCGTGGAGGAGCCAGCCGTCCACGCGGGCGGGGCGGTGGAACCAGAGCGCGTGATCGATCGACGCGAGGCGCGTCCTCGGCCAGGCGAGGCCGTGCGGCCGCAGCGGGGTCCCGGCGAGCGCCGTGTCGGAGGCGTACGCGAGGAGCGCGCGGTGGATCCTCGGATCGTCGGGCACCGGCCCGGCGGCGCGGAACCAGCTCGCCTGGCGCGGCTCGCGCGGCGAGGGGCGGAGCGGGTTCATCGGATCGACGGGGCGGAACTCGAACGCCCGCCCCGCCCGGAGCACGCTCGCGACGCGCGGATCGACCTCGTCCCCCGCCTCGACGAGCCAGCGCTCGCGCAGCTCGGCGAAGCTCGGGAGCGCCTCCGGCGGCGGCACCTCCGGCATGGCGGCGGCGTGCTCGAGCCCGTCCTCCGGCGCCTGGAGCGACACCATCACGACGAAGATCGAGCGGTCGCCCTGGAGCGCGACGACCCGCCGGGCGGAGAAGCTGCCGCCGTCCCGGGTCCGCTCGACCCGGTACTCGACGGGCGCGGCGGCGTCGCCGGGGAGGAGGAAGTACGCGTGGAGCGAGTGCGGCACGCGCCCCTCGACCGTGCGCTCCGCCGCGATCAGCGCCTGCGCGACGACCTGCCCGCCGTAGAGGCTCGGCGCCCCGGTGTCCCTCGAGTCGCCGCGAAAGCGGTCGTCGCCGAGCGGCGCGAGGTCGAGCTGCCGGATCACCGCGGCGAGGGTGGCCTCGTCCATGCCTCCTTCCTACTCCACCAGGACGAGCTCCGTCGTGATCCCGATCGCCGCGCGCAGGCTGCGGTACAGGGGGCAGGAGTCCGCGTAGAACCCGTGCACGCGCGCGACGGTCTCGCGGTGCTCGGCGGCCGCCCGGAGCTCGAGCTTCACGTGGATCCGCCGGAGCACCAGCACCTTCCCCTCGAGCTCCACCTCGCCCGTCGCCCTCGCGACGAGCCTCCCGCCGTCGGCGGGGACGTGGCGCGCCTCCAGCGCGCCTCCGAAGGTCCCGGCGAGTCAGCCGGCCGTGGCGGCGACGACGTAGTCGATGGTCGCCGCGTGGGGATCGTACGTGCCGGGCGCCCGGCCGTAGTGCTCGGCGATGGCGCCGTGGACTCCGAACGCGATCGGCTCCCGCTCGCCGGGGACCCAGGCGTGCCGGAGCACCCCCTTCACCCGCTCGACCCTCGCCTCCGACCGGTAGACCACCTCGCTCATGGCCGCCTCCCCAGCGCGCCCCCGTCTCGTATGCTCGCGCGGCGGACCGCCGCCGCGAATTCGGCGGTACCCGGTGAGGGTTCGCACGCGTCCCCCGAGACCGGCGGCGGCGCGCACGCTATCGTCCCTGCGGAGCGAACCCAGCCGCGAGCGCGCGTGACGAACCTCCGGATCGCCATCCTGACCGCGGCCACCCTCGTGTGCTTCGCCGCCAACTCGCTCCTCTGCCGCGCCGCGCTCCGGCCGAGGCTCGCGGACCCGGCGACGTTCACATCGATCCGGATCGCGTCCGGCGCCGCCGCGCTGGCGCTCATCCTCGCCCTCGCCCGCCGCGGCCGCCTCCGCGGCGGGACGTGGGGGTCCGCCCTCGCGCTCTTCCTCTACGCGGCGGCGTTCTCGCTCGCCTACGTCCGGATCGGCGCGGGGGTCGGCGCGCTCCTCCTGTTCGCCGCGGTGCAGGTCACGATGGTCGGCTGGAGCGCGGCGCGCGGCGCGCGCCCGGCCCCGGTGCAGGTGGCCGGCGTCGTCGTCGCGCTCGGCGGCCTCGCCTGGCTCGCCGCGCCCGGCGCGACCGCGCCGGACCCGCTCGGCGCCGTGCTCATGCTCGCCGCCGGGGTCGCCTGGGGCGTCTACTCGCTCCGCGGCCGCGCCGCCCGCGATCCGCTCGCCGTCACCGCGCACAACTTCGCGCTCGCGGCGCCGCTCGCGATCGCGCTCAGCGCCGCGCTCGTCCGCGGCGCCTCGATCACCGCGCCGGGCGCGGCGCTCGCGGCCGCGTCGGGCGCGCTCGCCTCGGGCGGCGGATACAGCCTGTGGTACGCCGTGGTGCCCTCGCTCGGCGCCACGCGGGCGGCCGCGGTGCAGCTCGCGGTGCCGGTGCTCGCCGGGCTCGGCGCGACGGCGTTCCTCGGCGAGCGGCTCACGCTGCGCGTCGCGGTCGCGGCGGCGGCCATCCTCGCGGGGATCGCGCTCACGCTCCGCCGGTAGGGTCCGGCGCGCCCGAAAGATCCCCGCGCGTCCCGTTCGGGGGCCGCTCTTGCGGTCGGGTGCGCTCGGGTCCACTCAGTCGAGGATGCGCTCCGCGATCCTGCTCCTCGTCGCGCTCGGGTCGTCGCCCTCCACGCCCGCCCCGGCGCAGCCGTCCGCGCCGGCCCCGGCGAAGCCCGCCGCCGCTCCGCCCGCGGCCCTCGATCCCGCGCGCGCGCCGTACTGCTCGGGCGAGTACGCCGACGACTTCAACGCGCTCGACCCGCGGGCCCGCGATCTCGAGCGGCAGCAGCCCTCCTACACCTTCTGCGTCCGGGCGGAGGCCACCTTCGAGTGCCCGTACTACACGGCGGACGGGACGCTGCGACGGACGCGGATGCAGACGCGTGCGCACGGCACGGCGTTCGCGTACCGGCAGCAGGACGGGGCGACGCTCCTGCTCACGAACGATCACGTCGCCGAGTGGCCGACGGCGACCGACGCCGATCACAAGGTCGAGGACGTGCCCGCCGGGTGCCGGAAGGTCGCCGACTCCCTCAAGATCGTGGACAACGAGGCCGACGACTACGACCGGGACGACATCCCGCTGACCCGCGTGGTCGCGGACCCCCAGCTCGACGTGGCGGTGCTCAAGGCGACGCAGGCGCTGCCGGTCATCCCGTGGCGCGTCGGGCGGAGCGCGGCGCTCCGCGAGCGGAACGTCGTGAACGTGCGCGGCTTCCCGCTCGGCGCGTTCCGCGCGGACAACGTGGGAAAGGTGATCTCGCCGTTCGACCACGACGACCAGGGAGAGTGGGACCACGACGACTTCGTGGTGGACGCGCTCCTCTCGCCGGGGAACTCGGGGAGCCCGGTGCTCGCCGTCTCGTGCAGGACCGGTCAGCCCGAGCTCGTCGGCATCTACCACGCGAGCTACGCGCGCGGGAACGCGCTCAACGTCGTGGTCGGCATCGACCAGGTGCGCGACCTCATGACGACGCTGAAGCGCTCGCCGCGCGCGCGCACCGCGATTGCGCCCGCGCTCGACGTGCGGGCGCGGGCCGCGCTCGCCCAGGCGGCGAGCGCGACGGCCGAGCCCTGGTTCCCGTTCGGCGCTCACCCGGCGAGGGTCCGGGTCCGGTCGGACGGCGCGCTGCTCTACGAGGTGCTCCCGCTCGACTTCCCGCAGCGCGCCGCGCCGATCCTCGTCGTCGAGGACCTCCCGCCGAAGGACGGCCAGTCGTTCGGGTCGCTCGGCCGGATCTGGGCCGCGCGCGGCGACCGGCTGAAGCCGTACCCGCGCTCGGCGCTCGACGCCGACGCGCTCGCGCAGCTCGATCACGCGCTCGACGCGCTCCGGCGCGACGCGCGGCGCGCCTTCGACCTCCGCGCCGCGGAGCAGGCCTCGGACGGCTCGCGCGCCGCCTTCGAGCACACGAACAAGCTGCGCCGCGAGCTGCGCACGGTCGCGCACGCGCGCGAGGACCTCGCCGACGCCGTCGCCGACCTGGCGGCGCGCCTCGCGCCGGCCGCCGGCGAGGCGGCCGGCCCC
>DASVZX010000313.1:0-8069 GCA_036391435.1 Anaeromyxobacter sp. | reverse complement strand
GACGCACGCGTCGGCGAGGTCGCGGCGAACGTGCGCCCATGGCTCGAACAGCGCTTCCCCGTGTCCCTTCGCGTGCTCGAGCGCGTACTCGAGAAGCGACTTCTGCGCCGGGCTCACGATCGGGACCGTGCGGAATCGCGTCTTCCGCTTCGTACCGCGAAGCTACGAGGCCCCCGGGCTTGGAGCCTTAGCGCGTTCGCCGAGCGGCAGCGCGGACGGAGACCTTCCTCGCACCGGAGGAATGCCTCTGGATCCCGCGACGGGACTCCGCCCTCCGAGAGCGAGACGGCTCGAGCGCGAGCTCGGCGCCGAGCGCGTAGGCGAGTGCTACGATCGTCGCAAGCGTCGGGTTCGCGTCACCCGCCTCGATCCGGCTGATGTCAGCCTGCTGGACGCCCGACTTCGCGGCGAGCTGGCGCTGCGTGAGCCCTGCGGTCTTGCGAAGGTCGAAGACCTGGCGAGCCAGGCGGTGCGTGGCTCCCGCGGCGGCATACCCAGCACGCGCCTTCGGTCCGGCGCGCCGCGCCTCCTGCTCGATCTCCTCCATTAGTCCGTCGAAGTCGCGGCTCACGAGAGTGCCCTCAGCCGGGTGCCACCCAGGCGATAGTATGTGCTTCGGCACATCAGGGATCAAGTACGCCGGCGCTGCCACGCTGCGAGCCTGCGCCGAGCGAGCGCGATCTCGTCTCCCTGCCGTCGGGCCGACGAATCCGCGCCCTTGTCGTAGCCCCCGAGCAGGAGCACGATCTTGGTGCCGTACGCGTGGCAGAAGACGCGCAGGAGGATTCGCTCGCCGACCTCCTCGGCGGAACGCCGAAGCCGGAACTCGAAGAGACCCTTGCCGAGCTGCTTCCCGTACTCCGTCGCGCAGACACCGACGCCCTTCTCCTCGAGCTGCTCTCTCATGGCCTGGCCGAGTTCGTAACGCTGCGTAAGCGTGAGCTGCTCACGGATCCACCGGAGCACGGGCTTATCCCCGCGCTCGTCCTCGTAGAACTCGAGGGTGTACGTCGCCACGACGCGGGATTCCAGCACGGGGCTCTGTCACTCACCGTCGAAGGGAAACGCGAGCTGCCCGCCGGCCTCCTCCGGCTGCTTCAACTCTGCTACAGCGGCACCGTCCGAAACGCGCCTTCTCGCGAGTTCCCGCGGCCTTGGCCACTCCTGAACGCGGCCTGAAGGTCCCCGTGTCGGTGGTTCGATTCCGCCCCCAGGCACTGCACCGCGCTCGAACATCAGAGGCCCCGTGGACTGCGAAGTCCGCGGGGCCCCGCTGTCTTTCGGCGGTCGATTCCTGCGAGCCGTCGCCTGGTCCGGCAAGCACCTCGTCGCGGCCGGCGAACTCGGGGACCCTCCTCCTCACCTCTCCGTGATCGCCGCGGTCCGCGGCTCGGGCTAGCGTCGCGCCGCGGCGTACCCCGGCTCATGGGTCAGCAGCAGGCCGACGAGCCCGGCCGCGAGCGGGAGGGCGCCGAGGAGCACGATCGCCGCCGTCAGCCCCCAGACGTCGCCCCCCTTCCCGACGAGCACGACGGCGAGCGCGCCGAGGCCGTTCGCGAACCCGAGGCTCAGGCCCGCCGCCGTGGCCTTGTGCTCCGGGATGACCTCCTGCGCGGCGACGGTCGTCACCGAGAAGCTCGACAGCAGGGCGGCGCCCGCCGAGGCGAGGAGGACGAGGCTCGTGGCTCCGCGGGTCGCGAGGAACCCGAGGAAGAGCGGCGTCGTCAGCACGAGGGATCCGACGATGAGCGGCTTGCGGCCCCACCGGTCCGAGATGAAGCCGCCCGCGACACCGCCGAGCGCGCCGGCGACGAGCAGGAGGGTCATGATCCTGCTCCCCGCGACGTTCGAGACGCCTCGGGCGTGGAAGTACAGGGGGAGCAGGGCGAGGAACCCGGTGTAGGCCGCCGAGCGAACGGCGATCACGGCGAGGAGGACGCCGAGCTCGCGCGCGGACCGCCGGACCGACCGCAGCACGCCCGCGAGCGTCCCGGGCGCTCCGGCCCCGCGCGGCGGGCGGGGGAGCGCGACGAGCAGCATCGCGGCGGCCAGGACGCCGGGGATGACGAGGAAGACGCTCGCCCCGAGGCCACGCGCCTGGAAGAGCGGAACGAGCGCGAGCGGGGCGAGCGCGAACCCGAGGTTGCCGCAGGCGACGAAGGCCGACTGGTACACCGCCCTGTGCCGCGCGGTGAGCCCGTGGACCAGGGCGGAGGCCGGAGGGTGGAACGCCGACGTGCCGAGCCCGGCGAGGGCGGCGAGCGCGACCAGGGCGCCGTAGGCGTGGACCAGCCCGGTGAGGCCGAGGAGCAGGGCCATCCAGAGCGTGCCGACGTAAAGCAGCCAGGAGTGGCCCCTGCCGTCCACGAAGAAGCCGAAGACGGGCTGGAACAGCGACGAGGAGACGCTGAACGCCGCCACGAGGATCGCCGCCCGCGTCGCGTTGAAGCCCGGCATCAGCACGAGGAGGAAGGGCAGGATCTGGGGCAGGAAGTTGCTGTACAGGTCGTTGACGGTGTGCCCGAACGAGACGACGCCGAGGACGCCGAGCGAGCCGAGCGGCCGGACCGCTCCGGGCTCGCCGGCGGGCGCGAGCCCCTCGCCCGGGACCGATGCGCTCTCCTGCACGTCAGGCCTCCCCGCGCGATCCGAGCCGCGCGAGGAAGAAGCGGAAGTTGGCCTCGCGCTGGCGGATGTCGTCGGCGAAGGCGCGCAGGGCTGCACGCCCCTTCCTCGTGATCTCGTAGACCTTGCGCGGCGCGCCGGACCGCGGCGCTTCCCAGGCCGCCTTCACCGAGCCCTCCCGCTCGAGCGACTGCAGGCTCCTGTAGAGCCCCGCGCTGTCGGCGAAGCAGCGGGGCAGCTCGGCCCTCATGCGCGCGAAGAGCTGCGCGCCGTGCGCGGGCCGCTCGCTCAGGAAGAGCAGCACGAAGGCCGGGGTGTGACGACCGTTCCTGCGCGGGCTCGCGGATCTCCGCATGGCGAGGGTGTAGAGCGGGACCCGCCGGCTGTCAAGCGCAGTATGCTGTCTACGACAGTCAACTGTCTCTGACAGGGCGTCGTCCGGCGGCCGCCGAGGAGCACGGCCCGGACCCGCGACCTGCTCGCGCGTGGCGCCGCGCGCGCCTGCCGCGGCGCCCGCGCCCCGTGGGTGCCGCTCGACCCGTTCTCGGCGATTGCCCGAGGTGGTAGCCGTCCAAGACTGCGGCAGTTCGCCGCGGCTCGGACGCGGGGGCGCCCGACGCCGGGCACAGGCTGGGGACCTCGCGCCCGACGCGTCGCACACGGCGACGCGAGGAGGCAGCGATGGCCGACACACCGGGCGGGCAGGCCGTGACGTTCGGATTCCGCGGGAGGCAGCTCGCGGGGTTCGGGACGATGATGCTCCTCGTCGCGCTCGTGGGGGCCGTCGGCTGGAGGAACGCCGTCGTCTTCTCGGCGGACTTCGACGACCTCCACGACAACAACCTGCGCGCCGCGACGTACCTCGCCAGCGCCGAGCGTGGCCTCTGGGAGCTGCGCTTCGGCCTCCCCAACTACCTGCTCGGCGAGCTCGAGACCCGGGCCGCCATCGCCGCCGCGGGCGCGAAGTGGCAGAGACAGGTCGAGGACGCCGTCGGGGCGTTCCGGGCGCTCCGGCTCACCCGGGAGGAGCGGCAGGTCCTCGACGAGTTCGAGTCCGCGTACGGCGCGTACACCGCGGCGCGCCCGCGCTACTTCGCGCTGCTGGACGCGGGCAAGCTGGACGAGGCGCGGGAGTACCGCGCGCGCGAGACGAACCCTCCGGCCGCGAAGGCGGTGTCGTCGCTCGTCCGGCTCATCGAGATCGAGCAGGCGCTCGGCACGCAGAAGCAGGCGGACATCGCGGGCCGGGTCTCGTCGGCGAAGACCCTGCTCCTCGGCCTCTCTGCCTTCGCCTTGCTCGCGGGCGCGGTCCTCGCGGTCTTCATCACGCGGTGGCTCATGGCCCAGCTCGGCGGCGAGCCCGCGCTCATCGCCCGCATGGCCGAGACGGTCGCCTCCGGCGACCTCACGGTCGATCTCGGTTCGGGCGAGGGCGCCGCGGGGGTGCTCGCGGCGATGCGGACCATGGTGGAGAGGCTCCGCCAGGTGATCGGCGAGGTCCGCGCGGGCGCGGACGCGATCACCGCCGCCGCCGGACAGATCTCCGCCACGTCGCAGGCCCTCTCGCAGGGCACGGGCGAGCAGGCCGCCTCGGTCGAGGAGACGACGTCCTCGCTCGAGCAGATGAGCGCCTCGATCACCCAGAACGCCGAGAACAGCCGGGAGTCCGAGCGGAGGGCCGAGCAGGGCGCTCGGGACGCGGAGGACAGCGGGAAGGCCGTCCAGGAGACGGTCGTGGCGATGCAGCGGATCGCCGAGAAGATCTCGATGATCGAGGAGATGGCGTACCAGACGAACCTCCTCGCCCTGCACGCCGCCATCGAGTCCGCGCGGGCCGGAGCGCAGGGGAAGGGGTTCGCGGTGGTCGCCCAGGAGGTGCGGAAGCTCGCCGAGCACGGCCAGCGCGCGGCGAAGGAGATCGTCGCGGAGGCGGACGTGAGCGTGGGCGTCGCCTCCCGCTCGGGAGCGCTCATCGCCGAGCTCGTCCCGGCGATCCGCAGGACTTCGGCCCTCGTCCAGGAGGTCGCGGCGGCGAGCAGCGAGCAGGCGGCCGGGGTGGCCCAGATCAACAGGGCGATGACGGAGGTGGACCGCGTGACGCAGCGCAACGCCGCCGCGGCCGAGGAGCTCGCCTCCTCCGCGGAGGAGATGTCCGGGCAGGCCGAGTCGCTCCAGCAGCTCGTGAGCTTCTTCCGCCTGGGCGGGCGGGACGGCGCCGGCGCGCCGCGGCGGCTCGCCCCGGCCCCGCGCGTGGAGCGCGCGACGAGGGGCGTCGCGAGGTGACGCCCGGCCGGGCGCTCCGCGCGGTCAGTGGCGCGACTGCGCAGTCGAGGCGCGGTGCGCGTCGCTCGACTCGTCGTGGATGAGGCTCCGCACCTTCTGCTCGAGCTCCGGGGTGACCTGCATCCCGTGCGCCTTCTGGGCGTGCGCGCCGGCCTGGCGGAGGATCTCGTCGTCCGTGCTCCCCTTCGCCACCCAGTCGCACTTCAGGCCCGCGTCGCTGCAGTGGAAGTCCCGCATGGTCGTCTCCTCTCGGAGACGAATAGGGACGCCGCGCCTCGGAGTCACCTCCCCGCGCGGTGGCGCGAGGCGGCGCGGGAGTGAAGGACCGGAGAACCGGCCCGGTCCACGCGTCCGCGGGCGTCCAGACGGCCGCCCGCGCGGGCGGACGACGGGCGCCCTCGCGCACCGGCGCTTCGGGCCCCCGATGCCGTCGCTTCTCGGCTAGGCTGGGCGCCCCGCCGATGTCCCCGCGCCGCGCCCTCCTTCCCACCGCCCTGCTGCTCGCCGCGTGCAGCGGCGGCCGCCCGCCACCCGACGCGGTGACGGCCTGCCGCGCCGCCCCGGTCGATCCGGTGGCGCTCCGCTCGGACGTCGAGGCGCTCGTCACCGGGTTCGGGGCGCGCGACTTCGATCACCCGGAGAACCTCGAGCGCGCGGCCGCGTTCGTCGCGGACGCGCTCCGGACGACCGGGGCGAAGGTGACGGAGCAGACGTACCGCGCGGCGGACCGCACGTACCGGAACGTCCTCGCCGAGCTCGGCCCGGACACGCCGGAGCGCATCGTGGTCGGGGCGCACTACGACACGGCCGGCGACCAGCCGGGCGCGGACGACGACGCGAGCGGCGTCGCGGGGCTCCTCGCGCTGGCGCGCCTGCTCCGGGCGTCGCCGCCCCCCCTCAAGATCGTGCTCGCCGCCTACGTGAACGAGGAGCCGCCCTCCTTCGGGACCGAGCGGATGGGGAGCGCCGTCCACGCCCGCGCGCTCGCGAATCGCGGCGTGCGCGTGCGCCTCATGATCTCGCTCGAGATGATCGGCACCTTCTCGGACGCGAAGGGCAGCCAGGCCTACCCGGCGGTGCTCGGCTGGTTCCACCCGTCCACCGGGAACTTCGTCGCGGTGGTCGGCAAGTGGGGCCAGGGCGGCGCGGTGCGCGGCGTCGCGGCCGGGATGCGCGCGGGATCGCCGCTCCCCGTCGAGACGCTCTCCGCCCCGACGTTCCTCCCCGGCGTCGACTTCTCCGACCACCGCAGCTTCTGGGGGAACGGGTACGAGGCGGTGATGGTCACGGACACCGCGTTCTTCCGGAACCCGCGCTACCACACGGCGGAGGACCGGCCCGACACGCTCGACTACGCGCGGATGGCGGAGGTCGTGAAGGGGGTCTGCTGCGCCGTGCAGGCGGCGGCGCGGCGCTGAGCGTCGCGGGGCCGGGCGTCAGAAGCGCGGGCAGCCGAGGCAGGCCGGGGGCGGGTCCTCCGAGCGCATGCGCCGCCGGTGCGCGCGCATCGGCGCGCCGTTCCAGAGCTCGTCGAGCGGATCGCGGAGCACGTTCCCGAGCCGCGCCGCGGGCTGGCAGTCGCACAGGGTCGCCTCGCCGTCCGGCCCGACCGGCAAGGTCTGCCAGGGCGAGCGGCAGTGGGCGTGGCGGGGGGCGCGCGCGGCGAGGGCGGACGCCCGCAGGAGGAGGAACTCGCGGAAGCGCGCCTCGAGGGCGAGCTCCTCGAGGCCGTGCACGGAGAGGACGGGGAGGCCGCGGGCGAGCGCGGCGCGCAGCGCGCGGTCCAGGGCCGCGGCGTCGTCCGGGTGCAGCGCCCGGTGGAGCGAGCGCGCCGCGTTCTCCGGGAAGTTCAGGTCCGTCGCCATGAGCGCGTCGACGCCGAGCGGCGCGACCGCGTCCACGATGCCGGCGAGCTCGCCCGCGGTGTCGGCGCCGAGCGCCGTGAACACGGCGAGGCTCACCTCGCGCCCGGCCCCGCGGCGCGCCTCGGCGAACGCGCGGAGGTTCTCGAGCACGGTCTCGAGGCGAGCGCCGGGCCGGACCCGGGCGACCGCCTCGGCCGAGGCCGCGTCCACGCTGACGGCGAGCCCGCAAAGCCCCGCGTCGAGGAGCGCGCGGGAGAGCGCCGGCCCGAGCCGCATGCCGCTCGTGACGAGCGACACGCGCCGCCCCTCGCGCGCCGCGAGGCGGACGAGGTCCACGATCTCGGGGTGCAGGAGCGGCTCGCCGAGCCCGACGAGCACGACCCGCGCGGCGTGCGGGAGGCGCTCGAGGACGCGCGCGAACGTCCCGGCCGTCATGTCCCGCGGCGGGGTCCGCCGGAAGGTCCGCGCGCACGCCGGGCAGGCGAGCTCGCAGCGGGTCGTCACCGAGAGGTTCACGATCGTCGGCTCGGTCGCGGCGAGCTCCGCCGCGTCCGCGGCGCGCCCGTCGAGCGCGCGGCCCGCGGGCCCGTCGCGCAGGTGGCGCAGCGTCGCGGGGCGGCGGGCGACCGCCGCGGCGAGGCCGGCGCGCTCGGCCCAGCGCGGGTCGCCGGGAGAGCGCGCGAGGAGGAGCGCGTCCCGGATCGCGCGCGCGGCGACGTCGATCGCGACGGCGCTCCCCGCCCCGCGAAAGAGGTCGTGATCCGCGTCCGCCACGCGGACCACCCGGACCTCCGCGGCGCGCTCGCGCCAGCGGTCCGCCTCCGCCGCCGGGACGAGCGCGTCCTCCTCCCCGGCGAGGACGAGGAGCGGGAAAGGATGGCGCGTCCTCCCGAGTCGGTTCACGAGCGAGACGAGCCCGGCGAGCTCGTCGAGCCCGGGGCCGCCCGGCCCCGCGTGGCGCGACCAGCGGGCGGCGTACGCCGCGTCGACGCGCGCGGGCGTCGCCGCGAGGACCGCGAGGGCCGGGGGGACCGCCAGCGCCGCGCCCGCCGCGAGGAGGACGCTCCCGCCCGTGGAGTGCCCGACGAGCACGACCGGCCCCTCGATCGCCGCCGCCGCGCGGCCGACCTCGGCCGTGAACGCCGCCGCGTCGAACGGCGGCACCGCCTCGCTTCCGTGCCCGGGGAGGACCACGGCGCGGACGGCCGCGGCGCCGAGCTCGCCGGCGAGCCGTCGCGCGAGCGGCGCGAGCGCGTCCGGCGACCCGAGGTACCCGTGGACGAGCACGCAGCCGCC
>DASVZX010000312.1:0-2601 GCA_036391435.1 Anaeromyxobacter sp. | reverse complement strand
GGCGGGAGACACGTTCGCGGCCGCGCTGACGTACTACCTCGCGGCCGGCCTCGCGCTCGCCGACGCGTGCGGGCGCGCCGGCCCGCACGGCGCCGCCGTCCTGGTCGCGCTCGACCCGCGGGACGCGCACCTCCCGCTCGGCCTCCGTCATCACGGACGGGGTGCTTGACATGTCATCCGTTATATCGGATGACGGTCGGCGCGCAACCGGCCGTCCCGGCCCGGCGCCGAGAGGAGCTCGCATGGCCCGCGTCTACGAGGACAACAGCCGCAGCATCGGCAACACGCCGCTCGTCCGCCTGAACCGCGTCACGCAGGGCGCGGGCGCGACGGTGCTCGCGAAGATCGAGGGCCGGAACCCGGCGTATTCCGTGAAGTGCCGGATCGGGGCCTCCATGATCGAGGCGGCGGAGCGGAGCGGGAAGCTCGTCCCCGGCTCGCGCGCGCGGACCCTCGTCGAGCCGACGAGCGGGAACACGGGGATCGCGCTCGCCTTCGTCGCCGCGGCGCGCGGGTACCCGATCGTCCTCACGATGCCGGAGACGATGTCGCTCGAGCGGCGCCGGATGCTCCGCGCCTTCGGGGCGGACCTCGTCCTCACCGAGGGGTCGAAGGGGATGCCCGGCGCGATCGCGAAGGCCGAGGAGCTGGTCGCGGGCGATCCCGCCCGGTTCTACATGCCCCAGCAGTTCAAGAACCCCGCGAACCCCGAGGTGCACTACCGCACGACGGGCCCGGAGATCTGGGACGACACCGACGGCCGGGTGGACATCTTCGTGGCCGGTGTCGGCACCGGCGGGACGATCAGCGGCGTGTCGCGCTACCTGAAGCGCGAGCGGAAGCGCGCGGTCCTCTCGGTCGCGGTGGAGCCGGTGCACTCGCCCGTGCTCACCGCCATCCGGAGGGGCGAGCCGCCGAGGCCCGGGCCCCACAAGATCCAGGGCATCGGCGCCGGCTTCAAGCCGGACGTGCTCGACCTCGAGCTCGTGGACGACGTGGTGACCGTCTCGAACGACGAGTCGATCGAGATGGCGCGGCGGCTCCATCGCGAGGAGGGGATCAGCGCCGGGATCTCGTCCGGCGCCGCCGTCGCCGCCGCGGTGAAGGTCGCCTCCCGCCCGGAGTCGAAGGGGAAGCTCCTCGTCGTGATCCTGCCCGACGCCGGCGAGCGGTACCTGTCGAGCGTGCTGTTCGAGGGGATCCCGGTGTAGGGGGCGCCTCCCGGTCCGGGGGCGCGGCGGCAGCGGCCAGGAGGGGCGGAGGCCGCAGCCGCGAGGTTCGCGAGGGCCGATGCGCGACGAGCCGCCGTTCGAGCGACGGCGTCGCTAGAACAGGAGCGGGATCAGGACGCCGGAGACGACCAGGCCGATCCCGGCCACGACGAGGGCCGCGACGGCGTGCGAGCTGGAGCGGGGCGCGGGTGCGGCTCCGCACCTGGGACACGCCGGAGCGTCGATCATCACTCCGCTCCCGCACGCGCGGCATGCGACGAGCCTCATTCTGCCTCCACGGTGCGTCGTGATGCTTCCCCTGCCTGCGCGCGACGGAGCGCGCACGGGCAGAGCGTACCGCTCGGCTCGCCGGGACGCTGGGCCATGGCGGCGGGACATCGAGGACGCCCGGTGCGCGTCGTTCCTACAACGACGCCGCGCCGGCGGGGCGGGCACCGCGGCGTTCGACCGGTCGTGGCCGCCCGGTCACCGCAAGCTTCGACGAGCTGGACGGCCGTCCCGTCCGCGCGGACGCGAAGCCGCGCGGTCGCGGCTCAGAGCCACGACCAGTGCTCTGCCCCGGCGGGCGCCCCCGTCGGCTCGAAGGCGCTCGCCGCGCGCCACGCGGCGCAGCGCGAGTCGAAGGCGTCCCGCGCGGCGAGGAGGCGCGCGGCCGCGGACGGTGCGGAGGAATCTTCGCGGCGCGCCTCGACGTCCTCGAAGCGGGCGCGGGCCAGGGCTCGCTCGTCGAGCTCCGGCGGGTACTGCTCCAGGCGGCAGGCGGCGCGCTCCCAGCGGTTCGGGTCCGGCGCCGCTCGAGGCACCGACGACCACCGGGCCCGGGCGCCCGTGCATCCGGTGAGCAGCGCGATCGCGAGCGTTGGTGCGAGCAGCCAGCGAGGCGTCATCGCCCTTCCCCCATCGTGGACGAGCGGAGATTTTACGCGGAGCGGGCCCGCGCGGGCTGAACTTTCGGTGTGGGACACCGGGCGTGGGACAACGCGCGCCGGGGTCGCCGCGTGTGCGCCGCGCTGCGTCGATGTGGTCGAGCGGGCCGGGCGGGGCTTCCAGCGCGACGGAAGCCCGAAGACGCGTCACGCGGCGCGACGAACCTGCGCACGGCGTCGATCGGGGCGAAGCCGATGACGCTCGGTTGAAACGCGCCCTTGCGCTGGCCAGGTGGCGCGTGACCTCCTCCGTCCGATGCGGCGCTCGCGGCGGTCGTTTCCGGCAGGCGTTCACCGTTCCGCGCGAGGCGAGCGCGCTCGCGGACTACCCCGTGCCGCCGCGCGCGCTCGTGCTCACCGAGGGCGCGGCGGGGGGCCGGATCGAGACCGGCGCCGGCACGGCGCGCTTCGCGGCGCCCGCGCCGCCGGCGCGCATCGAGAGC
>DASVZX010000311.1:0-4792 GCA_036391435.1 Anaeromyxobacter sp. | reverse complement strand
GCTCTCGATGCGCGCCGGCGGCGCGGGCGCCGCGAAGCGCGCCGTGCCGGCGCCGGTCTCGATCCGGCCCCCCGCCGCGCCCTCGGTGAGCACGAGCGCGCGCGGCGGCACGGGGTAGTCCGCGAGCGCGCTCGCCTCGCGGGGATCGGCCGCGCTCCCCACGACGACGTCCGCCCGGACGCCCGACGCGGCGAGCGCGCCCCGCCGCCGCGCCGCCACGACGAGGAGCCGCGCCTCCCGGGCGGCGCGCAGCGCCTCCGGGTCCTCCGCCGTGAAGTACGCCGCGTCGCAGGTCGCGAGGAGCTTCCACGGGAGGGGGTCCGCCGCGCGCGGGTGGAGCGGCTGGCCGACGACCACGATCGTCCGCTCGCCGCCGGGCTCGACGAGGACGAGGTCGCGCGTGTGAGGCGCCTCGCGGTGCACGGCGTGGATCCGGGCGCCGGTCGCCGCGATCGCCGCCGCGACGTCGCGGGCCGCCTCGTCGTTCCCGAGGGCGGTGAAGAGGTGCACCTCGGCGTCGCCGCGGGCGAGCTGCGCGAAGGCGACGCCGCCTCCGCCTCCGGGGAACCAGCGCGGCGCCTCGAGGTGCGCGATCTCCCCGGCCCGCGGGACCGCCGGCACGCGCCCGAGCGTCACGTGCTCCACGTGCCCGACGACCGCGATCCGGAGCCTCGCCGCTCGCTCGCCGCTCGTCATGCCCGTCTCCGCCCGCCGGCCGGCCGCCCGGCCCTCACGCCAGTCCCCCGTGCTCCCGGCCGGACAGTTGGTCTATCATGTCGGGCCCTTTCCACTCCCCAGGACCTGGAAGCGACCATGCTCACGGTAGAGAAGATCGGCGGCACCTCGATGTCGCAGTTCGGCGAGGTGCTGAAGAACATCATGCTCCGCGACCCGAAGTCCGTTTACGGGCGCGTCTACGTCGTGTCCGCCTACGCGGGCGTGACGAACGAGCTCCTCGAGCACAAGAAGACGGGCGCGCCGGGCGTCTACGCGAAGTTCGCGCAGGGCGACAGCTACGGCCCGGCGATGGACGCGCTCACCGTGAAGCTGAAGACCATCAACGCGGGCCTCGCCGGGCTCGGGCTCGACCTCGCCACTGCGGACGGGTTCCTCGACCAGCGGATGAAGGAGCTCAAGGCGTACCTCAACTCCATGCGCCACGTCCTCGCGAGCGGCTACCTCGCGCGCGACAACGTCCTCCTCGCCGCCCGCGAGATGCTCGCGGCGGTCGGCGAGGCGCACAGCGCCTTCAACGCGGTCGAGATCCTGAAGGCGAAGGGCTACCGGACCTGCTTCATGGATCTGTCCGGCTTCGACGACGACGAGGCGTGGACGATCGACGAGCGGATCCAGCGGAAGTTCCAGGAGGTGGACCCGTCGAAGGAGGTCGTCGTCGTCACCGGGTACACGAAGGGCGCCGAGGGGATCATGCGGGAGTTCGACCGCGGGTACTCCGAGGTCACCTTCTCCAAGGTCGCCGTGGAGCTCGAGGCGGACGAGGCGATCATCCACAAGGAGTTCCACCTCTCCTCGGCGGATCCCGAGATCGTGGGCGCCGGGAACGCCGTCACGGTCGGCCAGACCAACTACGACGTCGCCGATCAGCTCGCCGACGTCGGGATGGAGGCGATCCACCCGAAGGCGGCGAAGCCGCTCGAGATGGCCGGCATCCCGATCCGGCTCAAGAACACCTTCGAGCCCGACCACCCGGGGACCCTCATCACGAAGAGCTACGTCGGGAAGCAGGCGCGCGTCGAGGTGATCGCCGGGACGCAGAAGGTGACGATCGTCGACATCTACGACCCGTCGATGGTCGGCGCGATCGGGTTCGACCTCGGGATCCTCGAGGTCCTCCGCAAGCACGGGGTCTCGTACATCCTGAAGGCCACCAACGCGAACTCGATCACCCACGTCATCCCGGAGAAGGCGGCCAAGGGGCCCCTCCTCGATGACCTCAAGGCCCGCTACGCCCAGGTGACGACGATGCCCGCCGCGATCGTCTGCGTGATCGGCACGAACATCTCGATCCCGGGCGTCCTCGCGCGCGCGGCGAACGTCCTCGCCGAGAACAAGATCAACGTCATCTGCGTCTCGCAGTCCTACCGCCAGATCAACATGCAGTTCGTGATCGACCGGGCCGACTACAAGAAGGCCGTCGCCGCGCTGAACGGCGCGCTCTGCCTGAACGGCCACAAGTAGGCGGTCGCGCCGTCGCGGCCCTCCCCGGCGGCGCGCCGGGAGCGCGCGGCCCGGGTCACATCGACTCGACGAGCGCGACCACCGCGCCGAGCGCCGAGAGCGCGAGCCCTGCCACGACCGCGGCCGCCCCCGCGCGGCGCCAGCCCGGGTGCGGCGGCCCGGCGATCCCGGCGACGAGCGCGCCGCAGACCGCGAGGAGCGCGCCGCCGAGGATCACCGGAAGTGCTCCTCGACCACGACGCGCGCGAGCTCCATCGAGCTCGTGAACGCGGGCGACACCGGGTTCAGGACGTGCACGGACGCGTCCTTCGCCTCGACGAGGAAGTCCATGACGAGCTCCTTCGTCCGCCAGTCCACGAGCTGCGGGCGGATGCCCACCTTCTCCGCCGCGACGAAGAGCCCCGGGTCGTAGCGCTTCACGAGCCGCGCCGCGTCCCGGTGGAAGAACGCCGGCAGGTACTTGCGGGGCTCGGCGAGGGCGACGGCCCGGAACTTCGGGTTGCGGACGAAGAGCGTCGCGTCCTCGGCCAGGATCCGCAACGCGTCGCGGCCCGCGCCGCGGAAGAGGCCGTAGTTCGCGCGGCCGAGCGCCGGGATCGCGGTCGGGCCGACGTAGACGTCCCCGTGCGCGCTGCGCGTGAAGTGGACGCCGAGGAAGGGGTTCCGGACGTCCGGCACCGGGTAGATGTTGCCGTTCACCGGGTAGGTCGCGCCGGCGCGGAGCTTCCGGTAGATGCCCTTGAACGGGATGAGCCGGTACGCGCCGCCCACGCCGAACGCGCGGGCCACCTCGTCGCACCACGCCCCCGCCGAGTTCACGACCCGCCGGAAGCGGATCCGGCCGAGCGTCGTCTCGGCGACGTCGGGGGCCGCGAGGCGCACGAAGCCGCAGCCGGTGAGGATCCGGACGCCCGCCGCCTCGAGCCCCGCCCGCAGGCTCCCGAGGACGGCCACCGGATCCACGACCGCCGTGTCGAGCGCGTGGAGCGCCCGGCCCGTCGTGCGCGCCATCGGCTCGACGTCGGCGAGCTCCTTCTCGTCCAGGAACCGGACGCGCGCGCCGTTCGCGCTCGCGCGCCGGTGGAGCTCCTCGAGCACCGGGATCTCGGCCTCGGCGCGCGCCACGATCACCTTGCCGGACTCGAGCAAGGGGAGCCCCTGCTCGCGGCAGTACGCGCGCATGAGGCGGTTCCCGGCGAGGCAGGTCCGCGCCTTCGCGGAGTCCGGGGCGTAGTAGATCCCGGCGTGCAGCACGCCCGAGTTCCGGCCCGAGGCGTGCCTGCCGAGCTCCGGCTCCCGCTCGATCACGACGACGTCGGCCCTGCCGCGGCGCACGAGCTCGCGCGCGATCGTGAGGCCGACGATGCCGCCGCCGACGACGAGGACCTCGGTCCGTTCCGGAAGCATGGCGGCCGAGCTTACCCGGCTTTCCGGGCGGACGGGACGGCCGGACGGCGCGGGCGCGGCGGGCGGGATCACCGCGCCGCCGCGCCCCGAGGCGCGTCGGGCCTATTTGCCCTTCTTCTTCGCGGCCGCGACGTCGATCGACGTCGCGGTCATCGTGTAGTGGACGGTGACCTTCTCGCCCTTCTTGAGCTCGCCCTGGACCTTCGTGTCCGCCGTCCGGGCGACCTCCCACTTCTCCTTCCCCTTCTGCACCACGATGGCGTCGTCCCGGACCTCGAGGACCGGGCCCGTGACCTGGTACGTCTTGTCCGCCGCGAACGCGCCGCCCGCGAGCATCGCGAGGGCGAGCGCCAGAACGATCCGCCTCATGTGACCTCTCCTGCGCAATGGCGCCGCCGGTTCAGTGCTCCACCTTGAAGCCGATCCGGACGGTCACCTGGAACTCCGAGACCTGGTTCCCCTTGATCGCGCCCCGCATCTCCGCGACCTCGAACCAGCTCATCCCCTTCACGGTCTTGCCCGCCTCCGCGACGGCGGCCTTCGTCGCCTCCGCGAAGCTGACCTCCGACGTGCCGACGACCTCGATCTTCTTGTAGACGGCCATGCGTCGCTCCCTGCCCGTCGGACGGCGCGGTCGTGCGTGCGCGCGGTCTGTTGACGGCGCGTCACTATGCTCGCGAATCCCTCCGCGGTGCTGAACCCTTTCGGGGACCGCCCCGCGCGGATCCCCCGGGCGCGCGGCCACCCGCTAGCCTAGAGCGCCGCCTCGCCGCGCTCGCCGGTGCGCACCCTGACCGCCTCCTCGACGCGTGAGACGAAGATCTTGCCGTCGCCGCACTCGCCGCCCCGCAGGGCGTGCCCGAGGTCGTGCAGCACGCGCGGCACCAGCGGATCCGGGACCACGACCTGGACCTTGAGCTCCGGGTCCATGTCGAGGTCGTACCCGGCCCCACGGTGGCGCGCGGCGGGCCTCTCCTGGCAGCCGTACCTCTTCACCTCGTCCACCGTGATCCCCTGGATCCAGGCGTGATCGAGCGCCTCGATGGCGGCGTCCAGGCTCGAGGGCCGGATGATCGCCTCGATGCTCGTCATGGCGGCACCCCGTGCGCGAGCGGGCGGCCGCGGAGCGCGGCCCGTGCTCACGCCTCGGCCCTGCACCGCGCGCGCCAGGGCGCCGCCGCGATCG
>DASVZX010000310.1:0-8840 GCA_036391435.1 Anaeromyxobacter sp. | reverse complement strand
TCAGCGCGAAGCGGCGCGGCCGTCGTCCAGCCGCCACACCTCGCGCACGGCGAGCGCGAACGCGGCGAGGAGCACCAGGTTCCGGAGCACGAGCACCAGCGCCGCCAGCTTGCCGCCGCGGAGGAGGCTCACGTACATCGCGGGGAACTCCACCTGCGCGAGGGCGAGGCAGGCGAGCACGGCGGCGCCGAGCGCCGCCCGCCGGGGCAGGACGAGGGCGACGCACGGGAGCAGCCAGACGAAGAACTGCGGCGAGAGCACCTTCCCGGACGCGAGGAACGCGAGCAGCACCGCCGTGACCGCGACGGGGACCGCCTCCGGGCGGGATCGCAGCGCGGCGCGCCGCCGCCAGATGGCGAGGTACGCGGCGCCGAGCGCGGCGAGCGCGATCGCCGGCGACGCCCGGGCGATCGCGTCCGCCGTGTCGAGGGCCACGTACTGCGAGCCGAAGCCCCTCGCGATCGGGACCGCGGGCCCGCCGGCGAGGGACGCCGCGAAGAAGGGGGTCGCGAGGACGCTCTCGACCTGGAGCGGTCGCGCGCCGTGGAACAGGAACACCTCCGCGAGGCCCGCCGCGCCCTGCGGCAGGTAGGGGGCGAACGGCGCCGCGGCGGTCGCCGCGAACGCGAGCCCCGCCCAGGCGATCGCGCGGCGGTCCGCGGCGAGGACGAGGACGAGCGGGAGCAGGACGGCGGGGACGAGCTTCAGGGCGAAGCCGATGCCGAGCACGAGCGCCGCGGGCCAGTGCCGGCGCTCGACGAGGAGCAGGACGGCGGCCGCGACGACGAGCGCGACCGCCGCGTCGTACCGGTTCGCGACGATCGCCCCCGCGGCGAGCACCGCCACCGCGAACGCCGCCGCGGCCGCGTGAGCCCGGCGCCCCTCCGGCCAGAGGCGGGCGGCGGTGGCCGCGGCGACGCCGCCGCAGAGCGCGGTCACCGCGAACATCAGCGCGGCGAACCGGTGCGAGTACGCCTCGAGGCCGAGAGGCGGGGCGCCGGCGAGCGAGAACAGCGGGAAGGCGAGGGGCGGGTACTCCGCCGGGAAGTCCACGTACGGACGGAGGCCGCCGGCCATCGCGGAGGCGTACTGGTAGTACTTCACCGTGTCGCTGAGGGCGAAGAAGGGGTATCCGATGCGCCGGACGTAGAGCCCGTACGTGAGGAGCGCGGCGGCGACGAGCGTGAGCGCGACGCCGAGCGCCGCGGCGCGCGCGACGTGCCCGAGGACGCCCCGTTCGGTCGCCGCGGCGGGCCCGGAGCCGCCCCGGCCCGGCGCGGCCCGGGGGGCGCTCGTCGATGTCGAACGCATGAGGGGCGCAAGCGTACTCAAGGCTTCCGCCTGCGCCAACCGCCCGCGCTCGCTCGCGGCGCCGGAGCAGCCGACCGAGGGGCCGGGTGGGGCTTTCCCGCTCCGCCGTGGTCGCGGTAGAAACCCCGGACAGAATGTCGCACCCACGCCACCGCGCCGCCGCCGTCTCCGCGCTGTTCTTCGTCTCCGGCGCCGCCGGGCTCGTCTACCAGGTCGTCTGGTCGCGGCTCCTGAACGAGGTCTTCGGCGTCACGGCGTACGCCGTCACCGCGGTGCTGGCCACGTTCCTGGCCGGGCTCGCCGCCGGCGGCTGGGTGCTCGGCCGCGCCGCGGATCGCAGCGCCTCGCCGCTGCGGCTGTATGCGCAGCTGGAGGCGGGCATCGCGCTGCTGGCGCTCACCGGGAGCTGGGTGGTGCACGCGGTCGATCCGGTCCACGTCTGGGCCGCGACGCGGTTCGCCCCGGACTCCGTCGCGCTGCTCGTCTCGCGCTGCGCGCTCGCCGCCCTGGTGGTGGTCCCGCCGACGTTCCTCATGGGCGGCACGCTCCCGGCCCTGACCCGCGTCGTCGTCGGAGAGACGGAGCACGTCGGCCGCCAGCTCGGCCTCATCTACGCCGTGAACACCGCGGGCGCGGTCGTCGGCAGCGCGCTGTCCGGGTTCGTCCTCATCCGCGCGCTCGGGCTGCACGGCACGCTGTACGTCGCGGTGGCGTGCAACGTCGCGGTCGCGCTGGCGGCGCTCGGACTGGCCTGGCGGACGCGACCTTCCCCGGCGGCCCGGCCGGCCGCCGCGGCGGCCCCGGGAGGCCCGGCCGTCCTCGCGAGGACGAGCGCCGCCGACGTCTGGCTCCTCGTCACGATGGCGCTGTCCGGCGTCGCGTCGCTCGCGCTCGAGGTGATCTGGACGCGGATGCTCGTCCTCGTCCTCGGCACGTCGACCTACGCGTTCGTCACGATGCTCTCCGCGTTCCTGGTCGGGATCACGGCCGGCAGCTTCATCGCCCGCGGCGTGGCGGATCGGCTCGGGAACCCGCGGAGGACGTTCGGCTGGGTGCAGGCGGGCATCGCCGCCGCGACGCTCGCGACGGTCCCGCTCCTCCGCACGGTCCTGGACCTCGGCACGGCCTGGCTCGAGAACCCGGAGCTGGGGTGGTTCCAGGCCATGGCCGCGCGGTTCGGCGTGAGCTTCGCGGTCATGATCGTGCCGACGACGCTCATCGGGACGACCCTGCCGCTGGCGATGCGGATCGCGGCGCGCGACGTCGGAAGCCTGGGGACGAGGCTCGGCGTGCTCTACGGGTCGAACGCCGCGGGCAACATCGTCGGGGCGGTCGTCGGCGGGTTCGTGCTGCTCCCGCTGCTCGGGATGCAGCGGAGCGTCGCGGTGCTCGCCATGCTGAACCTGGCGGCCGCGGGCTGGGCGCTCCTGCCGGCCGGCGACGACCGCTGGAGCCCGCGGGTGCTGCTGCGGGCGGCGCCCATCTCGGCGGGGCTCTGGTCGTGCATCCTCGTCGTGGCGCTCTGGCGGCCGGGGCCGCTCCCGAGGACCGGCGGCGGCCCCGACGACACCGTCGCGTACTATCGCGAGGGGCGCTCCGCGACGGTCAAGGTGTTCCAGCGCGCGTACGACGCGCGCCAGGAGCTCATGGCCATCGACGGCATCGTCATCGGCCAGAGCAGCGCCGGCGTGGACAAGAAGCAGCAGGTCCTCGCGCACTTCCCGTTCCTGCTCTCGGAGCGGCCTCCGCGGACGGTCCTCACCGTGGGGCTCGGCACGGGGATCCTGGCCGGCGAGATGGCGAGGCACCCCGGCGTCGAGCGGATCACGGTCGTGGAGATCGCGCGCGGCGTCATCGAGGGCGCCCGCGCGTTCGAGCACTGGAACGCCGGGGTGCTCCACGATCCGCGCGTCCAGATCGTCGAGGACGACGGCGTCAACTACCTGAGGCGCGCGCGCCGGTCGTACGACGCCATCGTGTCGGACGGCAAGTCGAAGTCCGGCCACGCCGGCAACGCCGTGTTCTTCTCGCAGGACTACTACCGCAGCGCGCGCGACCACCTCGCGGTGGACGGCGCGATGCTGCAGTGGGTCCCGCTCGATCTGCCGCCCGAGGACCTGAGGACCATCGTGCGGACCTTCGCGTCGGTCTTCCCGCACGTCTACCTCTGGATCGCCCAGGAGTCCTCGTTCCTGGTCGGGCGCCTTCAGCCGCTCTCCCTCGATCTCGACCGCGTGCAGCGCGGGCTCGACGAGCCGGCCACCGCCGACCTCCGCCGCTACGGGTGGGAGCGGGCCGACGACGTCGCCGCGCTGCTCGTCGCGGACGAGACGACGCTGGCGCCGTGGCTCGGCGCGGACGCGCCCGTGAACTCGCTCGAGACGCCGATCCTCGAGTTCTACGCGCCGGGCGGGCTCGCCGAGCCCGAGCCGCAGCGGGTCGCGGCGAACCTGGAATCGCTGGTCGGGCTGAGGAGGCGGGCCGAGCCCCTGGCGCTGCGGGCGGCGCGCAGCACGGTGGACGGCGCGTTCGACGCGGTGGCGCGGCTCGTGGACGGGGCGGCGGCGCTCGCCATCGGGGAGCGTCGCGGCGTGGCGCTGATCGAGGGCGCCCTCGCCGCCGCGCCGCGGGACGGCGTCGTCCACCACTGGGGCGCCGAGGCGCTGTTCGGGTTCGCGCAGAACCTGGACCTCCGCGGGAGGGCCGGCGAGGCGGTCGCGCTGTACCAGGAGGCGCTCCGCGCCTGGCCGGGACTCGTCGAGGCCGACCTGAACCTCGGGCGCGACCTCGCGATGGAGGGGCGCCAGGACGAGGCCATCGCGTTCCTCCGGAAAGCGCTCCAGCTGAACCCGGAGGCCGGGCTCGCGCACCGGGAGCTGTCCGAGCTCCTCCTCTCGAGGGGCGAGACGGCCCCGGCGGTCGAGGAGGGGCGGGCCGCGGTGGAGCTGGCGCCGTCGAGCGCCGAGGCGCACGGCGCGCTCGGGCTGGCGGAAGCGCTCGCGGGGGACGCGGAGCGCGCCATCCCGGAGCTGCTCGAGGCGAGCCGGCTCCGGCCGGGGTGGCCGGCGCCGCTCGCGCGAGCGGCCCTGCTCCTCGGCACGCGCCCCACCGCGACCCCGGCCGACAAGGCGCGCGCGATCGAGCTGGCGCGGCGAGCGGCCGGGCTCGCCGGGCCGGCCGACCCGATGACGCTCGAGACGCTCGCCGCGGTCCACGCCGCGGCGGCCCGCTTCGACGAGGCGGTGGCGTTCGAGCAGCGGGCGCTCGACGCGACCGGGCCGGGCGGCGACGCGCCGAGCCTCGCCGCGATGCGGGCCGTGCTCGAGAGCTACCGGCGGCACGAGCCGACCTTGCTGCCGCGGTGACGGCCCGTGTCGTGGGGCGCTCGGGTCGAGCGCGCGCGCCCGCGCGCCGGGCGCTCGTGGGATAGGATGACCGCGGTGCGAACGTCGAGGCGACTCTCCGGGATCCTGTCCGCGCTGGCCCTCGTGGCGCTCGCGACGGCGGCCTACGCGGTCGTCTTCGGCGCGGGGTTCGTGTCCGACGACCACGCCGTCCTCGATCCTTCCGGGTTCGTCTCGCGTCCGCTCGCCGACGTCTGGAGGGGCAAGGGGGTCTTCGACTACTACCCGGTGACGTGGACCGTCATGTGGCTCGAGGCACGCCTCTTCGGCGAGCAGCCGCTCGGCTATCACGTGGTCGCCGTCGCGCTCCACGGCCTCGCCGCGGTGGCCCTCTGGCGGGCGCTCGGCTCGCTCGAGGTCCCGGGCGCCTGGATCGGCGCTGCCCTGTTCGCGGTGCATCCGGCGGCCGTCGAGAGCGTCGCGTGGGTCGCGGAGACCAAGAACCCGCTCTCGAGCGCGCTGGCGTTCGCGGCGGTGGCCCTGTGGCCCACGCCGGGAGGAGCGCCCCGGCGCTCGCGCCAGCTGGGATCGCTCGCGCTGTTCGTCCTGGCGTTGCTGTCCAAGGCGGCGGTCGTCGCGGTGCCGGTCGTCCTCGCCGGCGCGATCTGGGTCAGATCGGGGCGCATCGGTCGCGGCGACTTTAGACGGCTCGCTCCGTTCTTCCTCGCCTCCCTGGCGGAGGGAGTTGTGACGCTCGGGTACCAGGCCGGGCCGGCGATGGCGGGAGTCCTGCTGCGCTCGCGCGGAGTGGCGGAGCGCATCGGCGGGGCGGGGTGGGCGCTCGTCGAGTACGCCCGGGCGGCGTTCGCACCGGTCGGGCTGGTCCTGTGCCACGCGGAGTGGCCCGTCTCCCCGACGAGTCCGTGGTTCTACGCGCCCGCGCTCGCCGCGGTCCTCGCGTACGCCGCGGCGTTGCTCTGGCTGCGGCGAACGGGATCGTGGCTGGGGAGGGCCCTCTGGGCCCACGCCATCCTCGTCGCGCTGGTGCTCGGCCTGCTCGACGCGCCGTACCAGGGCATGGCTCCCGTCTCGAACCACCTCCAGTACCTCGCGCTGGCGGCGCCGGCGGCGCTCGGCGGCGCGGCGCTGCACCGGCTGGCGCTCCGCTGGAACCGCGGCGCCTGGGCGGTCGCCGCCGCGCTGATCGCCGTCCTCGCGTTCGGGACGCGGGCGAGGGCGGCGGCGTTCCAGGACAGCACGACGTACTGGAGAACGGCGGTCGCCGACTCACCCGAGTCCATCTTCGCGGTGGCGACGTATGCCCTCGTGCTGGAGGAGCGCGGAGATCCCGAGGGTGCCCGCGAGCTGCTCCGCCGAACCGCCGACTCGGCGCGCGACGTCGCCGTCCGGCACCGGGCGGCGAGCCTCCTCGCCGTCCGGGAGGGTCGCTACGAAGACGCCGTCGCGGAGGCGCGGGCGTCAGAGCGGCTGCGGCGCGATCCGAACCAGCAGGTCGATCTGGGGTGGGCCCTGCTCCGGGCCGGTCGAGCGGCCGCTGCGGCGGACGTGTTCGGCGCCATCGACGGCACGGCCGCGTCGAACGCCGGCGTCGCCTTCGGTCGCGCGACCGCGCTGGCCGGGATCGGGAGGATCCGGGAGGCGGCCGTCCTGCTCCGCCGGGCTCGCGAGAAGGACCCGGGCAACGCGGCGATCGAGGGGGCCTGGCGGATCCTCGAAGCGCGCATGGCCCGAGAGGGCATGACCCCGTAGACGGGCGGAGGCCCGGCAGCAGAGCCCGATGGCGATCCCGAGATCCCTCCAGCGCGCCTGGCTCGCCGCGGTCGCCGCCGTCGCGGTCGTCCCCGCGGTCGCCGTCCTCGCCGCGGGGCACACGCTCGCGTGGCGCGACACGGCCCGCCTCCACGCGCCGCTCCGGCCCCTCGTCGTCCACGCGCTGCGGGGGCTCCGGCTCCCGCTCTGGAACCCGCACGAGGCGCTCGGGACACCGCTCTTCGCCCAGCTCCTCCACGGCGTGCTGCACCCGGTGAGCGTGCTCGGCGCGTTCCTCGCGCCCGGCGTGAGCATCGACGCGATCCTCGTCGTCCACATCGGCCTCGCCGCCGCCGGCGCGGCCGTCCTCGCGCGAGGCCTGGGCGCCAGCCGGGGAGCCTCCGCGGTGGCGGGGCTGGGCTACGCGATGTCGGGGCCCGTCCTCGGGATGACCTCGAACGTCACGTACCTCGCCGCGGCGGGCACCGCGCCCTGGGCGATCGCCGCGCTGCGCGGCCGACCCTCGAGGCCGTGGGGACCGGCCGGCGTCGCGCTCGCCGCGGCCGGGGTGGCTGCCCTGCACTTCGCGGGCGACCCGCAGTGGACCGCCGTCGCGGTGGCGCTCGGGCTCGCGCTCGCGGCCGAGAGGGGCGGAGCGCGGGCGCTCTTCCCGGCGGGCGCGGGTGTTGCGCTCGGGACGGCGCTCGCCGCCGTGCAGCTCTGGCCTGCCTGGGTGCTCGTCGGGGTGACGAACCGCGGCGCGGCGCTCGAGAAGGCGCTCCGGACGCAGTGGTCGTTCTCGCCGTCGCGGTCGCTCGAGCTCGCCGTGCCGGGCGTCTTCGGGCGCGCGGGCGTGTCCGCCTCCGACCCGGTCTTCCGGTGGCTCGGGGGCCCGACCGTGCACGACGAGGCGATGCCGTTCGCGCCGAGCGTGTACCTCGGCGGCGTGCTCCTCGCGCTCGCGATCCTCGGGATCCCGGGATCCCGGGCCGGGCGCGTGCTCGCCGGGGCGGCCGGGGTGCTCCTGTGGATCGCGCTCGGCGAGGTCGCGGGCGCGGACGCGGTGCTGCATCACCTCCCGGTGTGGGGCGCCTTTCGCTATCCGGAGAAGCTCGTCGTCCCGCTCACGCTCTGCGTCGCGATCCTCGCCGCGCTCGGCGCGGACCGGCTCGCGGAGGGCCGGGGCCGCCGGACGGCCGCCGCGGCCCTCGCCGTCGCGGCGGGCTGCGCCGCGCTGGGCCTCCTCTTCACCTCGGCCGACGTCGAGCGGCTCGCGTCGAGCGTCACGGCGCGCGCGGGGATCGCCGCGCTCCGGCCGCGGCTCGCGATGGGGTTCGTGAACCCCGCGCTCGCGCTCGCCGCCCTCGGCGGCGTCCTCCTCGCGCGTGTGCGGCGGGGCGGCCCGTGGCTCGTCCCCGCGCTCGCCGCCCTGATCGCGATCGAGGCCGCGGCGGCCGCGCCGTTCGCGCTGCACGCCGGCACGCCCGGTCTCACCGACAGGCCACCCGACCTCGGCGCCTTCCGCGGGACGCCGGCCCGGATCGCCACGCCGACCGGTCGCGATCCGTATCCCGTCCGCGCCGACCTCGACGACACCGACGGGATCGCGGAGGTCGAGGCCTTGACCGGCGTGGCCGCGTACCCCGCGCGCTTCGGCATCGACCAGCTCGACGCCTACAGCGCGTTCACCTCCCGGGCGTTCGAGGACCTCGGGATGGCGCTCGCGAAGGAATTCGGACCGGAGCGATGGGTCGCGTACCGGCGCTATGCGGTCACCCACGTGGCGGTGGTGAACGCCTCCCCCGAGGCCACGATCGCGATCGCCGGTGGGCGCCTCGCCCATGCCGAGGCCGGCCGCAGCATCGGCGTGTTCGAGGTGCCCCACCGGCCGTGGGTCACGTTCGCCGGCGCGATCATCGGGGCCCCCACCCACGCCGCCGCCGTCGCCGCGACGATCGGGGCGCTGCGCCGCGGGGACCCGTCCGTCGTCGTGGAGGGCGGAGCTCCTCCTCCGGCCGGCGCGGGCGAGGTCCTCTCGGCAGCGCGAGGCCGCGAGCGCGTCCGCGTCGAGGCCGTCTCCGCCGCGCCGGGGACGCTCGTCGTGAACGACGCCTTCTGGCCGGGATGGCGCGCGACGCTCGACGGCGCGGACGTGCCGATCCTGCGCGCCGACGCCCTCGTCCGCGCGGTGCCGTGGCCCGGCGGCCGCCACGTCCTCGAGATGCGCTACGAGCCGCCGGAGGTGAAGGCGGGCGCCCTCGTCAGCGCGGCCGCGCTGCTCGCGACGCTCGGGCTCGCCCTCGTGGCCGGGATCCGTGCGCGGCGCGGGCGCGGCGGCGCGCGCTGACCCGGCGCGGCTCGGCCCGGCGCGCGCAGGCCTGAGCGCAGCTCACGGTCACCGCGCCGGGGCGCCGC
>DASVZX010000309.1:0-12418 GCA_036391435.1 Anaeromyxobacter sp. | reverse complement strand
GGGCGCGCCCCGGCGCCGCGCGGCGGCCGGCGGGCGCGGCGTCGAGGACGACGGGGGGGCCGGAGCGCCCGGACCCGGGACCGACGTCGTCGCCGTGGCGAGCTCGACGGGGGGCGTCTGGGTGCTCGCGGCGCTCCTGCGCGAGCTGCCGCGGGACGGGCGCGCGGTCCTCGTCGCCCAGCACATGGAGCCCGAGTTCGTGCCCTTCTTCGCGGACTGGCTCCAGTCCGCGTCCGGCTGGCGCACGGTGCTCGTGCAGGACGCGACGCCGCTCGCCCCCGGCGCCGTCTACCTGCCGGGCGGCGGCCGCGACCTCGTCCTCGATCGCGAGGTGCTCCGGGCGATGCCCGCGTCGAGCCGCTTCGTGCCCTGCGCGGACCGGCTGCTCGCGTCCGCGGCGGAGCGAGGCGGCCGCGCGACGGGCGTGGTCCTCTCCGGGATGGGCGGTGACGGCGCCGGCGGGCTCGCCGAGATCGCGCGCCGCGGCGGTCGCGCCCTGTGCCAGGCGCCGGCCTCGGCGGTGGTCCCGTCGATGCCGGAGAGCGCCCTGCGGCGGACCCCGTCGGCCCTCGCGCTGCCGCCGCCGGCGCTGCCCGGGGCGATCGCCGCTCAGCCGCCGGAGACGAGCGGCGCGAGCGCGCGCAGGTGATCGGCCGTCGCGCCGCAGCAGCCGCCCACGACCCGGAGCCCGGCCGCGATCGCCGGCCGGAGCGCCGCCGCGAACGCCGCCGGGGTGGCGACCGCGCCCGGCAGGCCCGGGCTCGGCTTCGCGACGAACGGCACCGCGAGCCGCTCCGCCGCCCACGCCGCGAGCGCCGCCAGGGCGTCGCCGGGGGAGACGCAGTTGACCCCCACGGCGATCGCCCCCTCCTCCGCCATCGCCGCGAGGCAGTCGCCGGCGTCCGGGCCGTGCGGCGCGCGGAGCCGGCCGCCCGCGTCCTCGAACGTGAACGTGACGACGGCGGGGAGCCCGGTCCGGCGCGCGGCCGCGAGCGCGGCGCGGGCCTCGCCGAGGTCCCACTGGCTCTCGATCCAGAGGAGATCCGCCCCCGCCTCGGCGAGCGCGCCGAGCGGCACGCCGTACCGCAGCTCGAGGGGCGCGGGGGCGACCGAGCCGCCCGCGGGCACGAGCCCGGTCGGCCCGACCGCGCCGGCGACACGGGCGCCGGAGGGCGAGGCCGCCGCCCGGGCGAGGCGGACCGCGGTCGCGCAGAGCGACGGCACCGCGGCCGCGCCGACGGCGGCCTCGACGCGGGGCGAGGCGCAGCCGAACGTGCAGCTGAGCAGGACGCGCGCGCCCGCGGCCGCGTGCTCCGCGTGGACGCGCGCGATCTCCTCCGGCCGCTCGCGCAGCCACGCCTCGGGCGGCGTGCGCGCGGGGAGGCCGCGCGCGAGGAGCGCGGTCCCCATGGCGCCGTCGAGGAGGGTGGGCCGGTCGAGCACGCGGGCCTCTCCCTTCAGGCGGACCGCGCCCCGGCGGACGCCGGGGCCGAGAAGAACGCGGCGAGCTCCGAGCCCATCCGGCGCGCGTCCTCGTGGCCGAGCGCGACGAGGTCGTCGGCGAAGTCGCGGTCGAAGAGGAGGTAGCTCGCGAGGTCCGCGGCGCCGTCCGAGGCCGCCTCCGCGTCGGCGGCGGCGCGCCGCAGGAGGCGGGACGCGAGCGTGCCGCGCCGCAGCCCGCGGACCCGCCGCTCCGCGTGGAGGCGCGCGAGCTGGCCGATGTCGCGCGACGGCCGGATGACGAGGTCCTGCACGCGCCGGAGGGGCGCGGCGACCTCCCCGCCCGCGAGCTCCGCGACGCACTCCGCGAAGGCCGCGCCGTAGGTGCGCTCGCCCTGCGCGATCACGGCGTTGATCCGCCGGAGGCGCTCGAGGTCGTAGTCGGTGTGGTCGAGGAGGAGCGCGTTCAGGATCCGGCCGAGCAGCGCGGCGGTGGTGGGCGGCTCGTCGCCCTCGACGCGCGGCGCGCGCTCGGCGCGGGCCGCCTGGCGCAGGGAGACGACGAGGATCCGCTCCGCGCCGAGGCGGATGGCCGGCGCGAGCGGCACGTTCTGCCGGACGCTGCCGTCGGTGAACCAGGAGCCGTCGATGCGCACGGGCCGGAAGAGGAGGGGGATGGCGCCGGAGGCGATGGCGTGCTCGGGCCCGATCGGGCCGGCGCGCGCCTCGACGAGCGGGTCGCGGCTCCAGGGCGGGAGCGGCTCCCGGCCCTCCACGAACACGACCGCGCGCCCGGTGCCGAGGTCGGTCGCGGTCACCGTGAGCGCGTCGAGGTGCCCCTCGCGCACGTTCCTGTGCAGCCGAGCCCAGTCGACGCGCCCCTCGACGAGCCGCGCCAGCGCCTCCGGCCAGAGGAAGTCCGAGATCCGCCAGGACACCTGGCGGAGCCGGGTCGCCCTGAGCTGGCGGAAGACGTAGCCGGGGAGGCCGGCGAGCCGCAGCGCGCTCCAGTGGAAGACCTCCTCGAGCCGCAGCGACCGCCACGCCTCGACGAGCGCCTCGCCCTGGCGCGACGGCGCGTGGGCGTGCGCGGCGAGGAAGCACGCGTTCACGGCGCCGATGCTCGTGCCGCAGACGAGGTCGATCCGCGGCTGCGCGCCGAGCGTGTCGGCGAGCTCCCCCCGGACGTAGCGCATGACGCCGGCCTCGTACGCGCCCCGGGCGCCGCCGCCGGCGAGGACGAGCGCGGTGCGGCCGGGCGGGGGGATCACGGGGCGCTCCCTCCCGCGAGCGCCACCTCCTCGAGGTGGGCCGGAACGTGCGCGGGCCACCCGAGCCGTTCCATCCGCTCGAGCGAGGCGGCGAGCGCCGGCGGCTCGCCGTGGACGAGGAACGTGCGGCCCGCGGGGGCGGGGAACGTCGCGAGCCAGCGCTGGAGCTCCGCCTCGTCCGCGTGGGCCGAGAAGCCGTCGATCGAGGCGACGCGCGCGTTCACCGGGACGTCCTGGCCGTGCATGCGGAGCGTCCGCGCGCCGTTCTGGAGGGACCACCCGCGCGTCCCCGCCGCCTGGTACCCGACGAGCAGCACCGTCGTGCGGGGATCGGGGAGGCGGCGCTCGAGGTGGTGCAGGACGCGCCCGCCGGTCGCCATGCCCGAGGCGGAGAGGATGACGCAGGGCCCGCTCACGGCGTTGATGGCCTTCGACTGCTCGGGGGAGCGGGCGAACGTCACCTTGGCCGGGCGCAGCGGCGAGTCGCCGTCCGCGAGCAGGCGCGCCATCTCGGGATCGTGATCCTCGCGGTGCGCGAGGAAGATCGGCGTCGCGTCGACCGCCATCGGCGAGTCCACGAAGACCGGGATGGCCGGGATCGCGCCGGACCGCTCGAGGGCGCGCAGCGTGAAGAGGAGCTCCTGCGTCCGCCCGATGGCGAACGCCGGCACCACGAGCGCCCCGCGCTCCCTCACCGCCCGGAGCACCTCGTCGCGCAGCGCGTCCGCCGGCGACCCGTCGCCGTGGCGCTTCCCGCCGTACGTGCTCTCGAGGAGGAGGACGTCCGCGGGGAGGCCCGGGCTCGGGTCGGGGAGGATCGGCGCGCCGGAGCGCCCGAGGTCGCCGCTGAAGAGGATCCGGAGCGGCGCGCCCCCGGGACGGGCCGCGGCGAGCTCCATCTCGACGAACGCCGAGCCGAGGATGTGCCCGGCGCGGTGGAACCGGACGGAGACTCCCGGCGCGACCTCGCGCCGCTCGCCGTAGGCGGCGGGGGAGAGCTGGCGGAGCGCGGCGATCGCGTCCGCCTCGGTGTAGAGCGGGAGCGCGTTCGGCGCGTGCTTCGAGAACCCCTTCCGGTTCGCGAACCGCGCCTCCTCCTCCTGCAGCCTCCCGGAGTCGGGCAGCAGCAGCGCGGCGAGGTCGCGGGAGGCGGCCGTGCACAGGGCGCGGCCGCCGAATCCGTCCCGGACGAGGAGCGGGAGCGCCCCGATGTGGTCGATGTGGGCGTGGGTCAGGACCACCGCGGACAGCTCCGCCGGCGCGAACGGCCAGGGCGCCCGGTTCCGGAGGCGCAGCTCCTTCGAGCCCTGGAAGAGCCCGGCGTCCACGAGGACGCGCGCGGAGCCGTGCTGGACGAGGTACCGGGACCCGGTCACCGTCCCGGCCGCTCCGAGGAACCGGATGGACGGCATGCGGTGCGTATTCTACGATTCGTGGGCTCCCCGGAGATATCTCAATGCGCAGCAAGATCCGCGTCGTCGGGGCCATGATCGAGAAGGACGGCCGCTACCTCATCACCCAGCGGTCGCCCCGGGCCTCGTTCCCGCTGCTCTGGGAGTTCCCCGGCGGTCGCGTCGAGCCCGGCGAGACGGACCCGGCGGCGCTCGCGCGCGAGCTGCGGGAGGAGATGGGGATCGGCGTCGAGGTCGGCGATCGGTGCGTGCACGTCGAGCACGCGTACGAGGGCTACGACATCGACTTCTCCGTGTACCGCTGCCGCCTCCTCTCCGGACCCGTCCGAGACGTCGGGGTGCACGCGCACCGGTGGGTGCTGCCCGAGGAGCTCGACCAGTACGAGTTCCCGCCCGCCGACGAGAAGAGCATCGCGAAGCTCCTCGGGCTGTAGCGCCCACCCCCGAGAGCGCCCCTTCCGTCCCGGCCCGCTCGGAGCCCCCGCCGCCGTTCCGTGGCGCGGCCCTCGCCGTCGCGGCAGACCTCCAGAGCGCCCTCCGGGGGGCCGCCCGGACCCCCGCCGAAGATTGCCCGCCCCCCGGCCGTGCGCACATTCCTCGGAAGGGCGGGAGGCCTCGTGTCCTCGGACGAGAAGAAGAGCCATCGCGGCGACAAGATCGTGCGCAGCGGCGGGTCGCCGCGCGTTCCGCTCGCGTCGCCGGCCGCGTGGCTCGTGCTCATCGCGCTCGCCGTGTTCCTGTTCCGCGCGTTCCAGGACGTGGGCGTCCGCCGCGTCCCGTACTCCCAGTTCAAGGAGATGCTGAAGCAGGGCTCGTTCGAGCGCGTCGTGATCGGCCCCGACTTCGTGCGCGGCTTCCCGAAGCCGGTCCCCGGCACCGCGGGCGGCGACGCCGAGGGCGGCCGCGCGCTGCCGTACCTCGCGACGCGGATCCCCGGCGGCGGCGACGACCTCGTCCCGATCGTCGAGAAGGCGGGCGTGGCCTACGACGCCGTCTCGGGGGGCGGGATGGGCGACGTGTTCTGGATCTGGGTCGCCCCCGTCGCGATCGGCCTGCTGTTCTGGGCGTGGGTGATGCGCCGGATGTCCGGGCAGATGGGCCAGGGGCCGCCCGGCGTGATGGCGTTCGGCAAGACCCGCGCCCGCGTCCACATGGAGCCGGACACGGGCGTCACGTTCGAGGACGCCGCCGGGATCGACGAGGCGGTCGAGGAGCTGCAGGAGATCGTCGAGTTCCTGAAGACGCCCGAGAAGTACCGCCGCCTCGGCGGGCGCATCCCGAAGGGCGTGCTGCTCGTCGGGCCCCCCGGGACCGGCAAGACGCTCCTCGCGCGCGCCACCGCCGGCGAGGCGGGCGTCCCGTTCTTCTCGCTCTCCGGCTCGGAGTTCGTCGAGATGTTCGTCGGCGTCGGCGCCGCGCGCGTGCGCGACCTCTTCACGCAGGCGACGCAGAAGGCGCCCTGCATCATCTTCATCGACGAGCTCGACGCGCTCGGGAAGTCGCGCAACTCGGGCGTCATGGGGGGCCACGACGAGCGCGAGCAGACGCTGAACCAGCTCCTCGCCGAGATGGACGGCTTCGACTCGCGGGCGGGGCTCATCGTGATGGGCGCAACGAACCGCCCCGAGATCCTCGACACGGCGCTGCTGCGCCCCGGGCGCTTCGACCGCCAGGTGCTCGTCGACCGGCCGGACAAGCGCGGGCGCGAGAAGATCCTCAGGATCCACGCGAAGAACGTGAAGCTCGGCCCCGACGTGGATCTCAAGGCGATCGCGTCCCGGACGCCCGGCTTCGCGGGCGCGGACCTCGCGAACGTCGTGAACGAGGCCGCGCTCCTCGCGGCGCGTCGCAACAAGAACCACGTCACCCGCTCCGAGTTCGAGGAGGCGATCGAGCGCGTCGTGGCGGGGCTCGAGAAGAAGAGCCGCCGCATCAACGAGCGCGAGAAGGAGATCGTGGCGTTCCACGAGGCCGGGCACGCGCTCGTCTCGTGGCTCCTGCCGTACGCGGACCGCGTCTCCAAGGTCTCCATCATCCCGCGCGGCCTCGGCGCCCTCGGCTACACCCTCCAGCTGCCCATCGAGGACCGGTACCTCCTGACGCTGAGCGAGCTCCGGGACCGGATGGCGGGGCTGCTCGGCGGCCGCGTCGCGGAGGAGGAGATCTTCGGCGAGCCGTCCACCGGCGCCTCGAACGACCTCCAGCACGCGACGGGCGTCGCGCGCATGATGGTCCGCGACTACGGCATGAGCCGCGTGCTCGGCCCGGTGGCGCTCGGCGACGAGCGCGGGCCGAGCTTCCTCGGGCAGAAGGGGTTCGAGAGCCGCAGCTACTCCGAGCAGACCGCGCTCGAGGTGGACCGCGAGATCCAGTCGCTCGTCGTCGAGGCCCAGGAGCGCGCCCGGGAGATCGTGCGCGCGAACCGGGAGCGGCTCGACGCGATGGCCGCGCGACTGCTCGCGACCGAGGTCATCGAGGAGGAGGAGATCGAGCGGATCTGGGGGCCCAAGGTCGTCCGGCCCGGCACCATCGACGGCCGCGGCCACACCGAGGCGCCGCCCGAGAACCCGAACCGGCCCGCGGCCGGCGAGCGGACGGCGTGGACCGTCCCGCAGGCCACGGCCGCGGAGCCCTCGGTGGCCGCGGAGCCCTCCGCCGGAGAGCCGGACGAGCCGTGAGGCACGGATCCGAGACGCACGAGGCCCGCAAGGCGCTCTTCCAGCTCGGGATCCGGCGCGGGCACCTGTCCCTCGACGAGATCGACCGGGCGCTGCCCGCGGGGACCCTCTCGCCGGCGGAGCGGTGGCTCCTCTTCTACAGCCTGCGCGCGGCCGGGGTGGACATCCGCGACCGGGACGGCGCGCAGGCGGAGCCCGAGCCGCCCGGCGACGTCCCGCCGGCCTGAGCGGCGCGCGCCGCCGCCTCGCCGGCGCGCCGGGAGGCTGCGACCCCCCGGGCCCCTGCTCGTCCGGCACGCTCGGGCGGCGGGTCTACGATCGTTTGACAGCGCCCGCCCGGTGCTTAGCTTCCCGGCCGGAGGATGACGCGGATGTCCGACGAACGTTCGGGGACGACCGGGGCCGACGAGGGTCGGGTGAAGGTGAACGACCGCCGCCGGTTCACGGCGGAAGGGGAGCCCGTCGCCGACGACGGCGCGGCGGCCGAGGCCGCGCGCGGCTCCGCGCCCGCGACGGCCGCGTCCGGCGACGCCGACCCGCGAGACGCGCGCATCGCCGAGCAGGCGGCGCGCATCGACGAGCTCGCCCGCGCGTACGCGGCCCTGACCGACGACAACAAGGCCTTCCGCCAGCGGCTCGAGCGCGAGCGGACGCGCGTCGTCGAGGCGGAGCGGGCCTCGGTGGCCCAGGCGCTGCTCGACGCCGCGGACGATCTCGAGCGCGCGCTCGCCGCCGTCTCGGGCTCGACGGGCGGAGGGGATCGCGCGTTCGCGAACCTGGTCGAGGGCGTGCGGCTGTCCCTCGGCGCGCTGCACGCGCGCATCTCGGCGCTCGGCGCGCAGCGCATCCCGGTGCAGGGCCAGCCGTTCGATCCGCACGTCGCGGAGGCGGTCGACACGATCGCCGTCGCGGACGAGGCCCAGGACGGCGTCGTGCTGCAGGAGGTCCGCGCGGGATGGCGCATCGGCGATCGGGTGCTGCGACCCGCCAGGGTGCGCGTCGGCCGGCTCGCGCGAGCGTAGGCTCGGGCGGGAATAGAACATTCAGCTGTGCGTCAACCAGGGACCAGGGACACCAACTCTCGGGAGGATGGGGAGCATGCACCGTTACGTCAGGCGAACGTTGACCATCGGCCTCACCCTCGCCGTGCTGGCGTGCTCGCGGGACGGGCAGGCCGCGACGACCCAGCCGCCGGCGCGCGCCGCGGAGCAGGGCCTCTTCCGCGAGGCCGCCGCGACCCAGGCGCCGGCCGCGGGCGAGGCGCAGGTGCCGATCGGCGCCTCGCTGGCGCCCCTCATCGACCGGCTCAAGCCGGCGGTCGTGAACATCTCGACGACCACGGCGGTGAAGCACCCGCGCGTCCAGCGGTTCCAGCGCGGGCCGCGCGGCGGCCCGCAGGGCCAGGATCCGTTCGAGGACTTCTTCGAGCGCTACTTCGGCCAGCCCGGCCCCGGCGGCCCGGGCGGCGGCGAGCCCCCGGACGAGCTCCGCGGGCAGTCGCTCGGCTCCGGGTTCATCCTCAACGCCCAGGGCTTCATCCTCACGAACAACCACGTCGTGAAGGGCGCGACCGACATCATCGTGCGGCTCTCCGACGGGCGCGAGTTCAAGGCGGACGTGGTCGGCGCGGACCAGCTCACCGACGTCGCGCTCATCAGGCTCTCGAAGCCACCGTCCGACCTGCCGACGGTGGTGCTCGGCGACTCCGACGCGCTGCGCCAGGGCGACTTCGTCCTCGCGCTCGGGAGCCCGCTCGGCCTGCGCGACACCGCGACGTTCGGGATCGTCTCGGCGAAGCACCGCGCCGGCATCAGCCCGATCGGCACCGGTACCTACGACGACTACATCCAGACCGACGCCGCCATCAACCCCGGCAACTCGGGCGGCCCGCTCTTCTCGATGCGGGGCGAGGTCATCGGCATCAACACCGCGATCGTCCGCCCCGACGTCGGGCAGGGCATCGGCTTCGCCGTGCCCATCAACCTCGCGAAGTCGATCCTCCCGCAGCTGCGCGAGAAGGGGAAGGTGACCCGCGGCTTCATGGGCGTCTCGGTGGGGGATCTCACGCCCGATCTCACGCAGGCCTTCGGGTTCTCGCCCGGCACGAAGGGCGCGCTCGTCCAGAGCGTCGTGCCGCGGGGCCCGGCCGCGAAGGCGGGCCTCGAGGCCGGCGACCTCATCGTCGCGCTGAACGGGAAGCCGGTCGAGTCGGCCGGCGGGGTCACCCGCACCGTCGCGCTCGTGCCGCCCGGGGGGAAGGTCGACGTGACCGTCCTCCGCAAGGGCCAGAAGAAGGAGTTCACGTTCAAGGTCGCGCAGCGCCCCGAGGACGAGGGCGTCGCGCAGAAGGGCGAGTCCGGCGAGGAGGAGGAGGGCGGCGCCAAGGCGCAGACCCAGAAGCTCGGGGTGTCGCTCGCGCCGCTGACCGCGGACATGGCGCGCGAGCTCGGGGTCTCCCCGTCCGAGGGCGTCGTCGTGACGAACGTGGTCGACGGCGGCCCCGCGGAGCGCGCGGGCATGCGGCGCGGCGACGTGATCCTCGAGGTGAACCGCCAGCCGGTGAAGACGACCGACGACGTGAAGAGGGCGATCGACAAGATGAAGGCGGGCGACATGGCCCTGCTCCGCGTCCGGCGCGGCGACCAGGCCGTGTTCCTGGCCGTGCCCGTGGGTGGCCGGCAGTAGGCCGAGCGGCCGCGCGCCGCTCCTCCGGATCCAGCCGGGGGAGCGGCGCGTGTCGTTCGCCGCGCGTCGTCGCGCGGGGCGCGGAGCGGGCCGGCCTCCTTCGCCGCGCGAAGAGGCCTCGCCCGGCGAGGAAACGCCTACAGGACCTTCGACGCGATCTCGTTCCCCGTCCGCGCGTCGAGCACGCGGATCGCGAGGAAGCGCGCCGCGACGCCCTCGTAGCTGCCGCCCTCGCGGCGCGGGAGCTTCCAGGTCCGCTCCGGCCGGAACACGATCTCGAGCTCGATCGCGCCGGAGCGGAACGGGCCCTGGAACTCGAGCTCCATCGTGCCCGGCGGGAGCTTCCCGTTGATCGGGATGAGGCCGACGAGCGGGTTCCCCTGGGCGTCCTGGCGGAGCGGGGCGCCGTTCGAGAGCGCCAGGCCGCCGCCGTCCACGAAGGGCGTGACGAGGAGGACGAACTTCTGGCCGTCGAGCCGCGGCCGCACGAGGGGCGCCGCGTCGGGTACGCGCACCGTGAAGGTCTTCCCGGCCACCGCCCGGCGGGACGCGGCGACGTTCGCCTCGCAGGTGCGCCGCTCGTACACGTCGGTGCAGTGGCCGACGAAGCGCGTGAGGAACGGCTCGAGGGTCTCGAGCCGCTCGGCGCCGGTGGCGAGCGACGCGAAGTCGGTCGCGGCGAGCGCGGGCGCAGAGAGGGCGGCGAGCAGGGCGATCGCGAGCGGTCGGAGCATGGCTATCCGTGTCTGGAGGGGTCGCCCCGGATGGGGCGAATTCAACGTAGCGTCAGTGTACCGCGCCACGAACGACCGTGGTTTCAATATGTTAGGCCCACATATGCGCAGGATGGAATTCCCCCTATGGGAAGGTCGGAAACTTGCCTACATCCACCCACCCGGCTACGTTGGGCGGAGCACGGACGGCGGCGGCGGAGGCGCGATGCTTTTCTCTCGCAAGGAAGCGCGGTTCCCGGAGCCCGAGGAGCGCCGTCTCGCGCCCCGGCTCGACAAGGTCTTCCGCGTCTACCTCGAGGGCGAGCGCGGGATGGGGCTCGGGATCGCGCGCAACATCTCCGAGGGCGGCATGTTCGTCGAGACGCGCGCGCCGCAGCCCATCGGCTCGCACGTCCGCATCACGTTTCCCGCCGACGCGGGCGAGATGACCTGCGTCGCGGAGGTCCGGTACGTCTGCCATCTCCTCGGCCGCACCCCGGCGGCGCACCGCGGGCCGCTCGCGCTGCGCGGGATGGGCGTCCGCTTCCTGTACTTCGAGGCGGACGAGGCGGCGCCGGCCGAGACGCACTAGGATCCCCGCCGGATGCGGGCGATCGAGACGAGCGGCCTCACCCGGCTGTTCGACGGGAAGGCGGCGGTCGAGGACCTCGCGCTCGAGGTGCCCCTCGGCGCGTTCTACGGCTTCCTCGGCCCGAACGGCGCCGGGAAGAGCACCACGATCCGGATGCTCACCGGGCTCCTCGCGCCGACCTCCGGGGAGGCGCGCGTCCTCGGCGTCGATCTCTCGAGGGACGGCATCGACGTCCGGCGCCGCGTCGGGGTGGTGCTCGATCCGCTCTCCCTCTTCGAGCGGCTGTCCGGCGCGGAGCAGCTCCGCATCCACGGCCAGCTCTACGGGCTCGAGCGGCGCGAGGCCGCCCGCCGCGCGGACGAGCTGCTCGCCGCGCTCGAGCTCGCGGCCGACGCCGGGAAGCTCGTCGGCGAGTACAGCCACGGGATGAAGAAGAAGCTCGCGCTCGGGTGCGCCCTCATCCACGGTCCGGAGCTGCTCTTCCTCGACGAGCCGTTCGAGGGGATCGACGCCGTCGCGGTCGGCGGCATAAGGCGGCTGCTGCAGGACCTCGTCGCGCGCGGCGCGCTGACCGTCTTCCTCACGAGCCACGTCCTGGAGGTCGTCGAGCGGCTCGTCACGCACGTCGGGATCATCCACCAGGGCCGGCTCGCCGCGCAGGGGACGCTCGCGGAGGTCCGGGGGAGCGGCACGCTCGAGGAGGTCTTCATCCGGACCGTCGGCGAGGATCGCGCCCCGGCGCGGGGGCTCTCCTGGCTCGCCGAGGGGCGGCAGGTTCCGTGACGCGCGAGGGGGGCGCGCGCGAGCCCGGCGCCCCCGCGCCGCCGCGGCGCTCCGCGTTCCGGGCGTTCGCCGAGCTGCGGCTGCGGCTCCTCTGGCGCCGCCTCCGCGGGCGCGGCGGCATCCCGGAGCTCGTGGCGCGCATCGCGCTCTTCGCGCTGGCCGTGCCGGCGGGGATCGTCTTCGCGCTCCTCGCCGCCGCCGGCGCCTGGCAGGCGGTGCGGGCCGGGACCGGACCGCGCGCCGAGATCGCGGTGGCCGCGCTCCTCTTCGGCGTCTGGCAGACGTGGACCGCGGTCTCGCTCAGCGTCTCGGAGCGCGACGCGGTGGACCTCGGGCGCTTCCTCCCGTATCCCATCTCCTCCGGGCGCGTCTTCGGCTACGGCCTCGCGGCGTCCGTCGTCGGAGATCCGTTCGCGATCTTCTGGTGCCTCATCCTCGGCGGCGCCTTCCTCGGGGGGGCGCTCGCGCGCCCGGGCGCGTGGGCGCTGCTCCTCGCCCTCGCCTACCTGCTCTTCGTCGCGGGGACCGCGTCGCTCGTCGCGCTCGTGCAGGAGCTGCTCGCGCGGGTGCTCCGCGGGCGCCGCGTCCGGGAGCTCGCGATCGCCGCGGTGTACGTCGGCACGGCGTTCCTCGTCTTCTTCATGTCCGGCGGGCCGCGGCCGACGCTCACGGCGCTGCGCGTCCTCCGCACGGTCCGCTGGCTCGCGTTCCCGCCCGCGCTCGCGGAGCGCGCGATCTCCGCGCTCTACGCCGGCCGGCCGTCGCGCGCGCTGCCCTGGCTCGTCCTGCTCGCCGTCGCGTCCGCCGCGTCGGCGTGGGCCGCGCTGCGGCTCGCGCTCGCCGC
>DASVZX010000308.1:0-24077 GCA_036391435.1 Anaeromyxobacter sp. | reverse complement strand
GCTCTCGCAGCGCAGCCGCCTCGTCATCGCGCTGGTCTCGCGCGACATCGCGCGGACGTCCGGGATCCGCGTGGCGCGCGTCGAGCTCCTGTACCTGCTCGCCTTCGCCCTCACGGTCGCGCTCGGGCTGCGCTACCTGGGCGTCCTGCTCATGGGATCGCTCGTCATCATCCCCGCCGCGACGGCGAAGCACCTCGCGCGGAGTCTCGACGGGATGCTGGTCATCGCGGTGACGGTGGCGGTCGCGGCGACCGTCGCCGGCGAGGTGATCGCCGCGCAGATTCACCGGGCGACGGGGCCCGTGATCATCACCCTCGCGGCCGGCATCTTCCTCGCGAGCCTGCTCGTTCGCAGGAGGGGCTGAGCGCGGCGGAGAGGCGTCCGCCCGTCACGGCATGTACCAGATGGCCCGGGGGGTCGCCTGGCGATGTGCGAGGCCGGATCCGGCCGGCGGGCGTGTGGGGGTGACGCGCGCGGCGCGACGGATACACTGCCGGCGGATTCACCGCGGAGCGGAGGGATGTCGGCTCGGGCCGGAGGGAAACGGGGGCGGCGGTGGCGCGCGTTCGCGGCGCTCGCCATGGCGTCGTGGGCCGCCGCGGGGCTCTCGCAGGAAGGCGCCGAGCCGGTCCCCATCACCGAGGGGCAGCTCGACGAGCTGCTGGAGAGCCCCCCGGGCGCCGAGCACGCCGCGACGCGCCGCTACGCCGAGGCCGATCTCGAGCCCTACTTCCGCTCGGGGCCGAACGCGGCGGCCAAGGCGCTGTTCGATCGCGGCCGCCGGGCGCGCGCGCGTGCCCTGCTGCGCGGGGACGAGCCACCGGTCCGCTACCTGCGCGCGCTCGCCGCCCTGGACTCCGACCCCGCTGCGGCGGCGGCGGAGCTGCGTGCGCTCGCGGGCGACTACCCCGCGCTGCGGGATCACTGCCTCTTCCACGCGGCGGACGCCCTGGCGCGGCTGCGAAGGCGCCGCGCCGCCGCGGAGACGTACGCCCAGGTGAGCCCGGGGTCCACGCTGTTCGCGGAGGCGCGGCTCCGCCAGTCGCTGGTGCTCGAGCGCGCGCTGGATCTCGACGGCGCGCTCGAGGCGCTCGCGCCGGTGCGAGCGCTTCCGGCGGCGCCGCGCAACGACGCCCCGAGGCGGAAGGCCCTCCTCGCCGCGGCGCGCCTCTACCAGAAGAAGGTCGACTACGCCGGCGAGCACCAGGCGATGCTCGAGCTGTGGGCGACGAGCCCGCTCTCCGAGGAGGCCGAGGCGGTGTGGCCGCGGCTCAGGGAGCTCCCGATCCCGAACAAGTGGCGGCTGCGGCGCGCCGAGTCGTTCCTCGCGTTCCACGACAACCGGGAGGCGATCCGGCTCGCGCTGCAGGTGAAGACGCCCTTGCCGGACGAGCACGCCTGCGCCGCGGCGTTCGTCGTCGGGAGCGCGTACCGCAAGGAGCGCCAGCACCGGAAGGCGATCGCCTCGCTCGCGCCCATGGTCGAGGCGTGCCGGTCGTCCGACCTGCGCCCGAAGGCGATGTACGTGCTCGCCTACTCGCAGTCGGTGGTCGCCGCCGACGACGCCGTGCGGACGTACGACGCGCTCGCGCGCGAGTACCCCGGGCACCCCTTCGCGGACGACGCGCTCTTCCTCGCCGCGGAGCTCGACCTGCGCCGCGAGCGCCGGCGGGAGGCGCTGGAGCGCCTCGAGCTCGTGGCGAGCCGGTACGCGGAAGGCAACTTCTGCGCCGAGGCGCTGTTCGAGCTCGGCTGGCAGCAGCGCGCGGCCGGCGCGCCGGGCGCCGCGCTCGCCGCGTTCGACCGGCTGGAGCGGCTGCCGGGGCTCGGGCGCGAGCAGCGCCTGCGGGGTCGGTACTGGCGCGCCCGGGTCCTCGCCGAGAAGGGCGACCCCTCGGCCGCGGCGGCGTTCTCCGCGATCGCGGCGGACGATCCCGCCGGCTGGTACGGCCTGCTCGCGCGCAGCCGGGTCGGCGGCGCGCCGGCGCCGATGACGTGCGGCGGCGCCGCGGGGTCGCCTCCTTCTCCGGTGGCGCGCGTGTGGCCGCTCGAGGCGGGACCCCTCGGCAGCGATGCCCGCTTCCTCGCCGGGGTGGAGCTCCTGCGCCTGGAGCTCCCGGAGGCCGCGGACGAGCTGCTCGCCGTCGAGCGGCGCGGCCTCCCCGAGGACGCGGCGCGGCTCCTCGTCGAGGCGCTCAAGCGGACGGCGCGCGGCGGCGTCGCCGCGCGCGTGACGCGCGACGCGCTGGGCGCGGGGCTCGCGGACGCGATGGACGGGCGGAACGTCGACGTCTGGGAGGCGATGTACCCGCGGCCGTTCCGGAAGGCCGTCGAGCGCTGGGCGAAGGCCGCCCGGATCGATCCCGATCTCCTGCAGGCGCTCATGCGCGAGGAGAGCCTGTTCAACCCGTGGGCGCGCTCGTCCACGGGAGCGATCGGCCTCACCCAGCTCATGCCGCGGACCGCCCGGGTGGTCGCGCGCGCGCTCAACCTGGCGCGCCCCGACGCCCGGACGCTGCAGCGGCCGGCGCTCAACATCCGGCTCGGCGCCGCGTACCTCGCCGAGCTCCTCTCGCAGCTCGACGGCTCGACCGTTCGCGCGGTGGCCGCCTACAACGCCGGGCCGCAGGCGGTCCTTCGCTGGGTGGCCGATCGCCCCGGCGCCGAGCTGGACGCGTGGGTCGAGGAGATTCCCGTCTGGGAGACGCGCGACTACGTGAAGCACGTGCTCGGGAGCTACGGCGCGTACCGCTTCGTCTACGGCGCGGCGCTCGCGGTCCTCGACGAGACGGGCCGGGCCGCGGAGGCGCGCGGGTCGACGTCGCTCTGACGGCCGCGCATGGCCTCCGGCCTGCGCACGAGGAGCAGGAACGTCAGCCCGTGGGCGACGAGCATGGGAGGGACGACGAAGGTCGGGAGGAAGTAGGCCGCTCCGAGCGCGCCCGGGTCCAGACCCGTCCGCATCCCCTGGATCCCCGCGAACAGCAGATCGGCGGCCCCCCAGACGTTGAAGATCCAGACGAGCGGCGCCGCCCGCGAGGCGTACCTCCGCAGGGCGAGCGTGGCGACGATCGCGAGGAGCCCCGCGATGACGTCGCCGTAGGCCGCGGAGGCCGCAAACGCTCGCGGCAGCGAGGGGGAGACGACGCCCGGGACCAGGAAGCTCAGCCCGAGGAAGCGCAGGAACATGTGCGGCGCGACCAGGGAGGCGAGTCCGCGCTCGCGGTCCATGGTCCGGAGCCGCGGCCAGAGGTAGAGGCCCGCGAACGTCACGGAGCTCGCGAGGCTCGCGAGCGCGCCGATTCCGAAGATCGCCCTGGGATTCATGGTGTGCCTCCGCCGGAGACGTCAGCGGGCCACGTGGGACGCCGGCTCGCCGAACCGTCGATGATCGATGTATATACAGCCATGCCGCGACGCAAGGGGCGCGCGGGCCCCTCGTCGCTGCCGCCCGGTCGGCCTCCCGCTCGACACATCGGTCGCTGCTGCATATACATGGAGTCGTGACCCCGGCTCGGATGGCTCGCAGGATGGCGACGGAGTGCCCGGCCATGCGGGCGCGGCAGGCCTCCAGGGCCCTCGGCCGGATCTTCGACGAGGCGCTGCGGCCGCTCGGCTTGCAGGTGTCTCAGCTGCCGCTCCTCTGCGCCGCGGCCATCGCGGGAGAGGAGGGTGCCTCGATCGCGAGGCTCGCGCGCGCGATCGTCATCGACCCGACGACGCTGACGCGCAACATCCGGCCGCTCGAGAAGGCGGGCCTCCTCCGCGTCGCTCCATCGCCGCAGGACAAGCGTTCGCGCGTGGTCTTCCTCACGCGCGCGGGCGAACGGATGATCGAGCGGGCGTTCCCCGCGTGGCAGCGGGCCCTGAGGCGAGCGAACGCGGCGTTCGGCGAGCGGCGGATCGGGGAGATGCGCGCCCAGCTCGCCGCGATCGTCAGGGCCGTCGACGGGTTCCTCGGCGTCGACGAGCCGGGCCGCTGAGCCGGGGTCCGGAGCGCGCGATCCGGGTCCGCGCGACGCCTTGGCGGAGGCCCGTCTTCACGGCTATCGTTCGGGCGCTCGTCCAGACCCCCGCAGCGTGCGAGGCGCCGTCGGCCCGACCATGTCTCTCGAGATGCCCGGAGCGGTTCGTGCCGCGGTCCCCGCCGCCGATCGGGCAGGCTGGGCCGGGCACCCCCGCGGGCTCTCCACGCTCTTCTTCACCGAGATGTGGGAGCGCTTCAGCTACTACGGGATGAAGGCGTTCCTCATCCTCTACATGACCGCGCCGATCGCGGCGGGCGGGCTCGGGTTCGACGACCGGCACGCCGGCTCGGTGTACGGAACGTACGCCGGCAGCGTGTGGCTCGCCGCGATCGGAGGCGGGATCGTCGCGGACCGGCTCCTCGGCGCGTACCGCAGCGTGCTGTGGGGCGGGGTCGTCATCGCCCTCGGCCACTTCACGCTCGCGTTCGAGAACGTCGGGACGTTCTACGCGGGGCTCGCGCTGATCGTGGTGGGCACCGGCCTCCTGAAGCCGAGCGCCACGACGCTCGTCGGCTCGCTCTACGACGTGAACGACGCGCGCCGCGACGCGGGGTTCTCGATCTTCTACATGGGGATCAACATCGGCGGGTTCATCGGCCCCATCGTCGCGGGCGGGCTCGCGCAGCGGGTCAACTGGCACCTCGGCTTCGCGTGCGCCGGGATCGGGATGACGCTCGGCCTGGTGCAGTACGTCCTCGGGCGCGGCCGGCTGCGACCCGCGCTGGCTCGCGTCGCCGCCGCCCGGGCGAGGCCGGCGGGTCCCGCGCCGGGCGCGCCGCCGGGCGAGGGCGCCGGGTGGCTCGGGTTCACGCCGCTCGAGTGGAAGCGCGTGTCGGCGATCTTCATGTTCTTCGTCTTCGCGGCCATCTTCTGGGCCGCCTACGAGCAGGCCGCCTCCACCCTGAACCTCTTCGCGGAGCGCCACGCCGATCGCGACGTCCTGGGCTTCACCGTCCCGACGAGCTGGTACGTCGCGATCCAGTCCCTGTTCGTCATCGTCCTCGCCCCCACGTTCGCGTGGCTGTGGGTGTGGCTCGGACCGCGGGAGCCGACCACGCCCGTGAAGTTCACGCTGGGGCTGCTGTTCGTCGGCCTCTCCTTCGTCCTGCTCTATCCGCCCGCGACGACGCTGCGGGGCGGCGCGGGCGTGCGCGTGAGCTCGGCCTGGCTGGTCGCCGCGTACTTCCTGCAGGTCGTCGGGGAGATGTGCCTCAGCCCCGTCGGCAACAGCGTCGTCACGAAGCTCGCGCCGCCGCGGATCGCCGGGCTGATGATCGGGGTGTGGTTCCTCGCCATCGCCGTGGGCAACAAGCTCGCGGGCTGGGTCGCCGGGTTCACGAGCACGGTGCCGCTGACCACGACCTTCGGCGCCATCGCGGGCGCGACGCTCGGCGCGGCGGCGGTGCTCGCCCTGCTGGTGAAGCCGATCCAGCGGGTGATGGGCGGGGTCAGGTAGGGAATTAACCTTCGCGCGCCTCGCGGGTCGAGTCCGATGCGACGTCCGCAGCGCGGCGCCGCGAACCCCGTGCGCGCGGCCCAGGTCTCGCGAGGGGAGGAGGACGAACATGAGGACGTACTGGACGAAGCTGAGCGGGATCATCCTCGCCGGCGCGCTCGCGGTGCCGGTCGCCGTCGTCGCGCAGGCGAATCTCGGCCCAGGGCCCGGCAGCTGCCCCGGGTGCGGCAGGATGGGCGGACCCGGCCGGATGGGCGCCCGCGGCGGACGGGCGTTCGATCCGAAGGCCGTCACGACGATCCAGGGGCAGGTGGTCGACGTGCAGCGGACCGCCCGGGGCCGCCACCAGGGCGTTCACCTGACCGTCGCGATGGGCTCCGAGAACCTGGCGGTCCTCCTCGGCCCGGACTTCTACGTCGACGCGCAGCCGCTCAAGCTCGCGAAGGGCGACCAGGTCGAGGTGAAGGGCGCGCGGACGACGTTCGGCGGGCAGCCCGTGATCATCGCGCAGGAGGTCCGGCGCGGCGACCAGGTGCTCGCGCTCCGCGACGCGGACGGCGTGCCGCTCTGGCGCGGTCAAGGGATGGGGGCGCGGTAGGGACACGTCGGCCCGGGCAGACGATCGGCGGCGTCCGGTATCCCTGCCGGGCGCCGCGTCCGTTTGACTTCGCACGTGATGTCGGCCCGTCTCGCGGGAACTCGACCGGCGGAGTCGAGTTTGGCGGGCTGCGTCGCGAACTTTCCGCGCCGCGGTGCGAACCCATTTCGCGCGCCCGCGCTCGACCCCTTCGAGCAGCAACGATCCGACCCGCTCCTCTCGCAACCCGTGCGCTGCGCGAGCTCGCCGAGCGGGACATCCGGGCGCATGCGCAGCACGTGCCCGCACTCACGGCGCAGGCGATCGCCGGCGCGGGACGGAGCGTATGCCCATGAAGCGCAGGGACTTTCTGAAGGCGATGTCCGCGACGGGCGTCGCCGCCGCCACGGGCTCGATGTTCGCAGCCGACCGGGTCGACGCGGCCGACAAGCTCGATCTCGGGATGGTCCGCTCGGTGAAGGTGGACGTCATCTCGGAGACGAGCTGGTTCGACAACGACAAGTTCAAGGCGAACATGACGGAGGGCGGCGGCGCCTCGACGAGCCAGTACACCATTGCCTGGGACCCCGAGAACGCGGGCGGCTACTCCGCGCTCATCACCGTGACGACGCTCCAGGGCGAGGAGAAGCGGATCCTCCTCGACAGCGGGTGGAGCAACGCGTGGATGGATTACGTCTTCGAGAAGAAGGGCATTCCGCGGATGCTGCAGCGGGGCGAGATCGACTTCATGGTCCTCTCCCACTGGCACCTCGATCACCTCTGGGGGATCGAGTCGACGCTGAAGCACAACCCGAAGATCAAGATCATCGCGCCGAAGACGTACTACCCGGAGGACCTCGCGCTGCTGCGCGACAAGGGCCGCTTCACCGCGAAGGACAAGGCCGGCCGCGACGTGCTCCTCGCGAAGAACGACGTCCCGCACCGGGGCGAGCTCGTCCTCACCGGGCCCGAGGGCCAGGACAACACGGGCCTCTACAAGATCATGCCGGGCGTCGCCGTGAAGATGTTCGACGTGCCGATCCTGCTCCGCGTCCGCGGCGAGAACGTCCTCTACTTCAACGTGCAGGACAAGGGCACGGTCACGGTGACCGGCTGCTGCCACCCCGGCATCCTCTCGCTGTTCTCCTTCGCGAAGCAGAACTTCGCGGGTTACCAGCCCTACGGCGCCTACGGCGGGCTGCACCTCAGCCTGTTCGAGACCTGGGACCCGAAGTTCGACGACGTCATCGCCGGCGTGAAGGCGTTCAAGCTCAAGAAGGTCGCGGCGAACCACTGCACGGGGTGGCTCTGGGCGGAGAAGGCGGCCGCGAGCGGGGTTCCCATCGTGAAGGGGACGGACACGTACAAGACGTACAAGCGCCAGTCCCTCGTCGCGCGGGCGAGCAACGCGTACCTGACGAACGGGGACTCGGTGGTGTTCTAGAGGATTCGGGCGGCCGGGCGACAGGGTGTCGCTCGGCCGCCGAAAGGACGGCGAATGTCGAGCGCGATCGCGGAGACCGCCGGGGCAGGACACGCGCGCGGCGGCGAGCTGGCCGGAGCGCTCCTCGGCGCGCTGAACCTCGCCGTGGCGTTCGGGATCACCTGGGCGCTGTGGCTGCTCGTCCTCCACCCGAACGGCGTCCTGAAGCTCTACACGCCCATGTACGGCTTCTCGCTCGTGGCGGTGCTCGTCGCGGTGCTCGTGGCGATGGCGCGCGTCGGGGAGGGGTGGCCGCTTCGCGCGTCCGCGCTCGCGCCTCCGGTCCGTGGAGTCGTCGCGACCGCGATCGCCCTCGCCCTCACCGCGTTCATCGTGCACGGATTCTTCTGGGGCTTCCTCGGACGCTTCGGCGTCACGTACTTCAGCCCGAGGGCGATCATCGCGGCGGGCGGCGTCGGGGCGGAGTTCTTCAACGCGCGCGAGAACGCCTCGACCGCGATCGTCTACTTCGCCGCCGCGTTCCTCTGGCTGTCGCTCTCCGTGTCGATCGGGTTCGGGACGTGGCCCTGGCAGTCGACGCCGCCGAACGTGCGCGCGTTCTCGCGCCTCTCGGTCGTGACGCTCCTCGCCGTCGTCGCCTACGCCGTCCTCTTCCATCCCCACGTGACGCAGCTCTTCTACCCGGCGCAGATCATGGCGGGCGCGCCGCCCTGGTGGGCGGCGCTCGCGCAGACCGGGAGCGCCTACTTCAACCTCGGCTGGGTCATGACCGCGGTGGCGGTCCTCGTCGTCACCGAGATCCTGTGGGGCGGCTGGCCGTGGAGGCTCCTCGGCGGCGACTCCGGCCCGCTCCGCGGCCTCGCCGCGCTCGTCGGATCGCTCGCCGGAGGCGTCGTGCTGTTCGTGGCGAGCCTGAAGGCGATGACCGCCTTCTGGGGCGAGCCGTTCCAGGGCGGCCAGTACACCGACGCCCCGTACTTCCGGTACCTGCACGCGGCGGAGATCTCGGGGTTCGTCGTCCTCTCCGCCTTCGCGCTGGACACCTACTTCGGCGCCGCGCGGGGCGCCGCGGGACGGGCGATCCGCACCGCCGTCGCGCTCGGCGGGGCGGCCGCGCTCCACCTCTTCTACTACTCGAGCGCCGCGACGCGGCTGCTCGGGAAGGTGCCGGGGATCGCCCAGCCCGAGGACACGTCGCTCGTGTGGACGCTGCTCTTCCTCGCGATCGTGCTCGTCCAGCGGGACCTGTTCGGCGGGTGGCCGCTGCGCCGGGGCGGGACCGCGGCGTGAACGCGACGGAGCCGTTCCGGCTGCGGTTCCAGTCGCTCGTCGCCCGCGGGCTCTCGTCGAGCACGGTCGCCGCGCGGGTCGGGCTCGCGGGGGCGAGCGAGGTGTGGGGCGGGGCCGAGCCCCGCGAGCGGCCGGCGTGGTATCTCTGGCTGCGGGGCGCGCCGGGGGCCTGGCAGCTCGAGCTCGACTCGGCGGAGACCCTGGGCCCGGCCGGGGGGCTTGCGTCGGTCGCCCGGTTCACCGTTCGTCACTACCCGTCCGCGAGCGATCCGATCCTCGAACGATTCTCGCCGGAGGAGCGGCGGTTCGCGACCGAGGCGCTCGACGCCACGGGCACGCCGCGCATCGAGGTCGCGGGCGAGATCCCGGCGGCGCTGTTCACGGTCGGCAGCATCGACTGGGCGCTCGTCCCCGAGACCGACGACAGCGTCGTCGCGCTCGCCAGCCTGGACCGGCTGCGGACACGGACCGGGGAGGACGACCTCGTGCGCGACGTCCCGGGCTGGCGACTCGGGTTCCCGATCTTCTCGCTCCTCGCGGGCCTCCACGCGCAGGTCGAGCGGCGTGCCGCGACGCGCCTCGTGGTCTCCCGGCAGCCGGGTTTCGAGGCGGTGATCTCGGGCCGGACCGTGGATCACCGGGACGCGCCCGACGTCGTGCAGGGCGACGCGCTGCTCCTGTTCGCGCGCACTCCCGCGCAGGGCGACGGTGCGTCGCGGCTGCTGGACGCGTTGCGCGATCCCGCCGGGGAGCTCGTCGCGGACGCCACGTTCGTCCCGGGCGAGCACCCTCCGCACGAGCTCGCGCCGGATCCCCGGCTCCCGGTTCACGTGAGCCACGCGTGGTTCGGAGGAGAGGAGCACGTCGAGCAGATCCTGTGCGCGTGCTGAAGCGGCGGACGCCCGCGGCTCCACTCCGGCGACGGCCGGAACACCGTCAGTGCCTCGGCTCGAGCTCGTCGAGGCGGAGATGGCACCGCTTGTACTTCTTGCCGCTCCCGCACGGGCACGGATCGTTCCGGCCGGGGCGCTTCGTGCGTGCGAGCGGCGCGCGGCGGAGCGCCGGCGCGCCGAGCGGGTTCGTCATCCGGATCCACGCGTCCTCGCCGCGATCGAGGATCCGATCGATGCGCTCCTCCTGCTCGTCCGAGGTCTCGCCTCCGAGGACGCGGATCGCGGAGGCGACGGCGACGACGTCCTCCCCGGCGCAGATCGGGCAATCGGCGACCGGGGCGATCGCGAGCCGGTCGAGCGCGCGGCCGAGGTGCGGGAGCGCCCGCCACTCGCCGCGGCGGGCGAGGAGTCGCGCCGCGGAAGCGGGAGCGTCCTCGAGCATCCGGACGAGCGCGGTCCGGACCCGCTCGTCCTCGCCCGGGGCGGCCGCGAGCGCCTCGGCGAGGCTCGTGCGCGCGGCGACGTCGGTCGAGCGCTCGAGCGCCGCGAGGAGCGCCTCGGACGCCGAGCTTCCGAGGCGCGACAGGGTGGAGAGCGCGGCGTCGCGAACCGGGTGGATCACGGGGAGCTGCTCGACGCACCGCACGAGGACCGGCACGGCGCCGTGGAGCCCCAGCGCGTGCACGAGGTGCGCGGCCCGGATCGCGCGCGCGTCGGGGTCCGGGTGGGACAGCTGCGCCTCCAGGATCGAGACGACGACCTCGGTCGCGAGCGCGGGCGGCAGCGAGCGCGCGACGCCGACCGCCTCGTCGTCGAGGCCCGGGACGCGCCGCAGCAGGAAGCGCAGACGGGCGGCCGGCGCCGCCGGGACGGGTACGGACATGGATGTTCCTCCGGGGAAGGGGTCGAGACGGGCGGGACACGGCGGCCTCGCCTCCGGCTGCGCCGGATCGGGATCGAGCGCCGCGACGCGGGGCAGCGGGTCCGCGCGCCGCCCGCCAGCGTCCGCGCAGCGGACGAGACGGCGGTCGTGGGCGTCGAAGTTCGGCGAATCGCGCATCCGCGACGGCGGGAGAGCAAGAAGCGTGACAGCCGCCGCCGGGCATTGCGCGGCCCCTCGCGGCGCGCGAGCCGCTCGAGGAGGTGAGCTTCAGCGGGGAGAAATGCGCGGCGCCGGCCGACCTCGCCAGGAGCGCGGAGGCCTGCGGGGAGGCCCGGGCGGCGCTACGCGCCGAAGTCGAACTCGACCTTCGCGACGCCGCCGGGCGTGACGGTGACGGTCGCCTTGCGCTTCCCGAGCCTCGGGTGCCACGCGGTGAGCGAGTAGGTCCCCGGAGGCACGTCGTCGATCCGGAAGTTCCCGAGCTTGTCGACGATCGCCGCGTACGGATGCGGCGGCGCGAGCATGTAGGCGACCATCCAGTTGTGGATGTCGCATCCGACCGTCAGGAAGGGGGAGTCGGTCGCCTTGAGGACCTTCTTGAGGTCGCCCGGGACCGGCTGCGCGAAGTTGAACAGCATCTTGCTGACGGTTCGATCGCTCGAGAGATCGATGTTCTCCTTCACGTTGACGTTGTGGAGGACGTCCGGATCGCTGTTGCGGACGGTGATGGGGGTCCCGTTCTGGACGATCTGGAGCGGCGGGAGGAAGCGGCAGCCCTTCTGGTTCAGCAGGGCCGGCGCCGTCGTCTTCGGCCAGGGCTTCCCCTCGTGGATCTCGTCGATGAGCACGAAGCACCCGCGCAGCGCCCCGTCCTTCACGTCCACGTGGACGACCTCGCGGAACCCGGTGCCGCACCCGGGCCACTTGCCGGAGACCGGGAACCGCTCGACGGCGTTCGCCGGGAGCGGCTTGCGGAAGAGGGTCCTGCCGGTGATCGCCCCGCCGTTCGTGACGGTCACGGCGCGGTAGTCCGCTCGCGGCCCGCTCGCGCCGGACGCGACGAGCGCCGCCACGAGCCCAGTGATGACACGCATCGTGCGTCTCCCCAGCTCGCCAATTTCCGAGAAGCAGCGTCACCTTATCCCAGGCTCCGGGCTCTGCGCGAACGGGCCCCCGTCTCCCCAGGACCGCGCGCGAGCCGCGAGCCGGGTCGCCTTGCGCTCGGGGAAGGGATCTGGCACTCTCACCGAGGCCCCCTTTTGGGTGCGGCCGCGATGTCAGGGCCGCGATGTGGTGCGAAGTCGGAACGTACGGGATGGCCGAGAGCGACCCACCTGCTTCTGCCCCCGCGGCTGCCGCCGCGCAGCCCGAGGGCAACATCTGGTATCGACGCAGCATCCTGGGCCTCGCCGGGCTCTGGGCGCTCGCGGCGGTGGGCGCCGGCGGCGTGGTGGCGTTCGTGCGCTCGGGGTTCCCTCGCGTCCTCTTCGAGCCGCCCACGAGGTTCCGCGCCGGTCGGCCCGAGGAGTACGCCCTCGGCGAGGTGAACAACCAGTTCGTCGAGAGCCAGCGCGTGTTCCTCGTCCGGACGTCGGAGGGGATCGTGGCGCTCCTCGCGCGGTGCACGCACCTCGGGTGCACGCCGCGCTGGCTCGAGCTCGAGCGGAAGTTCAAGTGCCCCTGCCACGGCAGCGTCTACACGTCGGACGGCGTCAACGTCGAGGGGCCTGCTCCCGCGCCGCTCGTGCGCCTCGGGATCTCGCTCGACGAGGACGGGTTCATCGCCGTCGATCGCAGCCGGCAGTTCCGGGTCGGGGAGTGGAACCAGCGGGGCGCGCTCCTGCGCCTGTGAAGCGGGACTCCGGTGACCGGATCGCGGTGGCAACGGCTCAGGGACGCGGTCTTCGGCTCGCAGCTGTGGCGATCCGCCTTCCGCCACGACCACAGGGACACGAGGCGCGGGCGCACCCTCGCCGTCGTCGGCAACGTCTGGCTGCACCTGCATCCGGCCAAGGTCCGGCGCCACGGCCTCCGCGTGCGCTACACCTGGTGCATGGGCGGGGTGACGTTCCTGCTCTTCCTCGTCACGGTGGTCACGGGCGTCTTCCTGTTGTTCTTCTACCGGCCGACGGACGAGTACGCGTACGTGGACATGAAGATGCTCATGTTCGACGTCCCGTTCGGCGCGGTCACGCGCAACCTGCACCGGTGGGCGGCGCACGGGATGGTCGTCACCGTGATCCTGCACATGTACCGGGTCTTCCTGACCGGGTCCTACAAGCCGCCCCGCGAGTTCAACTGGGTGGTGGGCGTCTCCCTCCTCGCGCTGACGCTGTTCCTCGGCTTCACCGGCTACCTGCTGCCCTGGGACCAGCTCGCCATGTGGGCCGTCACCGTCGGCACGAACATGGCGAGCGCGATCCCGCTGCTCGGTCACGAGGGCCCGCTCTCCGGCCACGGGCTCGCGACGGCCCGCTACGACGCCCACGCGCTGCTCCTCGGCGGCACGGTCGTGGGGCCGGCGACGCTGCTGCGCTTCTACGTGCTGCACGTCGTCTTCGTGCCCATCGCGGCCGCGCTCCTCATGATCCTCCACTTCTGGCGAGTCCGGAAGGACGGAGGCATCTCCGGCCCGCTGTAGGCGACGCGATGACCGAGCGAGAGCGCCCAGCCGAGCAGCTGCCCAGGACCGTCCACGCCTGGCCGTACCTCGTGCGCCTCGAGGTGCTCGCGGCCGTCGCGACGCTCCTCGCCGTGCTCGTCTGGTCGATCGTCGCCGACGCCCCGCTGCAGCAGGCCGCCAACCCCGGGATCACCCCGAATCCGGCCAAGGCGCCCTGGTACTTCCTCGGGCTGCAGGAGCTGCTCGTCTACTTCGATCCCTGGATCGCCGGCGTGGCGATCCCGGCGCTGATCCTCTTCGGGCTGGCCGCCATCCCGTACCTCGACGTCAACCCGCGCGGGAACGGCTACTACACGCTGCGCGAGCGTCCGTTCGCCGTGTCCGTCTTCCTGTTCGGCTTCTCGCTCTGGTTCGTCCTCATCGCCGTGGGCGTCTTCCTGCGGGGGCCGGGGTGGGGCTTCTTCCCGCCCTGGGTGCCCTGGGATCCGCTCCGCGTGGAGTCCGTGGCGAACGTCGATCTCTTCGGAGCCCTGGAGCGGCGCTCGGCGGCCGCCGGCGCCGTCGCCGGGGGGCTCGCGCTCGGCGCGTACTTCGTCGTGCCGCCGCTCGTCGTCCGCGCGTGGCTGCGCCGCCACCGGCCCGACGCCATCGCGCGCCTCGCCGGCTGGCGCTACGCGATCGTCGCGTTCCTGCTCCTGTGCATGACGCTCCTCCCGGTGAAGATGGTCCTGCGCTGGCTCTTTCACGTGAAGTACGTCTGGGTGCTCCCGGGCGTGTTCAACGTCTGACCACGCCGGATGCGTCGCCGCGGCTTCAGGCCTGACGAGGAGCGCTCCTACGAGCTGCCGTTCTTCCTGCTCGTCCTGGCGCTCGCCGGCGCGGTGGTCTGGGCGCTCGTGGACGAGTCGCTGGTGCGGCGGCCGTGGAAGAGGGTGCAGGCGGAGTACGCCGCGCTCGTGCGGCGGTCCCCGCCCGGCGGCCGTGGGCCCGCGACCGCGACCGCGACCGCGACCACGCCCGCGCCCGCGCCCGCGGCCGGGGGCGTCGTCGGCGAGAGCGGGATCCGTCAGCTGGTCGTGCCGGGCCTCGAGCGCAACGAGTTCGGCCACACGATCGACCGGGTCGATCGGTGCCCGACCTGCCACCTCGCGATCGAGCGCGGCCCCCCCGACGGCCCGGAGGTCTTCCGGGGCCACCCCCGCCGCTGGGTGCCGTTCGCGGCGGGGCGGCGCGACGTGCTCCTCGGCGTGCACCCCCCGGCACGCTTCGGCTGCACGAGCTGTCACCAGGGGCAGGGCCTGGCGACGACCCGCGCCGAGGCCCACGGCTGGGAGGTGCCCGGGGAGAAGCCCGTCGCCTTCTGGGATCGGCCGATGCTGCTCGGCGGCGACCTCGAGGCGAGCTGCGACTACTGCCACCGCTCGGAGCTGGCGGTCGCCGGGGCGCCGCTCCTCGGCCGGGGGAAGCAGCTCTTTCGCCAGCTCGGCTGCGCGGGGTGCCACCAGCTCACCGGCTACGAGTCGGTCGCCCCCATCGGCCCGAGCCTGCTCCGGATCGCGAGCAAGGTCGATCCCGGCTGGCTCGTGCGATGGCTCGCGCGCGGGCCCGCCGAACGGCTCTCGACCCGCATGCCCGCCTTCCGCCTCGACGCGGGCCAGGCGCTCCAGATCGCGGCGTTCCTGCTCGACGCGTCCGAGCCCTTCACGCCGCGGGAGCCCGTCCCCTCCAGGCCGGGCGACCCCAAGCGCGGCAAGGAGCTCGTCGCCCAGCTCGGTTGCGCCGGCTGCCACCGGATCGGAGACGAGCTGGCCTCTCCGGCGAGCCCGCCGCGGCTGCGGCTGGCGTACGCCCCGGAGCTCGCCGCGCTCAAGGCGAAGGCGCCGGGCGCTGCGTGGCTCCTCTCCTGGCTCCGCCGGCCCACGGACTACGACCCCGACGCGCACATGCCGAGCCTTCGGCTGACGCCGCCCGAGGCTGCCGACATCGCGGCGTACCTGCTCCCTCCGGCGCCGCCGCCCGCGACGCCACGGGACCTCCGCGCGAGCCTGACCGAGCCGCGGACGATCGCGGCGGGGAAGCGCCTCGTGGCGGACCTGGGCTGCGCCGGCTGCCACGAGATCAAGGGGCTGAAGACGGTCGGGCGGAACGGCCCGCGCCTCGACGGCATCGCCGCGAAGGACCCGAGCGAGCTCGACTTCGGCGACACCGGGAGCGCGAGCTACACCGGCCCGCCCGTGAAGCGGACCTGGCGGTCGTGGATCGCGCACAAGCTCGAGACGCCCGGGCTGTTCGCGACGCGGCGCATCCAGCTGCGCATGCCGAGCTACCAGCTCACCGCCGACGAGATCGAGGCGCTCACCGTCTTCCTGAAGAGCCTCGCCCCGCCCGCGTTCAGCGAGACGTACCAGCCTCGCCCCGACGAGCTCGGCGCCCGCGTCAACGCGGGCGAGCAGGTGGAGGAGCGCGTCAACTGCCGCGGGTGCCACGCCCTCGACGGCGGCGCCGGCGACCTGGCGTCCCGCTACGAGGATCCGGCGATGGGGCCGCCTCCGCTCGCGGGCGAGGGGCTCAAGGTGCGCGCCGAGTGGCTGTTCGGCTTCATGAAGGCGCCCGAGCCGCTGCGGCCGTGGCTGAAGGTGCGCATGCCCTCGTTCGCGCTCGGCGACCGCGACGCCGCGACGCTCGTGGACTACGCCGCGGCGCTCGCCGGCCAGCCGGTGCTGCACGACTTCACCTGGCCCCCGCCGCTGTCGTCCGCCGACCGCGCCGTCGCCGAGCAGCTCTTCGTGAAGCTCAAGTGCCTGCGCTGCCACACGGCCTCGACGGCCACCGGAGGCCTCAAGATCTCCGAGCTCGCGCCGGACCTGTCGCGCACTCCGGCGCGGCTCCGCTACCGGTGGGTGCTCGCCTGGCTGCGCGACCCGCAGGCGGTCCAGCACGGCACCCGCATGCCGACGTACTTCCCGCTCATGGACGACGACGATCCGAAGAGCATCTACAGCCAGGTGCCGTGGCTCGCCGGCGGCGACCCGCAGCGCCAGATCGAGCTGCTCGCGGCGTACCTCTACGGCCTGCCGCCGAAGCTCCAGCAGGCGCCGGCGCCGCCGGCGAGGACACCGTGAGAGGAGGGCGCACGCGATGGAATCGATCCTGAGGATCCTCGAGCAGCCGGACGACGTCGCCGTGCTCCTCCTCTTCGTCGCGGCGGCGGCGGTGAGCCTCGTCGCGCTCCGCGAGGCGCGCCGGAACGATCGCCTCGGCGGGGCCGACGCGCGCGACGAGATCGCCGAGCGGATGGACAGGTAGCCCCGGCTCCGGTCAGATGGTGGCCGTCACGAACGCGGCGGGACGAGATCGAGGCCCTCACCCAGGAGGACGACAGATGCGGCGCACCCTCTTCGCTCTTTGCTGCATCGCAGCGCTCATCGGCTGCAAGGAGAAGCCCCGGGTCTGGCAGCAGCGGTGGCGCCCGGCCGCGCCGCTCCTCGTGCCGCGGCAGGGCGCCGCCGCCGTGGAGGCCAACGGCTTCATCTACGTGATGGGTGGCGCCTTCCGGACGCAGTTCCACCAGTCCACCGAGTACGCGAAGATCGAGAAGGACGGCTCGCTCGGCCCGTGGCAGGCGGGGCCGCCGATGCACGAGGCGCGCGGCTACTTCGACGCCGAGTACCACGACGGCTGGATCTACGTCGTCGGCGGCGGCAGCGGCGACGCGGGCCAGGTCCTGCTCCGGTCGGTCGAGCGCGCCCGGGTGCTCCCCGACGGCAGGCTGTCGCCCTGGCAGCTCGAGCCGCTCGGCATGGTGATGCCCCGCCGCTGCAACAAGACGGTGCTCATCGACGGCTCGATCTACGCGCTGGGCGGGTTCAGCGGCGACATGCTCGACACGGTGGAGCACACGAAGCTCCAGCCCGACGGATCCACGGGCGACTGGTTCGAGGAGCAGGAGCGGCTGACCATCATGCGGTACATCAGCGGCGTGAAGTACGTGGACGGCGTGGTCTACGTCGTCGGCAGCCACGACCAGACCACGGGCTCCGCGGTGAGGGACGTCGAGTTCGGGAAGATCAAGGACGAGGCCGGCTTCGGCAAGTGGCGGAAGACCTCGTCGCTGCAGGTGCCGCGGTTCGGGCTCGGCCTGGTCCCCCACGGCGGCAGGCTCTACGCGTTCGGGGGGCTCACCGGCCCGCAGTTCCTCGACAGCGTCGAGTCGGCGCCGATCGTTTCCGGCGGCGGGCTCGGGGAGTGGCGCCTCGAGCCGACCCGGCTCTCCTCGCCGCGCGCGATGATGGCCGTGGTGAAGTACAAGGACTGGGTCTACTCCCTCGGCGGCTCGGGCACGAACGTCGTCGAGTACGCGACCTTCAACGCGGCCGGGGAGATGGGCTCCTGGTTCACCGAGGCCGAGCTGAAGGCCCTCCAGGCGCAACGACACGAGGTGCCGGTGTCCACCCGCCTCCCGCTCCTGGGCACGGTCTTGAAGGTGGAGGAGGCGCCACCGTACGTGTACCTGCTCGTGGAGCTCCAGGGACACCAGGGCTGGGTGGCGGGGCCGGCGGGCGACTTCCACGTCGGCGACAGGGTGAGGTTCGGCGGCGGCGCGATGATGACGGACTTCTTCAGCAAGACGCTCAACAAGCGCTTCGACCAGGTGCTGTTCGTCGCGGAGCTGCACCGGGGGGAATAGGCGCGGCCGCCGAGTGAATTTCCGGCAGCCGGTATAAAGCGTTTCGCGGGTGCAGCGGCGCTCCGGGGGTCAGTATGATCACCCATCGTGTCGCACCGCGTCAGACGCGCGACCGTGGAGTTCTCCTCCACGACGGTCCGTCTCGTCGGGAGGCCGATCGGCGCGATCATCCCGAGAGAGCACATCCGCAACATCCGGGTCGTGCACGACACGAGCACGAGCTACCCGTTCGCCCGGTTCTTCGTGGGGTTCATGCTGCTCCTGCTGGGCGGGCTCGGACTCCTCATCCTGTTCCTCGCCAGCGCCGGCGGGGCGTCGCCGATCCGCCTGGAGGGCCGGGAGATCCACTTCCAGCTCGCCCCGGCGACGGTCTGGCTCGGCGTCACGCTGGGCGTCTGGTCGTTGCTGGGCGTGTTTCGCGCGGGCTACCACCTGACGATCCAGACGGACAAGCGGGAGCGGAGGACGTTCCTGGGCAACTCCAGGGACCTGGAGGACATCCGGCGGCTCGTTCGAGGGGCGACCTGGACCTTCGGATACGAGATCGACGCCTCGGCCCTCGGCGAGGTGCACGAGCCGGCGGATCGCGCGGTCGGGTCGGGGTGAGGCGAGCCGGGCGAGGACGCCTCCGCGTTCCGGGGGCACCTCCGATCAGCGCGCCTCCTTGCGGAGCTGCCTCGCGCGAAGGTCGTCCTTCGTCCACTCGAAGGGCAGCGCCTCCAGCGCGCCGGCGACCTGGATCCGCTCCGCCGCGGCGAGCATCTCGGCCAGGACGGCGACGTGAGTGGCGTCGTCGTGCAGGTCACCCATGGTGAGGCCGAAGGGGTGCTCGACGAGGAGCGCGCGGGAGGGCCTGATGCGTCGCGTGATGCTGGCCGAGAGGGTGAGCGACATCGTGCTCACCCCTTCCTCGTCGAGGACCCGCTGGACCAGTCCGACCGACTGGTTGCAGACGGGTCAGGAGGGCACGAGGAGCGCGAGATCGACCCCGTCCGACCGCAGCCGCCGCGCGACCTCCCGGCCGCTGTCTCGGAGCGCTCCCGTCTCGATGGCGTAGCCCATGAAGCTGTAGTGGCGAGGGGCCGAGGCGCCGATCCGGCCGTCGCGCTCCAGCGTCCGCAGCGCGCGGAGCGGGAAGACGACGTCCACGTCCTCCATCGCGCGCCGGGTGTCGTAGCCCACGTGCGAGAGCGCGATCCGGGTCGGGTCGACGTCGCCCGGGAGCTCGCGGAAGCTCGGGTCGCCCTCCTTGCGGCGCAGGAACGGTCGCTGCTCCTCGCCGAGGTACGCGCCGGCGGTGACGACGAGCGCCACGACCGCCTTCGAGACGGGCCGGGTGAGCAGGTTGAGGCGGGACGGCTCGCCGTACGACTCGAACTCGAAGTCCGGGAGAGCTCGCGCCCGGAGGTAGTCACGTTCCACGTCGGCGAAGGACTTCACGCTGGGACCTCCGGTTCGGGTGCGAGGTTCTCGTGCGTCGTACGTATCAGCGTCCTCCGCATCAGGAACGCTGATTGCTCGAGCAGCGACTGCGGATGCTCGTCCCGCGGTCGCGCGGCTTACGCTAGACCCGTGCGCACGCCGACGCCACCGTTCGAGCTGTCGGACCGGATCTCGCCGCTCGAGGACCCGGTCGCGACCGACACCGCCGCGTACACGGCCGAGGTCGTCGGCCTTTTGCACGCCCGGTTCGTCGAGGTCGTGCGGGCGAGGCAGCCCGAGCTCGAGCCGGTCCTCCGGGGCGAGGCGCCGCTGCCGCAGGACGACCGGACCCTGCTCCTGCGGGCGCTGCAGGCCCACGGCACCTGGTTCCAGCTCCTGTCCATCGCGGAGCAGAACGCGGGCATGCGGCGGCGGAGGCTGCTCGAGACCGAGCGCGGCCTCGACCGGGTGGAGAACACGTTCGCGCGGGCGATCGCGAGCGCCCGCAGCGGGGCCTCCGCGGAGGAGCTCCAGGAGGTGCTCGACCGCCTTCGCGTGAGTCCCGTGATCACCGCGCATCCCACCGAGACGAAGCGGGTCACGGTCCTCGAGATCCACCGCCGCATCTACCTCCTGCTCGTCCAGATGGAGTCCTCGCGCTGGACGCCGCGCGAGCGGGAGGCCTTCGCCGAGAACGTCCGCACGGAGATCGACCTGCTGTGGCTCACGGGCGAGCTCCGCCTCGAGAAGCCGAGCGTGGACCAAGAGGTCGCCTGGGGTCTTCACTTCTTCGACGAGGCCCTGTACGAGCGCGTCCCCGAGCTGCTGGGCCGGCTCGAGGCGGAGCTCGAGCGCTTCGACGCGCGGGGGCGGGCCGCGTTCCGCGTGCCGCCGTTCTTCCAGTTCGGCTCGTGGATCGGGGGCGACCGGGACGGCAATCCGCTCGTGACGAACGACGTCACCCGCCGGGCCCTGCTCGCGTACCGCCTCTCCGCCCTGCGGCGGTACCGGACGCGGCTCGGGCAGCTCGTGAGCCGCCTGTCGCTCGCGGAGCGCGCGATCCCCGTGCCCGCGTGGTTCCGCACCACGGTCGACGCGGCGCTGTCCGAGAGCGGCGACGCCGAGGGCATCGCGGCGCGCAATCCCGGCGAGCTGTTCCGCCAGCTCGGCGCCTGCATGAAGCGGAAGCTCGAGGCGACCCTCGCCGCGGCGGAGCGCGGAGAGCCGCCGCCGCCGCCCGCCGCCGCCTACCGGGACGCCGACGCGCTCGTCGCAGACCTCCTCTCGGTGGAGCGCGCGCTCGAGGAGGTCCGCTGCCCGTCGATCGCGCGAAAGCTCGTCCGGCCCCTCCGCCGCGAGGTGGAGTGCTTCCGCTTCAGGACCGCGGCGCTCGACCTCCGCGAGAACTCGACGGTGACGAACGCGACGCTGCAGGCGCTCTGGCGAGCGCAGCGCGGCGCGGCGTCCGGAGCGCCGCCGCCCGTGGACTCCGCGGCGTGGACGGCGTGGCTCTCCGAGGAGCTCGCGCGGCCTCCCGGCGACCTGCCCGAGCTGGGTTCGCTGCCGCCGCAGGCGGCCTCCACGCTGGGGCTCCTGCGGATGATCGCCGAGACGCGCGATCGTCTCGACCGGGAGGCGGTCGGCAGCTTCATCCTCAGCACGACGCGCTCCGTCGCCGACGTGCTCGGCGTCTACGTGCTCGCGAGGCGAGCCGGGCTGTTCGCGGGCGCGGAGGGCGAGGAGCGCTGCACGGTCGCGATCGTCCCGCTGTTCGAGAGCATCGACGACCTCGAGCGCGCCCCCGAGGTGATGCGCGAGCTCCTCTCCCATCCGGTGGTCCGCCGCACGGTCCAGGGCCTCGGCGGCATCCAGGAGGTCATGATCGGATACTCGGACTCGAACAAGGACGGCGGCTACCTGTGCTCGAACTGGAAGCTGTTCGTCGCGCAGACGTCGCTCGCGCGCACCGGCGAGACGTGCGGCGTTCCGGTGTCCTTCTTCCACGGCCGCGGCGGGGCCGTGAGCCGGGGAGGCGCCCCCGTCGGCCGCGCCATCGCGGCGCAGCCCGCGGGATCGGTGGCCGGACGGCTGCGCGTGACCGAGCAGGGCGAGGTGGTGTCCTTCAAGTACGCGAACCGCGGCACCGCGCAGTTCCAGATGGAGCAGCTCGCGGCGAGCGTCCTCGAGCACAGCCTCGCCTCGCGCGGCGGAGACGAGCCGCAGCCCTGCGCCGAGTTCGCCGAGGCGCTCGAGGAGCTGTCCGAGCACTCGCGGGCGTCCTATCGCGCGCTCGTGGAGCACCCGGGGCTCGTGAGCTACTACGAGGCCGCGAGCCCGGTCGAGGAGCTCGCCCTCCTGAACATCGGGTCTCGCCCGGCGCGCCGCGCGGGCGCGAGGACGCTCGCCGAGCTGCGCGCGATCCCGTGGGTCTTCGCCTGGACGCAGAACCGGCACCTCGTCCCCGGCTGGTACGGGGTGGGCACCGCCGTCGCGCGCTTCCTCGACGCGCGCGGGCGCGAGGGCGAGACGCAGCTCGGGCGCATGTTCGAGCGCTGCCGCGTCTTCCGGCTCGTCGTCGACGAGGTGGAGAAGACGCTGTGCCAGGTGGACCTCGACATCGCGCGGGAGTACGCGCGGCTCGTGCCGGACGCGGCGACGCGGGACGAGATCCTCGGCATGGTCGAGGAGGAGTACCGCCGCACCGTCGAGGCCGTGCTGCGCGTCACCGGCGGCGACATGCTCCTCCAGCGCTTCCCGCGCTTCCGGCGCCGCCTCTCGCGGCGGCTGCCCATGCTGAACCGGGTCGGGCGGGCGCAGATCGAGCTCCTTCGCCGGTTCCGCGACGGGAACGAGCGGCAGGAGGTCCGGGACGAGCACCTCGTCCCGCTGCTCCTCTCGATCAACTGCGTCGCGGCGGGGCTCGGGTGGACGGGGTGAGGGGCTCACCGGCTCGCCGGACGTGACGCCGCCGTCCCCCCCCGCGGCGCGGCGGCCACCGCCCCGGTCCGCGCCCACGAGCAGCCGCTCACGCGCCCGAGCTCTTCGACAGCTCCGCCTTGAACGCGTCGAGCTGCGCGATCAGGGTGTCGTGCTTCTTCTCCTCGCGGAGGAGGTAGTCGAGCAGGAGCATGTGCACGGGCGACCAGGCCTTCTTCCGGAGCGCCTCGGCCAGCTCGATCGTCCTGCGCTCCGCCCGGTCGTGCGCTTCCAGCTGATCCCACACCTCGGCGATGTCGTCGCGGGTCACGGTCACCGCTTCCTTCGTCACGCTGTCGACGAGGAACTGCTCGACCCGGTGGTGCATCAGCGAGTCGTGACGGATGATCTCCATGACGATGCGGATGAGCGGACTCCTCGTCCGTTCCATGACCTCCGCGGTGTCGTTCATCGCCTTGCGCTCCAGCCCCTGCCACTCGCGCAGCAGGTCCACCATCTCGTCGATCGCCGGCATGTGCTCTCCTCCCCCGCTCAGAACGCGTCGGCCAGGCCGCGGAACTTCGCGCCGGTGAGCATGAGCTGCATCACCTTCACGACGTGCTTCCTCTCCACCGCGATGAGCCCGTCGAGCGCCTCGCTCGCACCGACGGTCTCGCGCAGGGCCTGGTAGTACGCGAGCGTCGCCTTCTCGAGGTGGAGGGCGCGCTCGAGCGCGTCCTCGCGGGTCCTGATCCCGTCCACCCGCTTCGCGAGGGCCTCCGAGTCGAAGACCTCCGACATCGACATGGCACGGAGGTACTCCGCGTCCTCGTCCGGGATGGCCCGGTCACGGTCGCCGGGGGCGAGCCGGTCGCGGAGGGCGCGGAAGCGGGCCCCGTGATCCTCCTCGTCCGCCGACAGCCCCTCGAAGAGGCCGCGAAGCTCCGGATCCGAGGCGAACCGCGCCGCGAGGTCCCGGTACATTCGGGCGCCGATCTCCTCCGTCTCGATGGCGAAGGCGACGCATCTCTCCGGGGTCAGATTCTTGGTCATCCGTTCCTCCTGCACGCGGCGGGTGGTGGATTCGCCGATGGTCTTGCAGTTCACCACGCCCGGGTCCCTCCTGTCTGGAGGGCAAGGGGGGTACGCTCCAAGGAGAGCTGCCGCGTCTCCGTGGAGGCGTGGCCACGGGGCTCCGCCTGCTCCACGGCGGGCGGCGGAGCGGTCGCCCCCGGTCGTGCGGCTCCCGCAGGTGCGGCCGGCAGGTTCGCCGCGGGGGGCGCGCGGTCGGTGGCCTGGTCCTCGACGGCGGGGTTCCGCCATGGAACCGTCTCCCGACCGTCTAGCCGAGAAGGACCTCCGGGTTCTTCTTGGCGACCGAGAGAAGCTTGAGCGCCGCATCGGACGGACGTCGCGCATTCGTCTCCCACGCCTGCACGGTCCGCGGGCTCACGTTCAGGATCCGGGCGAACGCAGCCTGGGATACCCGCAGCCGGGCACGCACTGCCAGCACTTCCTTCGCGCCCATCGGCGCGGGCGGCTTCAACTCGACGTCCCGTACCGTGAGCTGCCGGTCGCCGCGGTGGTACGCGATCGCGTCCTCGAGGCCAGCCTTCAGCTTCGAGAACGCAGTGGTCTTCGTGGTCTTCCGCTTCATGGCTTCTCCTCTTCCTTCTTCAACTCCTTCGTGAGCGCTGCAACCTGCCGGCGCTCGGTGGGGTCACGTCCGTCAAGGTGGTGTACGTCGCGTCATCCGGTTTGACTGACTACGCGGCGTGCTTCTTCGGCGCGAGCGCCTTCGGCTCGGTCTGCTCCTCCTCGCGGTTCTCGATGGTCATGTAGCGGCGGACGACGGCCC
>DASVZX010000307.1:0-3426 GCA_036391435.1 Anaeromyxobacter sp. | reverse complement strand
CGCGCGCCGCGAGCCAGAGCGCGCCGGCGGCCGCGGCGGTCACCGCGGTGGGCTTCGCCGCGAAGGCGAGGGAGAGGAGGACCGCGGCGGCCGCGACGCGGGGCGGCCCGCGCAGCCGCGCGAGCGCCGCGAGCGCGAGCGCGGAGAGGGCGACCGGGAGGAGGTCGCCCCGGATCGCCGAGAGCGCGTGCTGGGCCGCGAACCCGCCGAGGGCGAGCGCCGCGAACGCGAGCGCCGGCGCCTTGCGCAGCCCGAGGGCGCGCAGGAGCAGGAAGCCGCCCGCGACGAGGAGCGCGCCCGCCGCGGCGGAGAGCGCCCAGCCGGAGGCGAGGAGCCCCGCGCCGGCGCGGAGGAGCGCGGCCTGGAGCGCGAACGCGAGCGGGAGGTAGCGGGTGCCGCCGTAGCCGAGGGCGGGATCGTGCAGCGGCCGGTAGAGCGTGCCGTGCGCGAGGTCGTCGGCGAGCGTCAGCCACGCGCCGGAGACGTGGTTCAGGGCGTTGCCGCTCGCCCACGCGGCCGGCATGCGCAGCGCGGTCGAGAGCGCGAGCGCCGCGGCGAGGGCCATGGCGAGCCCGACCGCGGGCCCGGCCGCGCCTCCCGCGCGGTCGCCGCGCGCGCTCCCGGCGGGCGCCACGTCAGGGCTCCGTCGGGGCCGCCGCGGTCGGCCCGCGGCGCGCGCGGAAGAGGCCGATCCAGCCGGCGGGGAGCCAGCCCCTCGACCAGGAGAGCCCGAGGTACGCCGCCGCGAAGGCGAGGCCGGACGCGGCGAGGCGCAGGAAGAGCGGCCCGGAGACGGCCTGCAGGACGAGCCAGGTGGGCGCCATGGCGAACGCGGTGGCGCCCGCCTGCCGCGCGAGCGCCCGGAGCGGGAGGACCCGCGAGAGCGGCGCGTCGAACAGCGTCGCGGCCCGGCGGAGCATCGCCGCGCGCGCGAGCGCCTCCGCGGCGATCCAGCCGACGAGCGCGCCGAGCGGACCCGCCGCGCGCAGGCCGCCGAGGACGAGCGGCACGGTGACGGCGAGCTTCGCGGCCGACATCGCGAGCATGAACCGGTTCTGGGCGCGGGCGCGCATCACGCCGTCGAGCGGCAGCGCGGCGAGGAGCACCGAGAGCGCCGTGGCCCGGAAGATCGGGACCGCAGGGAGGTACACCGGCGAGAAGACGAGCGCGATGAGGGCCGGCGCGACGACGAGGAGCAGCCCGGTGAGCGGGATGAACGCGAAGGAGAGCTGGAGCACCGCCTCGTGGAACAGCGCGAGCCCGGCGCGCGCGGGGCGCCCGGCGCCGTCCGACTCGGCGAGGCCGATCTGGAGGAGCTCGGAGATGGGCGTGTAGAGGACGTCCACGACCGGCAGCTGGAAGGTGCCGACGCTGTAGACGGCGAACGCGGCCGCCGAGACCGCCGCGCCGACGGCGTACTGGTGGAACTGCTGCTGCGGGACGATGAGCAGGAAGGCGACGCCGAACGGCAGCGCGTACGCGATCTGCCGGCGGAGCGCCTCGCCGCGGATCGCGAGCCCGTGCGGGCGCGCGAGCGCGACGAACCCGTACGCGGCGCGCGCCGCCATCGCGAGCGTCATCCCGGCGAGCGCGCCCTCCACCGAGCCCGCGAGCACCGCCCCGGCGACGAGGGCGAGGCTCCGCAGCGCCTCGGTCCCGAGCCGCGCGAGGGCCGCCGCGCCGATGCGACCGGAGGCGTTCCACGCGACGTCGAGCGGCGCGCCGGCGATCGTGAGGGCGGTGAGCGCCGCGGTCCAGCCCATCGTCGCGCCGAGGTGCGGGTTCCCGAAGTGCGCGGCGAGGAGCGGCCGGAGGGCGAGGAGGATCGCGCCGCCGAGGGCGCCGAGGCCGAGGTGCGTCCAGAGCGCCTGCGCGATGAAGCGGTCGCGCAGGGCGGGCTCGCGCGGGACGAAGTAGTAGAGGCTCTGGGTGAGCCCCATCGGGAGCATCAGCACGAGGGTCTGCGAGACGAGCCACGCCTGCTTGAAGGTGCCGTAGAAGGCCGGCAGGAGGACGCGCGCGAGCACCATCGGCACGGCGATGGAGAGGAGCGCCCCGCCGAGGCGCGCCGCGAGCAGCGGCCTCGCGCGCGTGAGGATCGAGTCGGCCAAGTTCGTCACCCCTCCCACGAGAGGATGCGGGGGCGCACGCCGGCGGGCGAGGTGCCCTCGTGGGACCGGGCGCTCGCCCGGCCGGCCCCCGGTCAGCTCGCTCGCGCGTCCGTGGCCGCGAGGCGAGGCCCTCGCATCACCGCGAGCATCCGCGCGGCGACGCGATCCCAGCCGAACCGCTCCGCGGCGCGCGCGCGCCCCGCCGCGCCCATGAGCCGGGCGCGGACGGGATCCCCGACGAGCTCGCCGATCGCCCGCGCGAGCGCGTCCGCGTCTCCCGGCGGCACGAGGAGCCCGCTCTCGCCGTCGGAGACGATCTCCGGGATCGCCTCGAGGCGCGGCGCGACCACGGGCAGGCCGAACGCCATCGCCTCGAGGAACGCGAGCCCGAACGCCTCGCGCAGCGTGGGGAGGGCGAACACGCTCGCGCGGCCGTAGAGCGCCGCGAGCCGGTCCGCCCCGAGCAGGCCGAGGTGCGTGGCGCCGTCCGGCAGGTCCGGCGGCGCGGTCTGCGACACGATCCAGAGCTGCGCGTCCGGGTGGGCGAGGCGCACCCGCCGGTACGCCTGCACGAGCGCGGCGCCGCCCTTCGGCAGAAAGCTCCGGCCGACGAAGAGGATCGCCTTCTCGCGCGCGGACGCCAGGTCCGCCTCGCGGGGCTCGACGTTCGGCCCGGCGCCGACGACGTGGATCCGGCCGGGATCGACCCCGTAGTCGCGCACGAGCGAGGCCTTCACGAACTCGCTCATCGTGAAGACGCCCGCCGCGCCGCGGTAGACGGCCTGCTCGCGCGCGCGCCAGGCCGGGTCGCGCGGCGGCGGCGGGTCGAGGCCGGGGAGCGGGTCGTAGCGCTCCGCGATCGCGCGGGTGTGGTCGAGGTACAGGTGGTACGGGACCTCGGGGAAGCGGCCCGGGCCGAAGAGCGCGCCGGCCTGGAGCACGGCGTCGGGGCGCGCCCGCCGCACCGCCTCGCCGGCGAGCGTCGAGAGGTGGTCGAAGGCGAACGTCGTGTGGCACCAGAGCGCCTTCCAGTGGCGGCCGTTCGCGCGCAGCGACTCCACGAACGCGCGCACCGGCGCCGGCCGGAGGTTCGGGATCGGCCACCCGGGCCGGAGCCGCCACAGGAACCGCTCCATCGGGTTCGCGTGCAGCACCTCGACGCCGGCCGCCGAGAGCGCGCGGGCGACCGACGGCGTCACGCCGGACTGCGGCCCGTAGTGAAGGTACAGGAGGCGCATCGCGGCAAGGTAGGGCGGCGGGCGCCGCATCCGCAGGCCCTCCCTCGGAGGGCCGTGCCCGGGAGACCGGCCCGGCG
>DASVZX010000306.1:0-16503 GCA_036391435.1 Anaeromyxobacter sp. | reverse complement strand
GTGGCACACGACCTTCGAAGGCATCTCGACGCTCTCGCCCGGCGTCGAGGCCGAGTGGCGCCTCCCGCACCAGGAGCGGCTCTCGCTGTCCGCCCGGATCGACTACTACGGCGCGTCCGCCACGATCCCGCCGATGCCGGGGCTCGCGACCTCGCTGCGGGCGTCGGCGCAGGTCGTCCCGATCGGCGCCGCGCTGGTGTGGACCCAGCCGTACGGATCGTTCGCGCTCTACGGGGGCGCGGGCGGGCAGGCGCAGCTCGTCCGCACGGCCCTGGGAGGGCAGGCGCGGCTCGACGTGGTGCCGGGGGCGCTCGCGCTCGCCGGGGCCGGGCGGCGGCTGGGCCGGGGCGAGCTCTTCGCGGAGGTGGGCTGGGCGAGCGGCGAGCTCGACGGCGAGCTCGCGCGCTTCCGGACGGGCGGATTCCACCTCGCCGCCGGGTTCCGGGGGGCGCCGTGACGCGCCGTCGCGAGGCGATCGCCCTGCTGTCCGCGCTCGCGTCGGCGTGCACGATCTCCGGCCCGCCCGCCCCCGTGATCGAGGCGATCTCCCCGGCGGAGACCCACGCCAACACGGCGACGGACGTCTCGGTGCGCGGCCGCGGCTTCGCGCCGGAGATCCAGGCCGACCTCGAGGATCCGGAGAGCTCGACGCCGCGCGCCGCGTTCGCGCTGACGCTCCTCCTGGCGGACGAGCGCATCCCGCTCGAAAACGTCGCCTTCGTCTCGGAGCACGAGCTCTCGGCGCGCGTGCCGCCGCTCGCCACGCCCGCCGTCTACGACCTCGAGCTCGTCGATCCGCGCGGGCGGGTCGCGATGCTCCCCGCGGCGTTCACGGTCGACCCCGGCTCGGGCTGCGGCCCCGACGGCACCCCCTGCGACGACGGCAACGTCTGCACGCAGGGCGACACGTGCCAGGGCGGGACCTGCGTCCCCGGCTTCCCCGTCTGCGTCAACACCGCCCCGCGCGCCTGCCTCTCGGTCTCACCCGTCGCCGTCGCCGTCGGCGAGGCGGTCACGTTCGACCCGTCCTGCTCGACGGACGGCGAGGACCCGACGTCCGCGCTGCGGGCGCGCGTCGACTTCGGCGACGGCGTCTCCGAGGCGTCGTTCGCGCCCGCCGTGTCCCCGCGGCAGCACGCGTACGCGACCCCCGGCCTGTGGGTCGCGAACGTCGAGGTCGTCGACCGCGGCGGGATCTCCGACTTCGCCTCGCGCTACGTCCTCGTGACCGCCCCGGGCGATCTCGTGCTCGTGACCACGGCCCTCGACGAGGCCGACCCCGGCGCGACGCCCGACGCGCCCGGCGGGACGGGCCTGTCGCTCCGGGAGGCCATCGCGTACGTGAACGCCCTCGGCGCGCCGCGGACCATCCGCGTCGCCGTCGCCGGCCCGATCGTGCACGCGACGGCGCTCCCGGCCCTCGCGGTCGCGGCGTCCGCCATCGTGGGCGATCCCGCGGGGCAGCTCGCGTTCCCCGGCGTCGCGCTCCCGTGCCTCACGCTCGGCGGGCCGGACCAGCTCCTCCTCGACGCGGTGGTGACGGGCTGCTCCGACACCGCCGTGATGCTCGGGACCGCGAGCGCAGGCGCGCGCGTCGCGGAGTGCACCATCACGCCCTCGCCCGGGGCCCACGGCATCACCGCACAGGCCAGCGGCGCGATCGGCCCGCGCGACCAGGTGTCCGGCGCCGGCACCGGCGTGATGCTCACCGGCTCCCCCGGGTCCGCGTTCGTCGTCGAGGAGAACCGGATCCAGGAGAACGACGTCGGGATCTTCGCGGTCGGCGGCGCCCAGCTCACCATCCGCAGGAACCGCGTGACGTCGAACCGCACCTTCGGGCTCCAGACGACGCCGTCCGGCGGGTCCGCCACGCTCCTCCACAACGTCTTCGACGCCAACGGCCGCGACGGGGTGGACCTCGGGACGTTCCTGGGCGGCGTCGTCGTCCGCAACAACCTGTTCACCCGCAACGGCGGGTTCGGCCTGCAGGGGAGCGGCACCACCGTCGACCACAACGGCTTCTTCGGGAACGGGCTCGGGCCGATGTCGTCCGGAAGCGGCGGGCCCACCGACCTCCTCGGCGATCCGCTCTACGGCGGCGACCACCGCCTCTCGCCCGGGAGCCCCGCCATCGACCGCGGGATCGACACGGGGCTCGACGTGAACGGCCCCGCCGCGGGAAACTTCTTCGGCGCCGCCCCCGACCTCGGCGCCTGGGAGGCGCCCTACCCCGCGCCCTGACATGTCGATCCGGTTCCAGATCGTGACGCTCATGGGCGCGGTGCTCCTCGCCGCGATCGCCCTGTACCTCGCCCTCGCCACGCGGCTCCTCACCCGCGACAAGCTCGCCTACATCTACGACCTCGAGTCGTCGCTCGGCGCGACGCTCTCGGAGGACGTGCGCGGCAACGTCGAGACGCTCGTCGACAAGCTCGCCTACTTCGCCGCCGAGCGGACCGAGAGCGGACCGGGCGCCGCCCGCGCCCTGCTCTCGAGCGAGCAGGACCTGCTCGCCGCCGAGGTGTGGGAGCGCCGCGACGGCCGGTTCGTGCGGGTGGCGCGCCACGTGGAGACGGAGCGGCTCGCGGCGGCGAACCTCACCGAGGAGGATCTCGCCGAGTCGGCGCGCGACACGCCGGTCCCTTTCGACGCGGTCGCGGCGGGCGAGGTCGTGCTGCAGAACGCGAGCCTCCCGCCCGACGGCGCGATCCTCTCGATCGCGGCGCCGGCAGGGCCGGATCGCGTCGTCGTGGCCGCGATGAAGCCCGACCGGCTCCTCCGCGTCTTCGCGCGGACCACCGCGTTCCGGGCCTACCTCGTGGACGGGACGGGCCGCGCCCTGGTCCACCCCGATCCGCGGAAGGTCGTCTCGCGGGCGGATCTCTCGTCGCGCCCGATCGTCGCCGAGGCCATCCGGGGAAAGGTCGCGCGCGGCGCCCGGGACGTCGGGAGCCCCGAAGGTCCGGTCATCGCCGCGTTCGCGCAGGTCGGCGTCGGCCGGCTCTCGGTCATCCTGGAGGTCCCGCGCGCGGAGGCGCTCCGCGCCGCGCGCCAGCTCCTCGGCCGGTCCATCCTGTTCGGCTCCGCCGCCCTCCTGCTCGCCCTCATCGCGGGCATCTACTTCGCGAACCGGCTCACGGCGCCGCTGCGGCGGCTCGAGGCGGCGACCGAGGCGCTCGGCCGCGGCGACTTCGAGGTCGAGGTCGGCAGCGCGCCCTCGGGCGAGATCGGCCGCCTCGCCGCGTCGTTCGAGCGGATGCGCCGCGACATCGCGGACCGCGACGCGCGGATCTCGGAGGCGCACACCCAGCTCGCCCTCACCGGCAAGCTCTCGATCATCGGCGAGCTCGCCGCGAGCGTCGCGCACGAGGTGAAGAACCCCCTCTCGGCGATCGTCGGGTACGCGCAGTTCGGCCGGTCGGCGCCGGACCTCGAGGAGGCGAAGCAGCTCTTCGGCCTCGTCGAGGAGCACGCCTGGCGCGCGAACAAGATCCTGACGACGATGCTCGGCTTCATGCGGGACCCGAAGCCCATGATCGGCCCGATCGACGCGGCCGCCCTCGTCGAGGACGCGCTCCGCCTGCTGGCGCCGCAGCTCCGCATGAAGCGGATCGAGATCGCGACCGCGTTCGACCCCTCCCGGCCGAGCATCGCCGGGAGCGCGAGCGAGCTCCAGCAGGTCCTCGTGAACCTCATCCTGAACGCCGCCGACGCGATGGACGGCTGTCGCGACAAGCGGCTCACCCTCGGCACCGGCCGGGACGGGTGCTTCGGGGTCCTCTCGGTCCGCGACACCGGCCGGGGCCTCACGCCCGAGGCGCAGGCGCGGCTCTTCACGCCCTTCTTCACGACCAAGCCCACGGGCCAGGGGACCGGGCTCGGGCTGTCGGTGAGCCAGCGCATCGTGAAGCAGCACGGCGGCGAGATCGCCGTCGAGACCGAGGCCGGCATGGGGACGGTGTTCGTCGTTCGCATCCCCCTCGTCGGCGTCGACACCTCCGACGACCTGGCCGCGAGCGCGCCGACCCAACTCTGACCCGCGCCCCCCGGCGTGCGACCAGGCAGGCGGAACCGGAGCGGGGTGCCGAGATTGGTCGGGCCATGCGCCCGAGCCACCTCGCCCTGCTCCTCCTCGCGGTCGCCTGCACGGCCGGCCCTCCCACGTCCGGGCAGGCAGGTCCCGCCTCGGACGTCCCCGCGGCGGGGGCGCCGTCGGGGGCGCCCGCCTCCTCGCCCGCCTCCCCGGCCTCGCCGGGCGCGGCGGCGATCTCGATCGAGCGGCTCGACCCGGATCCGGGCTGCGACGACGTCGTCCCGGAGCGCGCGCCGGCGCCGGTCCTCGTGACGCTGGACGTCCCCGCGGGCGCCGCCTGCGTCGGGGGGGTGTCCGACGGGACCGGCGCGGTCGCGCTGGGCGTGCGCGACGCCGCCGGCGCCGTGAGCTGGCGCGTCCACGGCGCCGACGGGTCCCCCGCCGGCGTCTTCGACGCCGACGCCCCGATCCTGTCGCAGCCCGCGGGGTGGCACGGCCTCCAGGTCTCGCGGCCGCCCTTCGGCGCCGACCCGACGGTGGACCACGTCGCGGTGTCGCCCTCGGGAGACCTCGTGCGGCGCGAGCGCGTCTCGCCCGATCCCACCGTCGCCGTCGGGCCGCGCTGGAGCCTCGCGCCGGACCCGGCGGGCGGCTCCGCCGTGGCGATGCGCGCGACCTTCGTGGCGGGGAACCACTGGTCGGAGGTCACCGTGCAGCGGTTCGACGCCGCCGGCGCGCCGCGCTGGCCCGCCGACACGCGGGCGCTCACGGTGGACTCGGCCCGCGATCCCTCGTACCTGGGCGCGGGGATCGCGACCGGCGGCGACCTCCTCGTCCTCGCGCAGCACTCGGCGTTCCTCGACGTCGCGTGGCTCGACGGGGACGCGAGCGCGGCGGGCGGCAGCGTCCTGCAGGAGGGAGCGGACGCCGTCGTGGGCGCCGGCACCTCCCACGCGCTCGAGCTCGCGCCGCTCCTCGACGGCACGGTCGCGGTGCGCTCGGACGGGACGTGGCGGCGGCGCTACGCGCCCGGGGCGGGCGCGAGCGAGCCGCTCCCGGACTGGCTCGCGTCGCGCGCCGGCGACGGGATCCGGCTCGCCGCCGGCGGCCGCGGCTACGCGCTCCTCCCGCCCGCCGGCGTGGCCGCGCCGGACTGCACGACGCGGATCGAGCTGGTCTCCCGCGACGGCCGCACCTGCGGGCGCGTCACCGTCCGCGAGGCCGGCTCCGCCTGCACCGTCCGGAACGTCGACGTGGGCCGGGACGGGACGCTCGTCGTCCCGTCGGCCGCCGACGCGTGCGCCGTCCGCTGGTGGCCGCGGCTCCTCGCCGGGTGATCAGCGGGCGGGCTTCGCCTTCTCGCCCGGCTCGGCCTCGAGCTCGACGAGCTCGACGCCCTCGCTCACCTGGTCGCCCGGCTCGAACCGGAACGCCTTCACGATCCCGGCGCGCGGCGCCTTGATGGTGTGCTCCATCTTCATCGCCTCGAGGACGAGGAGCGGCGCGCCGCGCTCGACGCGCTTCCCCGCCTCGGCGAGGAGCGCGATCACCTTGCCCGGCATGGGCGCGGTGAGCCGGCCGCCCGCGTCGTCGCCGCGGCCCGCCCCGTGCGACGGATCCACCCGCGCGAACGGGTACGCCCGCCCCTCGAGGAAGACGTGGCGCCGCTCGCCCGCGACCACGACGGCCGCGTGGACCCTCCGCTCGCCGATCCGCGCGCGGAACGCGCCGTGGTCCGCCCACTCCCCGCTCGCCGCGACCTTCTCGCCCGCGCCGACGGCGAGCGTGTACCCGCCGGTCCCGTACTCGACCGAGACCTCCTGCTGGACCTCGCCGAGGCGGAGCGTGATCGTCCGGCGGGCGCGCGAGTTGAGGCGCCAGCCGTCGCGGGCGTCCCACGGCGACGCCGTCGTGCGTCCGGCGCGCGCGGCGCCCGCCCGCTCGCGCTCGAGCTCCGCGAGCGCGGCGAGGAGCCACGCCTCCTCCGGCGTCTCGCGGCTCGGCGGGAAGAGGAAGTCCCGCTCGCGGTCGATGAGGGCGGTGTCGAGCTCGGCGGCGGCGAACGCGGGCGAGGCGACGAGCCGCGACAGGAACTCGACGTTGTTCGCGACCCCCACGATCCGGAGCTGGGCGAGGGCGGTCTGCATCCGCGCGAGCGCGCGCTCGCGCGTCGCGTCCCAGACGACGAGCTTCGCGATCATCGGGTCGTACCACGGGCCGATCTCGTCGCCCTCGTCCACGCCCGCGTCGATCCGGACGTGGTACGAGGTCTCCGGCTGGGCGAGGTGCAGGAGCCGGCCCGTCGACGGCAGGAACCCCCTGTCGGGATCCTCGGCGTAGACGCGCGCCTCGAGGGCGTGGCCGTCGATCCGGAGCTGCTCCTGGCGGAGCGGCAGCGGCTCGCCCGCGGCGACGCGGAGCTGCCACTCGACGAGGTCGAGGCCGGTGATCATCTCGGTCACCGGGTGCTCGACCTGGAGGCGGGTGTTCATCTCCATGAAGTAGAAGCCGCCGGAGGGATCGACGATGAACTCGACGGTCCCGGCGCCGACGTACCCGACCGCCCGGGCCGCGTCGACGGCCGCCGCGCCCATCTGCGCCCGCCGCTCCGGCGTCATCCCGGGCGCCGGCGCCTCCTCGAGGACCTTCTGGTGGCGCCGCTGCACCGAGCAGTCGCGCTCGAAGAGGTGCACGACGTCGCCCTGCCGGTCGCCGAACACCTGGATCTCCACGTGGCGCGGGCGCAGGACGTACCGCTCCACGAGGACGCGGTCGTCGCCGAACGCCTGGGCCGCCTCGCGCCGGCACGACGCGAGGGCGGCCTCGAAGTCCTCCGCCGCGTCCACGCGGCGCATGCCCTTGCCGCCCCCGCCGGCGCTCGCCTTGATGAGCACCGGGAACCCGATCCGCCTCGCCTCCCGGGCGAGGAGCGCCGGGTCCTGGCTCTCGCCGTGGTAGCCGGGCGTGAGCGGGACGCCCGCCTTCTCCATGAGCGCCTTCGCCGCGGACTTCGAGCCCATGGCCCGGATCGCGGCGGCGGGCGGGCCGATGAACACGACCCCCGCCCGCTCGCAGGCCTCGGCGAACGCGGCGTTCTCGGAGAGGAAGCCGTAGCCGGGGTGCACCGCCTGCGCGCCGGTCGCGCGCGCGGCCTCCAGGATCCGGGCGCCGTCGAGGTAGCTCTCGCGCGCCGCGGCGGGCCCGATGGCGACCGCCTCGTCGGCGAGCCGGACGTGCCGCGCGTTCGCGTCCGCCTCGGAGTGGACGGCGACCGTGCGGATCCCGAGGCGCCGGGCGGTGCGGATGACGCGGCAGGCGATCTCGCCGCGGTTCGCGATCAGGATCTTCTCGAACATGGCGGGTCACATCCGGAAGACGCCGAAGCGCGTCTCCGGGATCGGAGCGTTCAGGGCGGCGGAGAGGGAGAGGCCGAGGACGCGGCGCGTCTGGGCGGGGTCCACGATCCCGTCGTCCCAGAGCCGGGCGGTCGCGTAGTAGGGGTGGCCCTGCGTCTCGTACTGGGCACGGATGGGGGCCTTGAACGCCTCCTCGTCCTCGCGGCTCCAGGTGCCGCCGGAGCCCTCGATGCCGTCGCGCCGGACCGTGGCGAGCACGCTCGCCGCCTGCTCGCCGCCCATGACCGAGATGCGGCTGTTCGGCCAGGTCCAGAGGAACCGCGGGGAGTAGGCGCGGCCGCACATCGCGTAGTTGCCGGCGCCGAAGGAGCCGCCGATGACGACCGTGATCTTCGGGACGGCCGCGGTCGCGACGGCGGTCACCATCTTCGCGCCGTCCTTCGCGATCCCCGCGCTCTCGTACTTCCGGCCGACCATGAAGCCGGTGATGTTCTGGAGGAACACGAGCGGGATGCCGCGCTGCGCGCACAGCTCGATGAAGTGCGCGCCCTTGAGCGCCGACTCGGAAAAGAGGATCCCGTTGTTCGCGACGATCCCCACGGTGATCCCGTACAGGCGCGCGAAGCCGGTCACGAGCGTCGCGCCGTAGCGCGCCTTGAACTCGTCGAACCGGGACCCGTCCACGACGCGGGCGACGATCTCGTGGACGTCGTACGGCTTGCGCGCGTCGGCGGGGATGATCCCGTACAGCTCCTCCGGGTCGTAGCGCGGCTCCTCGCTCTCCGCGACCGGCGGCCCGGCCGGGCGCGCGCGGTTCAGGTGCGAGACGATCCGGCGCGCGATGCCGAGCGCGTGCGCGTCGTTCTCGGCGAGGTGATCCGCGACGCCGGAGAGCCGGGTGTGGACGTCGCCGCCGCCGAGGTCCTCCGCCGACACGACCTCGCCCGTCGCCGCCTTCACGAGGGGCGGGCCGCCGAGGAAGATCGTCCCCTGGTCGCGGACGATGACCGCCTCGTCGCTCATCGCCGGCACGTACGCGCCGCCCGCGGTGCAGGAGCCCATCACCACCGAGATCTGCGGGACGCCGAGCCCCGACAGCACCGCCTGGTTGTAGAAGATCCGCCCGAAGTGATCGCGGTCCGGGAAGACCTCGTCCTGGCGCGGCAGGAACGCGCCGCCGGAGTCCACGAGGTAGATGCAGGGGAGCCGGTTCTGCTCGGCGATCTCCTGCGCGCGCAGGTGCTTCTTCACCGTGATCGGGTAGTAGGTGCCGCCCTTCACCGTCGCGTCGTTCGCGACGATCATGCACTCGACGCCGTTCACGCGGCCGATGCCGGTGATGAGGCCGGCGGCGGGCGCCTGGTCCTCGTACATGCCGAGCGCCGCGAGCTGTCCGATCTCCAGGAACGGCGTGCCCGGGTCGAGGAGCCGGTCCACCCGGTCGCGCGGCAGGAGCTTCCCCCGCGCGAGGTGCTTGTCGCGCGCGGCCTGCCCGCCCCCCTGCGCGACCGTCCTCGCCCGCGCGCGCAGGTCCTCGACGAGCGCGCGCATCGCCTCCGCGTTCGCCCTGAACTCCGGCGCGCGGGGCTGGATCTGGGACTCGAGGACGTTCATCAGGCGGTCTCGCCGAACAGCTCGCGGCCGATGAGCATGCGGCGGATCTCCGAGGTGCCGGCGCCGATCTCGTAGAGCTTCGCGTCGCGCCAGAGCCGGCCGGTCGGGTACTCGTTGATGTAGCCGTTCCCGCCCAGCACCTGGATCGCCTGGTTCGCCATCCACGTCGCGTGCTCGGCGGCGTACAGGATCGCGCCCGCGGCGTCCTTGCGGAGCGTGCGGGCGTGGTCGGCGCGATCGCAGGCCTTCCCCACCGCGTAGACGTACGCGCGGCTCGCCTGCCAGGTCACGTACATGTCGGCGAGCTTCCCCTGCATGAGCTCGAACTCGCCGATGGCGGTGCCGAACTGCTTGCGCTCGTGGACGTAGGGGATGACGACGTCCATGCAGGCGGCCATGATGCCGAGCGGTCCGGCGGCGAGGATGGCGCGCTCGTAGTCGAGCCCGGACATGAGCACCCGGGTCCCGTTGCCCACGCCGCCGAGCACGTTCTCCTCCGGGACCTCGCAGTCCTCGAGGAAGACCGGGTAGGTGTTCGACCCGCGCATGCCGAGCTTGTCGAGGTGCGTGCCGAAGGAGAGCCCCCGCGCGCCCCGCTCGACGAGGAACGCGGTGAGCCCCTTCGGGCCCGCGGCCGGATCCGTGTACGCGTAGATGATCTGGACGTCGGCGTCGCCGCCGTTCGTGATCCACATCTTCTGGCCGTTCAGCACGAACCGGTCGCCCTTCCTCGCGGCGCGCGTCTTCATGCCGAGCACGTCGGAGCCGGCGTTCGGCTCGGACATCGCGAGCGCGCCCACGAACTCGCCGGAGACGAGCTTCGGGAGGAAGCGCCGCTTCTGCTCGGGCGTGCCGTTGCGGTGGATCTGGTTCACGCAGAGGTTCGAGTGGGCGCCGTAGGAGAGGCCCACCGAGGCCGAGGCGCGGGAGATCTCCTCCATGGCGACCATGTGGGCGAGGTAGCCGAGCGCGGTCCCGCCGTACTCCTCCGCGACGGTGAGGCCGAGCACGCCGAGCTCGCCGAGCTTGCGCCAGAGGTCGGCGGGGAACTCGTTCCTGCGGTCGATCTCCGCCGCGCGGGGGGCGATCTCCCGCCGCGCGAAGGCGCGGACGGTCTCGCGGAGCATCTCCACGGTGTCGCCGAGGTCGAAGGGCAGTCCGGGGGCCATGGGAGAACGCTACGTGGCGCGCGGAGGCAGAAACCGCCAGAATGGTTGCAGATCGTGCCACGTCTCACGCCAGACCGACCCTCCGTCCGACCCTGGCGGGGCCGCCGCGTCCCCCGGGCGGCCACCCCGATCGCCTTCGTTCGCGCGCTGCTGCTCGCCTACGAGCGCTACGGCGTCGATCCGGCCGAGGTGCTCCGCCAGGGACAGATCACGCCAGAGTTGCTCCGGTCTCCGACCGCCCGGATCACGGCCGGCCAGATGGAGGCGATCTCCGAGGGCGCGATGCGGCAGCTCGACGACGAGGCGCTCGGGTGGTTCGGGCGGCGGCTGCCGTGGGGGACCCTCGGGATGCTCTGCCGGGCGTCGCTCCCCTCGCCGAACCTCGAGGTGGCGCTCAAGCGCTGGTTCCGGCACCACCGGCTCGTCGCCGACGACATCGTCCTCGAGCTGTCGGCGGCCGCGGGCCGCGCGACCGTCTCGATCGTCGAGCGCCGGGACCTCGGGGCGGTGCGGGAGTTCTGCCTCGTGTCGTACCTGCGCTACGTGCACGGCTACGCGTGCTGGGCGGTGGACTCCCGGATCTCGCTCCTCGAGGTCGGCTTCCCCTTCCCCGAGCCTCCGCACGGCGACGTCTACCCGATCCTCTTCCCGGGCCCGGTGTCCTTCGGCGCCGACCGGGCGCACTTCACCTTCGACGCGCGCTACCTCTCGCTCCCGCAGCGCCGCGACGACCGCGCCCTCCGGGAGATGCTCCAGCACGCGCTGCCGCTCACGGTGCTCCAGTACCGGCGCGACCGGCTCCTCGTGCAGCGCGTGCGGCGCCTGCTCGCCGAGCACCCGGGCGACGCGCACGACGCCGAGGACGTCGCGCGCCACCTCCACCTCTCGACCCGCTCGCTCCACCGCCACCTGCGCGAGGAGGGCGCGTCGCTCCAGGCGCTCAAGGACGAGATCCGGCGGGCGCGCGCGGTGGACCTCCTCTGCCGGACGGAGCGGCCGGTGAAGCAGATCGCGCACGCGGTCGGCTTCGCCGACGAGAAGGCGTTCTCGCGCGCGTTCAAGGCGTGGACCGGCGAGACGCCCCGCGAGTACCGGCGGCGCGGCGGTCCCGTCTAGCGCACCGCCGGCGCCGTCAGGGCGTCGCGGTCCGGTGCGCGTCGTCCTCCCCGTGGACGGGCGCCGCCACGAACGAGCGCGGCCCGTGCGACGCGCCGTGGATGCCCCGGTGCACCCGCAGGAACATGACGGCCCCGGCCGCGAGCGCGACGGCGAGCACGAGGAGCGGGACGCGAGCGCCGGGGGGCGCGGCCCTGGAGCGGAGCACGCGCCGATGTCACCGCGGAGCGGAAGCGGCCGTCAACGCGCGAGGCGTCGCACCCGCGGCCGGGGTGCGTCACGAGGCACAAGAAGGTGTCGCATTTCACGACACGCGACCCCGGGAGGCGCCGCCGCTACCGGAGCGCCTCGACGATCTCGTCGAGCGCGGCCCGCGGCGGCCGCACGCGGTCCTCGGGCAGCGTCGCGAGCGGCGCGTCCACCATGCCGAGCGTCTCGACGAAGCTCGGGGCGTCCGGGTCCACGAACAGCACGCCCGTCAGCACCTCTCCCGTCCTCGCCGTCTCCATGAGGCGCGCGACCGCCCGCGCCCGGTCCGAGGGATCGTAGCCCGCCTCGAGCTTGCGCAGCCTGAGGTGCGAGCCGTCGTGCATCGTGACGTCGGTGGTCGTGCCGGGGTCGTACTCGACCGAGATGTCCTCGTACGACGGGACGAAGGAGAGCTCCTGCAGCGGCGCGTCGTGGTCCTTCATGTACGCGTAGGACTTGGTCGAGCCCTCGTGGTCGTTGAACGTGACGCAGGGCGAGACGACGTCCAGCACCGACGTCCCGCGGTGCGCGATCGCGGCCTTCAGCATCGCCGAGAGCTGCTTCTTGTCGCCGGAGAACGACCGGCCCACGAACGTCGCGCCGAGCTGGATCGCGAGCGCGCAGGTGTCGATCGGGGGGAGCTCGTTCACCGTCCCCGTCTTGAGCCTCGAGCCGACGTCCGCGGTCGCCGAGAACTGGCCCTTCGTGAGGCCGTACACGCCGTTGTCCTCGATGACGTAGATCATCGGGAGGTTCCGGCGCACGAGGTGGACGAACTGGCCGATGCCGATCGACGCGGTGTCGCCGTCGCCCGAGACGCCGAGCGGGACGAGGGTGCGGTTCGCGAGCGCGGCGCCGGTCGCGACCGACGGCATGCGCCCGTGCACGGCGTTGAACGCGTGCGACCGGCCCATGAAGTAGGCGGGGCTCTTCGAGGAGCAGCCGATCCCGGAGAGCTTCGCGACGCGCTCGGGCGGGATCCCGAGGTCGAAGAACGCCTCGAGGATCCGCTCGGAGATGGCGTTGTGCCCGCAGCCGGCGCACAGGGTGGTCTTGCCGCCCCTGTACTCGAGGATCGGGAGCCCGATCCGGTTCACCCGGGGGGGCGCGCTCGCGGCCATGGCTACCTCGCCTCCAGCGTCAGGATCTCGTCGGTGACCGACCGGGCGTCGAGCGGCAGGCCGTGGACGTGCGCGATGCGCCGCAGCCGCGGGGCGAGCTCGGGCGCGAGGTCGAGCTGCAGCAGGGCCGCGAGCTGCGCGTCGCGGTTCTGCTCGACGACGTAGACGCGCTCGTGCCGCTCGACGAAGGCGTGGACCTCCCGCGCGAACGGGTACCCGCGCACGCGCAGGTAGTCGGTCTCGAGCCCGCGCTCCCGCTCGAGCTGCACCCGCGCCTCGACGACGGCCGGGTGGGACGAGCCGTACGCCAGGATCCCCACCCTGGCCTTCCCGGTCCCGTGCGCCTCCGGCGCCGGCACGAGCGAGCGGGCGGTCTCGAGCTTGCGCGCGAGCCGCTCCATGTTGCGCTCGAACACGGCCGGGCTCTCGGAGTACGCCGAGGTCTCGTCGTGGCCGGTGCCGCGGGTGAAGTAGGCCGCCCTCGGGTGATCGGTGCCGGGCAGCGTGCGCCAGCCGATGCCGTCGCCGTCCACGTCCCGGTAGCGGGCGAACCCGCCGAGCCGCTCGAGGTCCGCCTTGGACAGGACCTTGCCGCGGTCGAGCGGTCGCGCCGGGTACGGGAACGGATCCGCCATCCACACGTTCATGCCGAGGTCGAGGTCCGTCAGGACGAAGACCGGCGTCTGGAGCCGCTCGGCGAGGTCGAAGGCGTCGATCGCCATCGTGAAGCACTCCTCGACGGTCCCGGGGAACAGCAGCACGTGCTGCGTGTCGCCGTGCGAGAGGAACGCCGTCGAGAGCACGTCGCCCTGGGCGGTGCGGGTCGGGAGGCCGGTCGACGGGCCGACGCGCTGCACGTCGAAGATCACCGCGGGGATCTCGGCGTAGTAGCCGAGGCCGGCGAACTCGCTCATGAGCGAGATGCCCGGCCCGGCGGTCGCGGTCATCGCCCGCGCACCGGCCCAGCCCGCGCCGATCGCCATGCCGACGGCGGCCAGCTCGTCCTCGGCCTGGACCACCGCGTAGGTGGCCTTCCCGTCGGGGCCGACCCGGTACCGCCTGAGGTAGCCGGCGAGGCTCTCGACGAGCGACGACGACGGCGTGATGGGGTACCAGGTCACCACCGTGACCCCCGCGAACATCGCGCCGATCGCGCACGCGGAGTTGCCGTCCACGATGATCTTGCCGCGGGTCGCGTCCATGCGGCGGACCGTGAACGGGTCCTTCTTCTCGATCGCGGCCGCGTGCCCGAACCCGGCGCGTGCGGCGGCGACGTTCAGCTCCCGGGCCTTCGCCTTCTTCGCGAACTGCTTGCCGATGGCGGCCTCGACCTCGCCCATGTCGATCGCGAGCAGGCGCGCGAGCACGCCCACGTACGCCATGTTCCTGAGCAGCCGGCGGAGCTTCGGGTCGGACGTGAGCGGCTCGACGATCCGGTCGAACGGGACCGGGTAGAAGACGAGGTCCTGGCGCACCTCCGAGAGCGCGAGCGGTGCGTCGTACACGACCACGGCGCCCGGCCCCAGCGCGAGGACGTCCTCCCGGGCGGTCTCGGGGTTCATCGCGACGAGGACGTCGATCTCCTTCTTGCGGGCGATGAAGCCGTCCTTCGAGGCGCGCACCGTGTACCAGGTCGGCAGGCCGGCGATGTTCGACGGGAACAGGTTCTTCCCGGAGACCGGCACGCCCATCTGGAAGATCGCGCGCAGGAGGACGGTGTTCGAGGACTGCGAGCCCGAGCCGTTCGCGGTGGCGACCTGGATCGAGAAGTCGTTCACGACCGGCCCGCGCGCGGCGGGCCGGGACGGTGCGTCGGGGCTGTGGGTGTCGGTCGAGGGCATGGAGGCTCCTGGCCTCGTGGACGAGGCCACCCGCTCCCGCGGAGGGAGATAACCGCGCCGCCGGAGCGCGCCACGTCCCGGGGCGGCGGCGCCCCATGCCGGCCCCTGGAGGCGACCCAGGGTGCGCGATGCTTTGCCGCGCGCCGCGGGCGCCGTTCCGTGGCAGGGTTCCCGGCCCGGTCGGAGCCATCCCATGAAGCTCGTCCTCGCCGTCGCCGCCGGCCTGCTCGCGCTCGCCGCCGTCGCCCTCGTCGCCCTGGATCGTCTGAACCGCCGAGCCTTCCTCGCCGAGGCGGACGCGGCGATCGCCGCCTCGCCGCGCCAGCCCGGGACGCCGATCGGCGAGGCGGACCTCGCGGGGCTGCCGCCGCCCGTCGCCGCGCACCTCCGCGCCGCCGGCGCCGTCGGCCAGCGCCGCGTCAGCGTCGCCCGGATCCGCCACGGGGGCCGGTTCCTCGCCTCGGCGGAGCTCGGCTGGAGGCCGATCCGGGGCGAGTACGTCCTCGCGACCACGGCGCCCGCGTTCCTCTGGTACGGCCGCATCCACATGAACCCGCTCCTGCCGATCGTCGCGCGGGACGGGTTCGCGCTCGGGCGGGGGCGGATGCTCGTGAAGGCGTTCGGCGCGATCCCGATGGTCGACCTGCGCGGGCCCGAGATGGACCAGGCCGCCTTCGACCGGCTCCTCGCCGAGCTGACCCTGGTGCCGACCGCGCTGCTCCCGGGCCCGCACCTGCGCTGGGAGCCCGTGGACGAGCGCTCCGCCCGCGCGGTCCTCTCGGTCGGCGATCACACCGCGTCCCTCGTGTTCCGCCGCGATCCGGCGACCGGCGAGATCTCGCTCGAGATGCAGCGCGGCCGCCAGGAGGGCGACCGGATCGTGCCGCGCACGTTCCGCACCCGCGCCTCGGGCGAGCTCCGCGCCGGCGGCCTCGCGCTCCCGCGCCGGATCGAGGGGACCTGGGCCCTCCCCGAGGGCGAGCTCACGTACGTCGACTTCGTCCTCGAGGACGCGCGGCTCGAGTGAGCCGATCCCGTCCCGGGGTCACGAGTCCAGCAGCTCCCCGAACGCCTCGCGCGGCGGCGTCCCGAGCGGCACGTCGAGCGGGTCCACGCGCCCCGCCGGCTCGCCGCAGACCGGGCAGTCCGCGACCGGGCGCGGCGTCAGCCAGACGCTCTGGTAGGCGCCCTGCCCCGGCGTGTCCCCGAAGATCTCCGGGTAGAACCAGTAGCCGGGGACGGTCGACATCGTGAGGTAGGGCGTGCCCGCGGCGAGCACGTCCTCGGCGAAGCCCGCGAGCGACGCCCCGGACCCTCGCGGCAGCAGCAGCGAGAGCGCGAGCTTCACCGCCGCGCTCGCGACGTGCTGGACGTCCGCGCCGAGCGCGACCTCCCCGGCGAGCCGGCCGGTCCCGTAGTCCAGCTCCTTCGCGACCCCGGCCCGCTGTGCCTCGCCGTGCCGGGCCCGCGTCGCGCAGAGGAAGCAGCCGGTCCGGCCCGGGACGGTGAGCACGACCTCGCCCCCGCGGGCGCCCGCGTAGAGCCCGACGAAGAGCGCCGGCTTCCCGCGCGCGTAGGCGAAGCGGTCGAGCGCGCGCTGGGCGGCGGGATCGTCGGTGGCGGCGATCACGAGGTCGGCGCCGCGCACGAGCGCGTCGAGCCCCTCGGGCGCGAGCGCCTCGAGCGCGCGGGGGATGGGCGAGAGCTCCAGGTCCGGGTCGATCCGCAGGAGGCGGCGCGCCAGGGCCGCGGGCTTCGCGGCCCCGAGGTCCTCCGCCGTGTACGCGGTGCGCGAGAGGTTCTCCGCCTCGACCTTGTCCGGGTCGAGGAGCGCGAGCCGGCCGACGCCGCTCCGCGCGAGCTGCTCCGCGACGTACGAGCCGACCGAGCCGCACCCCGCGACGAGCACGCCGCGCTCGCGCAGGGCGCTCGACAGGAGCCCGGCGCCGCGCGAGAGGACCGCGGCGCGGCGGGCGGCGGCGCGCGCCTCGAGGGCGTCGCCGG
>DASVZX010000305.1:0-8409 GCA_036391435.1 Anaeromyxobacter sp. | reverse complement strand
CTAGGCCGGGCCGGACGCCTCCGCGGCACCTGCGCGCGGCGAGACGCGCCGCCCTGCTCCGCGCGAGCGCGGCCGGCGGTCGGCTCCTACCGGCCCGCCCGCTGCTGCGGCTCGGCCTGCGCCCAGAGCACGCCGCCCTCGCGGAACTGCTCCATGACGGCGATGCCGAGCGCGCACGCGAGGAACACCGCGAGCGCGAGCATCCAGGGCCGGAACTCGAGCAGCCGGCTCGCGCTCCACCAGCGCACGCGATCCTGGGCGGGCGTCCGCGGATCCATCGGTCCCTAAGTAGAACGCAGCCGGGGCAGGATGCAACTCCTCGGGGCCCGGACGCCCGCGTTCCCGCCCGATCTCCACCCGTTCGGCCCCCGAGCGGGGGTCCGCTCGCTTCGGCGTCCATGCGGCGGAGGCACGCAGGTGGTTCCCCGCCTTGGCGCAACGCGTTATGATTCGCCAATCAACACTTCCGGCAGGAGGACGCCATGATCGACAAGAAGACGGCGAGCTTCATGCGCTCGCTCTGCCTCGGCGAGATCGAGGAGGAGATCCTCGTCCCCTACCCGGAGCCGAAGGTCGCCGAGAAGGAGACGCTCCAGGCGATCGTGCAGACGCTGAAGTCGATGCTCGCGCCGCGCGAGAAGGACTTCGCGGCCTGGGATCGCGCGGGCGAGCTCCCCGCCGGGTTCGTGCAGGAGCTGCGGGAGGCGGGGCTCTTCGGGCTCGTGGTCCCCGAGCACCACGGGGGCCTCGGGCTCGGCTCGACCGCGTACTCGCGCGTCATCCAGGAGCTCGGGCGGTACGACGGGTCCGTCGCGGTCACGGTGGGCGCCCACAGCTCGATCGGCATGCGCGGCCTCCTCCTGTTCGGCACCGACGAGCAGAAGGCCCGCTTCCTCCCGAAGCTCGCCACCGGGGAGATGATCGCCGCGTTCTGCCTCACCGAGCCCGGCGCCGGCTCGGACGCCGCAGGCATCAAGACGACCGCGGTGCGCGACGGCGACCACTGGATCCTGAACGGCGAGAAGCTCTGGATCACGAACGGCGGGATCGCCCAGTTCTTCACGGTCTTCGCGAAGACCTCGCTCGAGGGGCGCGGCCACATCACCGCCTTCATCGTCACGCGCGACATGAAGGGCGTCTCGACGGGTCCCCACGAGGACAAGATGGGGATCCGGGCCTCGTCGACGACCACGGTCGTGCTCGAGGACGTGCGCGTCCCCGCCGCGAACGTCCTCGGCGAGGTGGGCAAGGGCTTCAAGGTCGCGATGAAGATCCTGAACGCCGGCCGCACCGGCCTCGGGGGCGGCTCGGTCGGCGGCATGAAGCGGCTCATCGAGCTGTCGGTGCGCCAGGCGCGCGAGCGCGTCCAGTTCGGCAAGCCCATCGCCACGTTCGGATCGGTGAAGCAGAAGCTCGGGCAGATGGTGATCGACTGCTACGCCTCCGAGAGCGTCGTGAACCTCGTCGCGGGGCTCATGGACCGCGGCTTCGAGGACACCGCCGTCGAGGCGGCGATCTCGAAGGTGATCTCGACCGAGGCGGTCTGGCGGACCGCCGACGAGGCGCTCCAGATCGCCGGCGGCATCGGCTACATGCGCGAGATGCCGTACGAGCGCGTGGTGCGCGACTGCCGGATCAACCGGATCTTCGAGGGGACGAACGAGATCCTGCGGCTGTTCATCGCCCTCTCGGCGATCCACGACGTCGCGGAGGAGCTGAAGGACCTCGCCGCGTCCATGAGGGGCGTCCTCGCCGACCCGGTGAAGGGGTTCGGGGTGCTCTCGGACTACGCGAAGCGGCGCGCCTCGCTCGCGACGAACCTCAAGCGCGAGAAGGGGAGCTGGACGCTGCTCTCGCCGGCCGTCGCCGCCGAGGCGGCCCTCTTCCAGGACGGGGCTCGCCAGCTCGCGATCGCGACGGACCGCCTGCTCCGCAAGCACGGGAAGAAGATCGTCGACGCGCAGCTCCCCACGCGGCGCCTCGCCGACGTCATGATCGACCTCTTCGCGCTCGGCGCCATGCTGGCGCGCGTGTCGACGCGCGTCGAGGACCAGGGCGCGGACGCGACCGCCGTCGAGCGCGAGATCCTGAAGACGTTCGCGCGCCAGGCGAAGCGCCGGATCGACGCCGGGCTCGTCGGGCTCGACGAGAACGAGGACGCCGGCGTCCTCGCCCTCGCGGACCACGTCCTCGAGGTGGAGCGGTACGCCTTCGACAACCTGTGACGGGCGAGCCCGTGAACGGGCCTCGGCCCGCGACGGCCGCGGGCCCGGGGCGCGGCGTCACGCGGCGTGCAGGAACGCGGCGACCACCTTGCTCCAGCCCTCCTCTCCGAGGAGCGCCGGCGCCGGCGCCACGAGCTGCCCGCCGTCGGCCGCGGCGAGCCCGAGCTCCTCCTCGAGGAACCGCGCGAGCCGCCGCCGCTCGGAGAGCATGAACGTGTCGGCGCGAAGCCCGGCCGGCAGCTTCTTCCAGCCCTCGCCGTCCGGCGTGATCGAGAAGAGCCAGCCGCGGCGGTAGGGCTCCTGCTTCACGAGCGCCGGGTTCCGGCGGAGCCGTCCGTTGACCCGCTCGACGACGCCGTCGACCGGCGCGACGATCCGCACGGCGCGGTTCCCGGCGTGGATCACCGCGATCGGGTCACCCCGGTGCACCACCATGCCGGCGAGCGGCAGGTCCACGGCGGTCGCGGACGGCAGGATCGCGCTCGCGATCTCGTCCACGCCCACCTTGAGGCTCCCGTCGCGCCGCGGCTCGAGCCAGCTGTGGCCGGGCGAGACGCGCGCGTCCGCCGTGAGCTCGTCGGCCGGGCGGCGGCGCCGCTCGATGGCGCGCCAGACGAGGGCGCCGGCGAGCGCGGGGAGGACCAGCACGAGCCCCGCCACGAAGAAGATGCCGAACCGGCCCGCGATGCCCACGAGGAAGGTGCCGAGCCCCTCCAGGATCTCGATGACGGTCGTCATGGTCGCCTCCCTTGGCGAGGTCCTTCGAGGCGATGCAGGGCAAGCCTCGGGCCAGCGCGCGGGCGGGCGCGGGCCACGGGATCACGGCGGTTCCTGCGGTGCGGCAAGCGGACGCGTGACGAATCTCGCCAGGGTCCTCTCCGGACCACGTGCGGATCCGGCCTGACTCCGGGGACTTGCGAGGACCCGTCGAGTTCCTCGACGCCTGGTGAGTTCCTCGCCGGCCAGGCGAATGGGCTATTCGAGGTCGATCTGCCGGAACGAGCCGTCCGGCTGGAGCGCCGTCGCCCAGACCTCGTGCGACGCCTGGTGCTCGGTCCTGGAGAAGCCGACGCGTGCGCCGGTGCCGACGTCGAGCTCGCGGATCCCCTCGAGCGCCTCGACGAGCTTCTCGGTGTCGAGATCCCTGCCGGCGCGCCGGAGCCCCTCCGCGAGCAGCGATCCGACGACGAAGCCCTCGAGCGCGACGAAGCCGGGGCGCGCGCCGGCGCCGCGCGCGTGGAGGGCCTCCCGGCAGCGCAGCGCCGCCGGCGCCCGCGAGTTCGGCAGCGGCACGACCTGCGTCACCATCACGTCGCGCGCGTAGCGGTCCCCCGAGGCGACGAGGTCCTCGGCGAGCGCGTCCGCGTCGACGGCCGAGACGTTCGTGCTCACGAAGGCGAGCCCGGCGTCGCGCGCCTCGCGGACGAGCGCCGCGGCGGCCTTGTACGTCGCGGCCATGACGACCGCGTCCACGTCGCGCGCGCGGGCCCGGAGCGTCGCGAGGGCGCCCGCGACGTCGGCGGTGTTCCTGCGGTAGCCCACGCGGAGGACGTCCGCCGGGCGGACGCCCAGCCTCTCGAGCTCGGCGGCGGCCCCGCGGTAGCCCGACTCGCCGAAGCCGTCGTCCTGCGAGAACACCGCGATGCGCGACGGCGCGACGCGCCGGACCTTCACGAGCCAGCGGACGGCGGCCGACGTCTCCTCGGCGTAGCTCGGCCGGTAGTTGAAGACGTACCGGTCCGGCGGCTGCTTGCGCAGGAGCTCGCCCCCCGTGAACGCGCCGAAGAACACCACCTTCCGCTCGAGGCAGTACGGGATCGACACCGCGGCGGTGGGCGTCCCCACGTTCCCGACGATCGCGAACACCTGGTCCTTCTCGACCAGCTCGCGCATCGCCGGGCCGGTGCGCGAGGGCTCGTAGCCGTCGTCGGCGACGACGAGGCGCAGCTTCCTCCCGTGGACGCCGCCCGCGGCGTTCACCTCGGCGAGCGCCGCCTCGACGCCTGCCCGCATCGCGCGGCCGAGCTCGCGGTTGGCGCCGGTGAACGCGGACGCCATCCCGAGCAGGATCTCGCTCGCCGTGACGCCCCGGACGGCCGGCGCCGGCGCGAGGCGCTTCTCGACGACGTCGTCGGCCTTCCGCGCGGGCGGCGAGAGCAGCACCCCCGCGACGAGGGCGATCGCGAGCGCGACCGCGGCCCCCGCCGCGAGCGCGACGGTCGCCGTGATCGACCGTCGCGGCCGCGTCGCCGGCTCGCCGGCGCGGCGGCCGCGCTCCGTGTCCCCGACATCGCCCGCGTCGCGCAAGGGAGGGCCTCCGCTTTCGGCCCCTCCGTCGGGGTACGAAAGATTTGCGGGCAATTCTTGCGTAATCGGCGAGCGGTTTACAAGATCGCCGTTCGCCGTCGCGGTGCCGAGCCCGGAGTTCGGGAGCAGGCCGGGGTCGGAGCCGGGCCGTCCACGGGCGCCGGAGCAGCGCGCGGCCTCAGGTCCGCGCGAACGGCGGGATCCGACCGCGCGCGGCGCGCTCCTGGGGCGCGAGGGCCGCGTACAGGTGCTCGTGCACGGGGGCCGGCACCCGCGCTTCCCGCGCGAGCCGCACGACCGCGCCGGTCTGGTCGTCGAGCTCGGATGGGCGGCCCGCGCCGAGGTCGCGCTGCATCGAGGCGGTCGCCTCGGGGAGCACGCCGTCGAGGAACGCGAGCGTGCGCGCCTCCGCGTCCGCCGCGATCCCGACGCCCCGCGCGCGGGCCACGGCGGCGAGCTCCTCCATGGCCGCGAGGTGCAGGGCCCGCGTCTCCGGGACGCTGCGGACGACACCCCAGGGCGCCCGGGCGGCGGCGGCCACCGAGCCCCACGGCTCGACGAGGAGGAACTTCTCCCAGGTCGCCGCCTCGACGTCGGCGACGACGTCCACCGCGATCCCCGCGCCTCGCATCGCGGCCGCGAGCGCCTCGAGCCGCGCCGATCCTCCCTCGCCTCCGCCCCGGAGGACGGGCGCCGAGCGCCCGCGGGAGCCGCGCTCGCCGACGCGCAGGCGGGGCGTGCCCCCGGCGAGCCGCACCACGCCGGGACGTTCGATCCAGGCCAGCACCGCGACGAGCCCGCCCGCGACCCGCTCGTCGCCGAGCGCCGCGGCGAGCCGGTCGGCTGCCTCGACCCCGTTCTGCAGCGGGACGGCGACGCCCCGCGCGCCGAGCACCGGCGCGAGCCGCGGCGCCACCTCGGCGACCTGCCAGGCCTTGACGGCGACGAGCGCCGCGTCCGCCGGGCCGGCCGCCGCCGGGTCCTCGACCACGTCCACACGTACCGTGAAGGGCCCGCCCGGGCCCTCGACGCGCAGCCCGTCCCGGCGGATCGCCTCGCCGTGCGCGCCGCGCGCCACCACGACCACCTGCGCCCCCCCGGCCCGGGCGAGGAGCCCCGCGATGACGCCCCCCACCCCGCCCGCGCCGACGATCGCGATCCGCATGTCTCCTCCCGGGCGCGCCCGCCGCGCCGCTCGCGCTTCATAACCCGGGGCGGCCCACGCGGCGAGGCTTGCCGCGCGCGCGGGCCGTTCGAAGGTTCGCGCGCGGAGGATGCCCATGTCCCGCCTCGCCCTCGCCCTCGCCGTCGCCCTCGCCGCCGCCGCGCCGGGCTCCGCCCTCCCCGCGGACCCCGCCGCCGAGGGGCGCATCCAGACCGACGAGGGGACGATCGAGATCCTCGGCCGCCCCGTGAAGGTGGGGGAGAAGATCGAGACGCCCGAGGGGTACATCCGGGTCGAGGAGGCGGGGCCGGAGGACCGCGAGGTCGGGTCCTTCGGCGTCGTGGCGGCGGAGTCGTTCGGGACGGGCGCGGCGGCCGCCGCCGCCGCAACGCCGGTCGCCGAGGCGGGAGATCCCGCGGCCGCCCGCGCCGCGCCCCGCGACTGCCGCGCGCAGCGCTCGGCCTACCTCGAGGAGCTCTGGCGCGAGTCCGGGATCGAGGTGAAGGCGCCGGACGCGGTCATCGACGGGCTCGCGGCGGGGAGCACCGGCCCCGCCACCGGCTACGCCTGGTTCGCGCTCGCCACCGACGCCTTCCGGCCGCTCGCGTGGTCGTCCGAGCTGCGCGATCGGGCCGCCGCCCTCGCGCGCTGCGTGCGCGGGGACTGACCGGCTCCCGGCCGGCGCCCGTCACTCCCAGGTGACGTCGTGCTGCGGGTCGAGCGGGCTCGTCGCCTCGCCTCGACCCGCGGGGACCTCGCCTCGGAGGCGCCGAGCCCGGCCCGGATCACGGCGCGGTGGAGCGGCGCGCGCCGGCCGGAAGGCGCCGCGCCGGGCCGCGCGCCGCTAGAGCAGGGATCAGGTTGGAACGCCCATGATTCCCATCGCTTGCGCGCGGAGGATCGACAGGCCCCATCCGGCCGTGATCCTCTGTGCTCCACGCGGGCCATCGCTCGCGGTGGAGGCGATGGAGATGAAGCGCTGGACGCCGAAGCAGGAGACGACGCGGCAGGAGCAGTTCATCCTGAAGCGCCTCGAGAGGAAGCGGAAGCTGTTCGGGTTCCTGCGCAGGCACCGCCACGAGCTCTTCGACGACGCCTTTCAGGCCGAGCTCGAGTCGATGTACCGGGACACCGGTGCAGGCGCGGAGGCGGTGCCGCCGGCGCAGCTCGCGATGGCGCTCCTGCTACAGGGCTACCTGGGGCTGTCGGACTGGGACGCCGTCGAGGCGGCCGTCATGGACCTGCGGTGGCAGATGGTCCTCGGTTGCCTGGGGGAGACGGAGCCTCCGTTCTCGCAGGGGGCGCTGCAGACCTTCCGGGAGCGGCTCATCGCGCACGACATGGACCGGCGGCTGCTCGAGCGCACGGTGGAGCTGGCGAAGCGCACCGAGGAGTTCGACTGGAAGAAGATCCCGAAGACGCTCCGCGTCGCCATCGACTCGGCGCCGCTCGAAGGCGCCGGGCGGGTGGAGGACACCATCAACTTGCTCGCCCATGCGGCGCGCAAGGTGGTCGACTGCGCCGCCGACCTCCTGCACTGGACGCCGGAGCGCGTCTGCCGGGAGGCGCGCGCGCCGCTGCTCGTCAGTCCGAGCATCAAGGCCGCGCTCGACCGCGACTGGAGTGACCCGGCCGAGAAGGCCTCGGCAGTGAAGGTCCTCGTGATCGAGCTCGAGAACCTGAAGGACTGGCTCGCCGCGAATCTCGCGCAGGAGTTGAAGAAGCCGCCGCTCAGCGACGACGTGGCGACGCTCCAGCAGCTCATGGACCAGGACCTCGAACCCGATCCCGGCGGTGGCGGGATGAAGATCCGCGAGGGTGTGGCCGCGGACCGGCGCGTCTCGATCGAGGACGCGCAGATGCGCCACGGCCGCAAGAGCAAGACCAAACGCTTCAACGGCTACAAGCGCCACATCGCCACCGACCTCGACTCCGGGCTCATCCTCTCCGGCGCGATCACGCCGGCGAACCGGCCGGAGGACGAGGCGACCCCTGGCCTGGCCAGCGACATCGCGAAGCAGGGCTTCGAGATCGGCGCGCTCTACATCGACCGCGGCTACGTGAAGGCGGAGCTCGTCGACGACGTGCTCGGCCGCGGCGGCGAGATCGTCTGCCGCCCCTGGATCGCGCGGAACAAGCGCGCCTTCCCCAAGGCGGCCTTCAAGATCAACCTGCGCGACCTCACGATCACGTGCCCGGCCGGCGAAGAGGAACGCATCGAGTTCGGCTCCGTGACGGAGTTCGACCCCGAGGCCTGCGACCACTGCGAGCTGCGCGCGAAGTGCACGGCCGCAACCCTCGGGACCGGTCGCTCCGTGAACATCGCCGAGGACGAGCGGCTGCAGCAGCGACTCCGCAAGCACCTCGCCACGCAGCGCGGACGCGCCCGCCTTCGCGAGCGCGTCGGCGTCGAGCATCGCCTCGCCCACCTCGTTCGCCGGCAGGGTCGCCGGGCGCGGTACCGCGGCGTCCGACGGAACCTCTTCGACCTACGCCGCGCCTCGGCCATCCAGAACCTGGAAGCCATCCAGCGCAAGGCCGCGTGATGAGATCCCATTCAACCCATTCGGTGTTCTAGGCCGCCTCACCCGAGCATGCGCTCGAGGGCCTCGCCGAGGACGTCCCTCACCGCTTGGCCTCCTCGACGACGCGCAACCCGAGCGAGAGCCGCGTCGACAGCCGATCCCGGTTCCGCAGCCGCGCCGCGTCCGC
>DASVZX010000304.1:0-6254 GCA_036391435.1 Anaeromyxobacter sp. | reverse complement strand
GCCTCGCTCGGGGCGAGGGCCCGCACGCGGGGGGTCGCCCGGCGCGACCGCCGCGCGGAGCGGGGCGGCTCCTCTCGCCCCCGCGACGCGCACCGGCCCGGAGGTCCCGAGCCCGTGCCCGTGCCCGAGCCCGAGCCCGTGCCCGAGCCCGAGCCCGGGATCTTCGGGCGCGGGCGCGGGCTCGTTCACGGGATCGGCAGAGGCGGGTTGCGCCTCAGCGCCGCCGGCCGCGGGCGAGGGCGCGATCCATCTCGCGCTTCGACTCCCGCTCCGCGATCGCCTCGCGCCGGTCCTCGTGCGCGCGCCCCTTGCCGAGCCCCAGCTCCACCTTCGCCCACCCGTCCTTGAAGTAGACGCGCAGCGGGACGAGCGTGTAGCCGCGCTGGTCCACCTTCCCCTTGATCCGGTCGATCTCGGCGCGGGTCATGAGGAGCTTGCGATCGCGCAGCGGCGCGTGGCCGAAGTGGGCGGCCTGCTTGTACTCGCCGATCCGGCAGTTCACGAGGAAGAGCTCGTCGCCCCTCGGCATCGCGTACGCGTCGGACAGGTTCACGTTGCCCTCGCGCAGCGACTTCACCTCGCTGCCCGCGAGGACGAGCCCGGCCTCCCACGCGTCCTCGATCTGGTAGTCGAAGCGCGCGCGCCGGTTCGTGGCGACGACCTTCTCGCCCTCCGCCGCGCGCCGCTTCCCCGGCCGCGCGCCCTTCATGGCAGGGCCGCGTTGTCGATGAGGCGCGTCGCGCCCACGAAGGCCGCCAGGAGCATCCGCGCGCCCGGCTCGGCGCGTGCCACCGGCGCGAGCGTCCGCGGGTCCACGATCTCGACGTAGTCGACGCGCGCGCCGGTCGCGGCGATCCGCTCGCGGGCGCGGGCGCGCAGCGCCTCGGCGTCGCGTTCGCCGCGGGCCGCCGCGGCGCGCGCCTCGTCGAGCGCACGGGAGAGCGAGAGCGCCCGCGGCCGGTCGGCCGCGGCGAGGTAGGCGTTCCGCGAGGAGAGCGCGAGGCCGTCCGCGTCGCGCACGATCGGCATCCCGGCGATCTCGACGTCCATGAAGAGGTCGCGGGCCATCGCCCGGATCACGGCGAGCTGCTGGAAGTCCTTCTCGCCGAAGAGCGCGACGTGCGGACGGGTGAGGTTGAGGAGCTTCGCGACGACCGTCGCCACCCCGCGGAAGTGCCCGGGCCGCGCGCCGCCGCAGAGCCCCTGGCTGACGCCCTCCACCGTGACCCACGTCTCGTGATCCGGCGGGAACATCGCGCGCGGGTCGGACGGCGCGAGCACGCGGTCGATGCCCGCGGCGGCGCACTTCGCGAGGTCGCCCTCGAGATCGCGCGGGTAGCGCGAGAGATCCTCGGACGGCCCGAACTGCGCCGGGTTCACGAAGATCGAGGCGACGGCCCGGCCGCCCGCCCCGGCGCGGCGGCGCGCCTCGCGCAGCAGCGAGAGGTGCCCCTCGTGCAGGTAGCCCATGGTCGGGACGAGCGCGATGCGCAGGCCGGCGTCGCGATCCGCCTGGCAGCGCGCCCGCCACGCGGCCGGATCGCGGATCAGCTCGAGCTCGGGGGTCCTCACGACGCGTTCCGCGATTCCCCCGCTCACACCGGCGCGCCCATCACGCCGCCCGGCGGCTCCTCGTCGTCCCGGTCCACGTCCTGCGCCACCGGGACGAGCCGGACCGAGGAGGAGTGGAAGCTGTGCGCGTCGTCGGGGAAGGCGCCCGCCTTCACCTCCTCCGCGTACGTCGCGACCGCGGCGCGCGCGGCCTCGCCGAGCTCCGCGAAGCGCTTCACGAACTTCGGGGTGAAGGACGGGTCGAGCGCGAGGAGGTCGCTGGAGACGAGCACCTGGCCGTCGCAGTAGGGGCCCGCGCCGATCCCGATCGTCGCGATGCGGAGCTGGCTCGTGATGATGCGCGCGAGCTCGGCGGGGATGCACTCGAGCACGATCGCGTAGCACCCCGCGGCCTCGAGGGCGCGCGCGTCGCGCAGGAGCTGCTGGGCCTTGTCCGACTCCCGCCCCTGCACCACGTAGCCGCCCATCCGGTGGACGGACTGGGGCGTGAGGCCGATGTGGCCCATCACCGGGATGCCGGCGCGGACGATGCGGCGGATGACCTCGACGTAGTCGGCGCCGCCCTCGAGCTTCACCGCCTCGACGCCGCCCTCGGCGGCGAGGCGCGTCGCGCTCTTCACCGCCTCGTCCACGCCCGCCTGGTAGCTGCCGAACGGCAGGTCGCCGACGAGGTGCGGGCGTCCGGACGCCCGGGCGAGCCCCCGGCGCACCGCGGCGCAGTGGTAGATCATCTGGTCGAGGGTGACCGGGAGCGTGGAGTCGTGCCCCTGCACCACCATGCCGAGCGAGTCGCCGACGAGCACCGCGTCGACGCCCGCCGCGTCGAACAGGCGCGCCATCGTGGCGTCGTAGGCCGTGACGACGACGATCTTCTCGCCGGCGTCCTTCATGCGCCTGAAGTCGTTGAGGGTGACGTGCTTTCGCGGCCCGGGCTGGGTCGACATGGCGCGGAACCTCCGGTGTAGGCCCCGGCATCCCCGGGGTCCTGCCCAGTGGCGAGGAAGACGACTCTAATACGGACGGGTGCCGAGTGGCACGTAATGCTGCCGTCCTTTGCGGTGCTTCCGGATCACGGCGATGAGGGCCTCGACGTCCTCGGGGTTGCCCTCGAGGTCGACGTCGCTCGCGTTCACGACCAGGAGCGGCGTCTCGTCGTAGTGGAAGAAGAAGTCGTTGTACGCGCGGGCGAGCGCGTCGAGCCACGGGCCGTCGATGCTGCGCTCGAAGTCGCGTCCTCGCCGTCGCACCCGGGCGAGGAGGACGTCCGTCCGCGCCTGCAGGTAGACGACGAGGTCGGGCCGGACGACGCGCGGGCCGAGCAGCTCGTAGACGCGATCGTAGAGGCCGAGCTCCTCCGGCGCGAGGGTCAGCGAGGCGAAGATCCGGTCGCGCGCGAAGAGGTAGTCGGCGACGGTGGACTGGCTGAAGAGGTCCTGCTGGAAGAGCGCCTGCTGCTGCTGGAAGCGCGAGAGCAGGAAGAAGAGCTGCGCCTGGAACGCGTACTTCTTGCGATCCGCGTAGAACCCGCGGAGGAACGGGTTCTCCTCGGCGGCCTCCGCGATGAGCCGGGCCCCGAGCCGCTCGGCGAGCGCCTGGGCGAGCGCGCTCTTTCCGGCGCCGACCGGGCCTTCCACGGCGATGTACCGGGGCCTCTCCATGATCCGCGCGGGAACGCGGGAGATTGCCACGGTGGACCGCGGGGTCGCAAGCGCGGTGGGAGACGCGGGGCCATGACAATTGGATCTGGGTTACCCTGATCTGAAGATCATGGTTGGCTTGACCTGCGATGCAACGTCACGTATCGTCGCGTTCGTCTGCGTCGTCGAAGGAGGGCGCTTCCAGATGGCGAGCCGGGTCACGACCGGGGCACGGCAGCGGTTGGCCGAGAAGGACGCGGAGGACGACGGGATCGATCCCTCGTTCCACCGCGCCATCCTGAAGATCGCGCTCGAGCTCAAGAAGCCGAACGCGCCGAGCTACGACGACATCGTCGCGAGGACGATCCGGGCCATGCGGCTCGACGCGTCCGCGTTCCGCCGGTACCTCGGCGAGAACGGGGCCCGGAACATGAACCTCCTCCTCGCGACGGCGCGGACGATGGGGCCCTAGGGGCCCGAGACTTTCACGGGCGCCCGCTCGACCGATGGGCGTGGGCGGGCGGCGAACTTTGCGGGTGGGCGCCCGTGAAGCCTCCTCGCGAGGCTAGCCGAGGGAGCGGTCCAGCGCCGCCCACTCCGCGACCGTGAGCGTCTCGCCGCGGCGTCGGCCGTCGATCCCCGCCGCGGCGAGCGCCGCCAGGAGCCTCGCCGGCTCCGCGATCCGCGCCGCCTCGAGCGCGTTCTTGAGCGTCTTCCGGCGCTGCGCGAACCCCGCCTTCACGAGCCTGCGGAACCGCGCCGGATCGCGGACCTCCTCCCGCGGCGGCCGGAAGATGGCGCACACGACCGCGCTGTCCACCTTGGGCGGGGGGAGGAACGCGCCGGGCGGGACGATCCGCTCGATCGACACCTCGGCCTCGCGCTGCAGGAGGACGGAGAGGATGCCCCAGTTCGCCGTCCCTGGGGAGGCGGCGAGGCGCTCGCCGACCTCGCGCTGGAGGAGGAACACCGCGCGCGAGACGTGCTCCACCTGGTCGAGGAGCGAGAAGAGGATGGGCGAGGTGAGGTGGTAGGGCAGGTTCCCGACCACCGCGATCTTCGCGGTCGAGGTCGGGGGCGCCGTCGGGGTCGGGGTCGCGGCCAGCCGCCCGTAGTCGAGCCGCGCCGCGTCCGCCTCGAGCAGCGCGATCCGCTCGCCGAGCTCGCCGCGGAGCACCGCGGCCATGTCCCGGTCGCGCTCCACCGCGACCACCCGCGCGCCGCGCGCGACGAGCCGCGCGGTGAGGTGTCCGAGCCCGGCGCCGAGCTCCACCACCTGATCTCCCGCGCGCGGCGCCGCGAGCCGCGCGATGTCGTCGAGGATCCCCTCGTCGCCGAGGAAGTTCTGGCCCCAGCTCCTCTTCGCGCGCAGCCCGTACTTCTCGAGCAGCGCGCGGGGGCTCGGGTACCGGCCGGTCGCCGCCGGGGTCACAGCCGCCACGCCGGATCCGCGGAGAGCTCGGGCCCGGCGCGCTCCCCGCGGAGGAGCGCGTGGGTGCCGGCGACCGCGATCATCGCCGCGTTGTCCGTGCAGAGCCTCGGGGCCGGCAGGAACACCCGCATCCCCTCGTACTCGCCGGCGCGCTCGGCCACCGCCGCCCGCAGCCGGCTGTTCGCGGCGACGCCGCCCGAGAGCACGACGCGCTCGAACTGCAGCCGGCGCGCGGCGCGGAACAGCTTCTCGACGAGGGCGCGCACGATCGCCTCCTGGTAGCTCGCGCAGAGATCGGCGAGCGCGCGGCCCTCGGGCACGCCGTGCTTCTTCACGTGGTGGAGGAGCGCGGTCTTGAGCCCCGAGAAGCTGAAGTCGAGGTCCGCCCCCTTCACGATCGCCTTCGGGAACCGGATCGCCTTCGCGTCGCCCTCCTTCGCGAGCCGGTCGATGGCGACGCCGCCCGGGTACGGCAGCCCGAGGAGCTTCGCCCCCTTGTCGAACGCCTCGCCGGCCGCGTCGTCGCGCGTGTGCCCGAGGAGGCGGTAGTCTCCGAACGCCCGCGCGGCGTAGAGCGAGGTGTGCCCGCCGGAGACGACGAGGCCCAGGTACGGGAACTCGGGCGGCTCGTCGGAGAGGAACGCCGCGACGAGGTGTCCCTCGAGGTGGTTCACGCGGACGAGCGGCTTCCCCCACGCGGCGGCGAGCGCCTTCGCGACCTGGACGCCCACGAGGAGCGCGCCGACGAGCCCCGGCCCCGACGTCACCGCGATCGCGTCGATCCCGGCCGGCGCGACGCCCGCCCGCGTGAGCGCCTCGTCCACGACCGGCATCACCTGGACGACGTGGTTCCGGCTCGCGAGCTCGGGGACGACGCCGCCCCAGCGCCGGTGGATCTCGATCTGCGTCGAGACGACGTCGGAGAGCGCGCGGCGGCCATCCTCCACCACGGCGGAAGCCGTCTCGTCGCACGACGTCTCGATGCCGAGGACTCTCATCTGGAAGGCGGGCGACGGGACGCCAGCGCGCGCAGGGCCGGACGGACGAGCCTGCCCCGGAGCGCGCGGGGGGTTCGGGGGCCGGCGCGGGAACTTAACGCAACCCGCGGCCCGGCGCGACCGCTACATCCGCGAGACGATCTCGCGCACCGCGCTCGCCTGCTCGCCGTTCGGCTCGAGCTGGAGGAACCGCTCGTAGGCGGCCCGGGCCTGCCTCGTCCGGCCGTCGCCCTGGTGGATCTCGCCGAGGAGCAGCCAGGCGGGGGCGTAGTGGCCGTCGTCCTGGATCGCGAGCTCGAGCTCCTTCAGCGCGTCCTTCGCCTTGTTCGCGTCGTAGAGCGCCCGGGCGAGCCCGACGTGCGCCCGGGCGGTGGACCGGATGCCGATCGCGCGGCGGTAGTCGGCGATCGCGTCGAGGAACTTTCCGGCGTCGTACCTCCGCTCGGCCGCGACGAGCAGGCGCCGGTAGTCCGCCTCGTCCGGCTTCCTCGGCGGGGGCTCGGTGACGGCGGGCGTGACGACTCGCTCGTCGGCGGGCGCCACCGGGATCGCCCTCTCGACCGCCGGTGCGACCGGGGGCGGCGCGGGCGCGGGACTCGCGGCGGGGGCGGCGCC
>DASVZX010000303.1:0-5332 GCA_036391435.1 Anaeromyxobacter sp. | reverse complement strand
CGGCAAGGCGCTCCTCCTCGCCGCCGACGTCGGCCGGGCGGGCCGCGTGCACGCGGCCGACCCCGACGCGGAGCGGCTCGGGCGCCTGAGGGCGCGCGCGGCGCGCGCCGGCGCGGCGGAGATCGTGGTCGTCCACGGGGCGAGCCCGCCTCCGGACCTCGCCGTCGATCGCGCCCTCGTCGACGCGCCCTGCTCCGAGCTCGGCGCGCTCCGCCGCGGCCCCGACCTCCGCTGGCGCATCGACCCCGCCGGCTTCGCCGCGCTGCCGCCGCTGCAGCTCGAGATCCTCTCGCGGGCCGCGGCGCACGTGCGGCCGGGCGGCGCGCTCGTCTACGCGACCTGCACCTTCCGCCGCGCGGAGAACGACGAGGTCGCGCTCGCGTTCGAGGCGGCCCACCCCGCGTTCGACCGCGTCGCGCCCCCCGTGCCGGCGGAGGTGCTCGGTCCCGACCGCTTCCTTCGGACCTGGCCGCATCGGCACGGGACCGACGCCTTCTTCGCGGCCGCCTGGGTGAGGCGCGTCCGCGGCTGACGCCGCCCCGTCGGGCCGCCCGGACCTGCGAGGCCCGGCTCCGCCGAGGGGAGCGAGCGCGACCGGCCACGCCGAGTGGGGTACGATCCCGTCGTGCCGCGAACGACGATCCCGGTGGGACGGCTCGCCCGCGCCGCGGCGCTGGCCGTCGCGGCGCTCGCCGCGTGCGAGCCCGCCGGCGACGGCGGCGAGGGCCCGGCCCCGGTCGCGTGCTCGTCGGCGAGCGCGACGGCGACCACCCGCGTGCTCATCACCGCGGGGCAGTTCATGCCGTACTGCACGAAGGTACCGGCCGGGGTGCCGGTCACCTTCGTGAACGCGGACTTCGCCGAGCACACGGTGACCGCCGACGCGGGCCAGCCCGAGTCCTTCGACAGCGGGATCCTCTTCCCGGGCCAGACGTTCGACCACGCGTTCGCGCAGCCCGAGACGGTCCGGGTCCACTGCCGGCTGAACCCCGAGGTGTCGGGGCAGGTGATCGTCGAGTAGGCGGCGGCCTAGAGATCGGACCGCATGACCGCGCCCTTCGCGGCGTTGGTCACGAGGTGCGCGTACCGGCGGAGCCAGGAGGAGGCGACCTCCTTCTTCCTCGGCCGGAACGACTCGCGGCGCCGCGCGAGCTCGGCGTCGGGCACGTCGAGCGTGAGGGCGCGCGCCTCCACGTCGATGGTGATCGCGTCGCCGTCCCGGACGAGCCCGATCGGGCCGCCCTCGGCCGCCTCCGGGGAGACGTGCCCGACGCAGGCGCCGCGGGTGGCGCCGGAGAAGCGCCCGTCGGTGACGAGCGCCACCTTCTCGCCGAGCCCCATCCCCATGATGAGCGAGGTCGGCGCGAGCATCTCCTTCATCCCCGGGCCGCCCTTCGGCCCCTCGTAGCGGATGACGACGAAGTGCCCCTCCTTCACCCTGCCCTGCATGATCCCGGCGCTCGCCTCCTCCTCGGAGTCGAAGCAGATCGCCTTCCCGGTGAACCTCCGCATCGTGGGCTGGATCCCGGCGGTCTTCACGACCGCGCCCTCGGGGGCGAGGTTCCCGAACAGGACCGCGAGGCCGCCCACCGGCGACCAGGCGTTCTCGAGCGGGCGGATCACCTCCCGGTCCTTCGTCTCCGCGCCCTTCATCCGCGCGCCGACCGTCTCGCCCGTCACCGTGAGCGCGTCCTCGCGCACGATCCCGCCGCGCCGCGCCGCCTCCTTCAGCACGGCCGGGACCCCGCCCGCGCGGTGGATGTCCTCGATGTGCACGGTGGAGAGCGACGGCGCGATCTTCGCGATGTGCGCGACCTTCTTCGCGATCGCCTCGATGGCGCGCAGGTCGAAGTCGACGCCCGCCTCGCGCGCGATGGCCAGCATGTGGAGGACGGTGTTCGTCGACCCCCCCATCGCCATGTCCACGACCATCGCGTTGTGGATCGCGTCGGCGCTCACGATGCGCCGGAAGCGGAAGCGCTCGTCCCCGGCGATCTCGACCGCGCGGCGGGCGGCGCGCCGGACGAGCGCCTCGCGCTCGGGGGTGAGCGCGAGGGCGGTGCCGTTCCCCGGCAGCGCGATCCCCATCGCCTCGCACAGCACGTTCATCGAGTTCGCGGTGAACATGCCCGAGCAGGAGCCGCCGGAGGGGCACGCCCTGCACTCGATGTCGTAGAGCTCGGCGTCGGTCATCTGCCCGCGCGCGCGCTTCCCGACCGCCTCGAAGGCGGTGTTGAGATCGATGGCCGTGCCGTCGGAGAGCCTGCCCGCCTTCATCGGGCCGCCCGACACGAACACCGTCGGCACGTCGACGCGCAGCGCGCCCATCACCATGCCCGGCACGATCTTGTCGCAGTTCGGGATGCAGACGAGCGCGTCCAGCTGGTGCGCGTTCATCATCGTCTCGATCGAGTCGGCGATGAGCTCGCGCGAGGGCAGGCTGTAGTTCATCCCCGGGTGGCCCATGGCGATGCCGTCGTCGACGCCGATCGTGTTGAACTCGAACGGCACGCCGCCGGCCCTGCGGATCTCGTCCTTCGCGATCCGGCCGTACTCCTGGAGGTAGAAGTGGCCCGGGATGATGTCGACGTGGCTGTTCGCGATGCCGACGAACGGCTTCGCGAAGTCGTCGTCCTTCAGCCCGACCGCCCGGAGCAGGCTGCGGTGGGGCGCCCGCTCGAAACCCTTCTTGATCTGGTCGCTGCGCACCGGTCTCTTCTCACCGCCTCGCGGCCGGAAGTCAACCGGGGACCCGCCCCCGCCGGCCGGGCCATCGACCCCGCCCCGGGCGAGCGTTATGAACGGGACGTGTCCCCTCCGGCCCCCGGGTTCGACGAGGCGGTCGCGCGGATCCGCGCGGCGCTCGCCGCCCGCGCGCCCCGCAGGCTCGACATCCCCGGCTTCCGGCCCGCGGCGGTCCTCGTCGCGCTCCTCGACCGCCCCGGAGGCCCGACGCTCCTCTTCACGCGGCGGACCGAGACGGTCCCGCACCACAAGGGCGAGATCTCCTTCCCGGGCGGCGGCCGCGAGCCGGCCGAGGACGAGGTCGCGGCGGCGCTCCGGGAGGCCTCGGAGGAGGTGGCCCTCGACCCCCGCTCCGTGGAGGTCCTCGGCGCGCTCGACGACCTGCCGAGCATCGCCCGCTACGTCGTGACGCCGATCGCCGCGGCCGTGCGCGCGCCGCCCGCGGCGTTCACCCCGGAGGCGTTCGAGGTCCTCGAGCCGTTCGAGCTGCCCCTCGCGCGCCTGCTCGATCCCGCGGTGCGACGGACGTCCCTGTGGGATCCCGCCCGCCTCCCCGCCGAGGCGGCCGCCGCCCTGGCCGCGTCCCGCGCCGCCTTCGAGGAGGTGGACCCGGCGACCGGCCACTGGCGCATGTGGTCCTTCCACGCGGACGACCGCCGGGTCGTCTGGGGGCTCACGGCGCGCATCCTCGCCGAGCTCGTCGACCGCGCGTTCCGCCGATGACCGGGGCGACCGCCCTAGCACGTGAACCGTCAGCCGGGCACCTGCGGCAGCGGCGCGAGCAGGAAGCGCCGGGACGACGCGCAGGTGCGCCCGTTCAGCTCGAGCAGCACCTCCTCCCGCGCGCGGCGCCACAGCTCGCCCTTGCGGCGCCACGTCGCGTGGAGCGCGACCTGCGGCGCGAGCGGCAGCGTCAGCTCGACGGTCGGGTCGGCGAGCTCGAAGGCCGCGGTGCGGCTCTCCTCGCCGCGCGGGAACGCGGCGTGGAACGGCGAGGAGCCGGTCACGAAGTGCACCCCGGGCGGCGCGGACCAGAACACCCAGCCCATGTCCGCGACGGTCCGCTCGAGCGACTCGACGCCGGCGCGGGCCTGGTCGGGCGGGAGCTCCGCCGCGTGCGCGGCGTTGCGGACGCCGAGCAGCGCGACGAACCGGGCGAGCGCGGCGCGCTCCGCCGCGGAGACGGCGCGCGGCGCGCCGAGCGCGGCGAGGAGCGGCGCGACGACGCCCTCGAGCGCGAGGAGCGGGCCGAGCAGGCCCGCCGGGTCCGCGCCGGGCTCCGGATCGTTGAAGTGGGGTCCGTCGCCCCCGGGCCGCGCGATCGGCGCGCGCTTCCACTCGCCGATCGCGGCGCGGTACGCCCACACGTGCGGCGCGGCCTCGCCCGGCATCGGCGCGGCGGCGAACGCGGCGGCGTACCAGGGCGGGAGCACGACGGCCGGACCGGTCACGCCCGTCACCTACCGCGCCTCCGCGCGCGCCGCAACGGCCGCCAGCCGGGACGGGTCAGGGCGCGACGCCGTGAGCCGCAGCGTCGACGTCGCCGAGCACCGCGGCCACCGCCGCGAGGATGGCCCGCTCCTCGATCGGCTTCGGCACGAACGCGGTCGCGCCCGCCGCGAGCAGCTCGCGCCCGGCGCCGGCGCGGCCGGAGATCCCGATCACCGGGAGGGCCGCGAGGCGCGGGTCGCGCGAGCTCCGCAGCGCCTGGATCAGCTCCGAGCCGAGCATGCCCGGCATCGCCTCGTCCACGATGCACAGGTCCGGCGCGGCGTCGTGCACGATCTCGAGGGCGAGCGCGCCCGACTCCACCGCGACGGGCAGGTACCCGGCCGCCTCCAGGATGAGGTGGAGGAGCTTGCGGATGAGGTGGTTGTCGTCCACCACCAGGATGCGGAGCGGTCGCGACACGCTCCAGGAACCTACCGTCCGGGCCCCCGGACGGGAAGTCCGTCCGTCCCACCCGCGCGCGCCCAGACGGGGCCGGGGCCCTCGCGGGCGCACGGGCGCGTTGCCCGGGCCCCGCCGGGGACGCTACGATCTCGCCCCACGGCGCGAACCGACCGGGAAGGGCGACCTCCAATGATCGGCGATCACATCCGGACCCTGAAGGGCGGACGCTGGACCCACGCGATCGACTGCGGCGACGAGACCGTCATCGTGCTCGCGGACGACGCGAGCCGCTCGCCGCGCGTGCGGCGGAGCTACCGCCCGGAGTTCGTGGCGGGCTCCGAGACCGTCGAGGTGGTCCTTCACCGCGAGAGGACATTTCCGGCGGAGGAGGTCGTCGCGCGCGCCTACAGCCGGATCTCCGACCCGGCGCTCGCCGCGATGTTCCGCGACTCGGAGGCCTTCGCCGAGTGGTGCACCACCGGGCGGCTGCCGGCGGGGCGCGGGAACCTCGCGATCCCGGTGCCGGGCGTCGAGGCGCCTCCCGCCGCACCGCGCGCACGGCGCCCCGCGAGGTCGCGGCCTGCGCCGAGGCGGAAGAAGCCCGCGGCGAAGGCGCGGGCGGCGAAGCGCGCACGGAAGGCGAAGCGAAAGACGAAGCCGGCGCGCGAGGCCGCGAAGGCGGGCGGGCGGCTCG
>DASVZX010000302.1:0-4788 GCA_036391435.1 Anaeromyxobacter sp. | reverse complement strand
GGTCCTTCGTGAGGTACGCCGCCATCGCGTCCTTCGCGAAGACCTGCCACGGGGAGAGGAGCTCGGCGAACGCCTGCAGCGGATCGTGCCCCGCGATGCCCGGGCCCGCGTGCGCCGCGTCGGGGACGCCGAGCCCCGTCGCGAGGAGCGTGACGCCCCGCCCGAGCGAGACCAGGCCGGCGGTGACGGTGTAGCGGGCGAACCGGCGCGCGGAGAGCCCGAGGAGCCCGAGGGACAGCGGCAGGTACACCGCGAGCCAGAGCAGGTAGTTCGCGTTCGCGATCGCGGGGACGTACGGGATGTGGGCGAGGAGGGCGTCCGGGAGCGTCGGCGCGGGGCGCAGCTCGTTCCAGACCGCCGCCGCGGTCATCGCGGCGTACGAGAGCCCGCGGAACACGAGCGCCGCGAGGACCGCCTTCCACGCGGCGCGCACGCCGGCGAGCCCCGAGGGGCCTGGGGAGGAAAGGTCCCGCACGCGCGGCTTATCGCACGCGGCGCGGGGCGGGGGAAGCGGTCGAGGCCGCGGTCCGGGGCGAGCTCGAGGTCGCGGTCGGCGAGGTGCACCTCGCCCCGACGGGCGCTAGTCCGCGGGCGCGGACGGGGCGCCGTCGAAGAGCGCCCGCACGAGCTGCGGGCGGACGCCGGTCGCGGCGAGCAGCGCGTCGAGCTTCTCCCGCGCCTCGCGCGAGGAGGCGCGGATCTTCCGGCCGAGGATGAGCTCGTTCTTCACCGCGTGCTCCCAGCCGGTGAGCTCGGTGACGGTCACCTTGTAGCCGCTCGCCTCGAGCGCGAGCGCGCGGACGACGTTCGTGAGGTGCGACCCGAACTCGCGCCGGTGCCAGGCGTGCTCGAAGAGCGGGGCGACCGCCGGGGACGCCGCCGGGGCCTCCGCGAGCTGCCGCGCGACCTCGGCCTGGCAGCAGGGCACGACCGCGACGTGGTCCGCGTTGCGCCGCACCGCGAGGAGCAGCGCGTCGTCCGTCGCGGTGTCGCAGGCGTGGAGCGCGGTGACGACGTGGACGCGCTCCGGCGCCGACGCGGGGTCGATGGGCCCCTCCACGAAGCGGAGCCGATCGAAGCCGAGGCGCCGCGCGCGCTCGGCGCCCGAGCGCGCGAGGTCCGGGCGCTGCTCGAGCGCGAGGAGCGTCCCCTTCCCCGCCGGCCCGAGGAAGAGCTCGTAGAGGACGAAGCCGAGCGCGCTCTTGCCGGCGCCGCAGTCCACGACGACCGGATCCCCGAACCGGGCGAGCGCGTCGTCGAGCGCCGGGGCGAGCAGGCCGGCGAGGTGGTTCACCTGCTTGAGCTTGCGCAGGCTGTCGGCGTTGAGATCGCCCGTCCGCGTGAGGAGGTGCAGCTCCTTGAGGAGCGCCGTGGAGGTGCCGGGGAGCAGCTCCCGGCGAACGGCCTCGCCCTTCACTTGCCTGCGCACGGGGTCTTCTTACCGCGGACGGGGCGGGGGCGCGCGGGGGGCGTCGTCCCGCCGGGCCGGCGCCGGGATCCGTCCCGCGCCCGGAAGGGGCGCTGGCGTCCGGACGCGGAGCGCGGTACGCGGTTCGGATGGCCCCCCGGCCGTACCTCGCCCTGCCCGGCCCCTGGATCGTCGCCCACCGCGGCGGCAGCCGGCTCGCGCCCGAGAACACGCTGCCGGCGTTCGAGCGGGCGGCCGCGCTCGGCGCCGACGCGATCGAGATCGACGTCCGGCTCACGGCGGACGGGACCGCCGTCGTGTTCCACGACGAGGACACGGCCCGGCTCACCGGCGAGCCCGGCACGATCGAGGGCCGCCCCCTCTCGTCGGTGCAGGCCCTCGACGCCGCCTTCGCCTTCGCGCCGGACGGGGGCGCGACGCACCCGCTCCGCGGCACCGGGGTGCGGATCCCGACGTTCGCCGAGGCGCTCGCCCGCTTCCCGCGCATGCGCTTCAACGTCGACGCGAAGAGCGAGGATCCGGACCTCGCCGAGGCGCTCGCCCGCGACGTTCGCGCCGCCGGCGCCGTCGACCGCGTCTGCCTGGGCTCGTTCTTCGACGCCCAGGCGGAGCGGCTCGGGCGGCTCCTGCCCGACGCGTGCCGCTACCTGCCGCAGGACGCGGCGACCTGCCACGTCCTGAACGCCAAGTCCGGCGGCCGGGGCGCGGGCTGCCCGCGGGGCTTCGACCTCGCCGACCTGCCGCACCGGCTCGGGGTCATGACCATCGTGGACGCGAAGGTCGTGGCCTACTTCCACGCCCACGGGATCCCGGTGCACGTCTGGACGGTCGACGACGAGCGGGAGATGCGGGAGCTCCTCGCCATCGGCGTCGACGGGATCGTGACCGACCGGCCGGACCTGCTCGCGAGCGTGCTCGGCCGGTAGGGCCCGGGCCCTCCCCGTGAACGAGCCCGAGCCCGAGCCCGCGCCCGGCGCTCGCACGGGCGCGCGGGATCCGGCTCAGTGGCTCTGCGCCGCGAGGTCCGGGTGCTTCTCGACGAACTCGTCGAACGTGCCCGGGAAGTCGAGGATCGGCTCGCCCTTGTGCATCGACCAGATGCGCGAGCCGACCTCGCGGATGAGCTCCTGGTCGTGGGTGACGACGATGACGGTGCCCTCGTAGCGCTGCAGCCCCTCGGAGAGCGCGGCGATGGACTGCAGGTCGAGGTGATTCGTCGGCTCGTCGAGGACGAGGACGTTGTCCTTGAAGAGCATGAGCTTCGCGAGGAGGAGCCGGACCGTCTCGCCGCCGGAGAGGGTCGCGGTGGGCTTCATCCGCTCGTCGCCCGAGAAGAGCATCCGGCCGAGCAGCCCGGAGATCTCCTCGTTCGACATCTTGTCCTCGAGCTCGCGCAGCCACCCGAACGCGGTCGTGCCCGGACGGATGACGCCGGCCTGATCCTGCGGCAGGTAGCCGACCTGCGCCTGGTGGCCCCACCTCACGTGCCCCGCGTCCGGCGCCAGCTCGCCCGCGATCATCTTCACGAGCGTGGACTTTCCCGCGCCGTTCTTGCCGATGACGCAGACCTTCTCGCCGCGCGTGACGAGCGCGCCGAACGGCTGGATGACCTCGAGCCCGCCGTAGCTCTTCGCGATGCCCTCGACGGTGAGCGTCTGCTTCCCGGAGGGCGCCTTCTGCTCGAACTTGATGAACGGCGCCGCGATGTTCGAGCGCTTCATGTCCTCGAGCTTGAGCTTCTGCATCGCGCGGATGCGGCTCTGGACCTGGGAGGCGCGCGTGCCGGCGTGGAAGCGCGCCACGAACTCGCGGAGCTGCTCGATCTTCTTCCGCTTCTCGTCGTTCTCCGACTCGACGCGGCTGCGGACCTGGCCCTTCTGCCGGACCATCTCGTCGTAGCCGCCCGGGTAGAGGATGATCGTCTCGTAGTCGATGTCCGCGATGTGCGTGCAGATCGCGTTCAGGAAGTGGCGGTCGTGCGAGATGGTGATGAGCACGCCCTCGTAGGCCTTGAGGAACTTCTCGAGCCAGCGGATCGAGTCGATGTCGAGGTGGTTCGTCGGCTCGTCGAGGAGGAGCCCCTGGGGCTTGCCGAAGAGCGCCTGGGCGAGGAGCACGCGCAGCTTGTAGCCGCCGGCGAGCGCGCGCATCGGCTGATCGTGCCAGGGCTGCTCGATCCCGAGGCCCTGGAGGAGCTCCGCCGCGTCCGCCTCGGCGGCGTACCCGTCCTCCTCGCCGATGACGGCCTCGAGCTCGGCGAGGCGGTGGCCGTCCGCGTCGCTGATCTCCGGCTTGGCGAGGAGCTGCTCCTTCTCCGTCATCGCGCCCCAGAGCGTCTCGTTCCCCATGAGCACGACGTCGAGGACGCGGTTGTCCTCGTACTTGAAGTGGTCCTGGCGGAGGATGCCGAGCTTCTTCGGGCGGAGCACCTGGCCGGCGTCCGAGTCCTCGTCCCCCGCGATGATCTTCATGAACGTCGTCTTGCCGGCGCCGTTCGGGCCGGTGAGGCCGTAGCGATTTCCGGGCGCGAAGGAGACGTCCACGTCCTCGAAGAGCTTCTTCGGGCCGTAGGCCTTGGTGACGTTCTGGACCGAGATCATGGGCGGGCCTTTGTAACGGAAACCGGGGAGCTGGGCGAGCCCATCCGCGCGAACTCCCGCTCGAGCCGCTCCACGCGGGCGACGTACTGCGCGAGGTCGTGCTCGCCGCAGCGCTCGCCCGCGCGCGCCCGGAACCCCCGCGCCGCGTAGGCCCGGCCGCGCTCCTTCCCGCACAGGTGCACGACCGCCGCGAGCCGCTGCCGCTCCGCGAGCGTCGCCCGGAAGAGGAGCCGCTCCGAGACGATCTGCGCGACGGCGTCGTCGAGGACGGCCGCCGTCATCTCGATCGCGTCGCCGGGGACCGTGCGCAGGTAGAGCGCGTTGAGCCAGCAGCCGCGCGGGTCGTACCAGGGCCCGGCGCGCGCCACGCGGCCGCCGTGGATGCAGAGCCGCCTCGCCTCCGCGTACGCGCCGTCGGTGAGCTGCAGGAGCCCGACCGCGCTCGACGGCGGCCCGTAGACGTCGAGGGGGTTCCACGTCCAGTGGAGCCGCCAGCCCGGGGTCGCGAGCGGATCGCCCGCGCTCTCCACCTGGGCGAGCGCGGCGAGGAGCTGCGGCGTCACGACCTCCGTCGCGTGGGCGCCGAAGAGCGGGCCGTACGCGCGCCAGGTCGCCTCCGGCGACTTCGCGGCCGACGGGGCCACCGCGCCGAGGAGCTCGGTCGGCTTGCGCGCCACCTGGTAGGCGACGCCGAGCGCCAGGAGGGCGGCGATCGCGAGCGGCACCCAGACCGCGCGTGGCCAGCGGCGCGCGGCGTCG
>DASVZX010000301.1:0-12004 GCA_036391435.1 Anaeromyxobacter sp. | reverse complement strand
GGCGGGTACACCGCGCTCGCGCTGCTCGGCGGCGTCGCGGCCGCGGGGCTCGCCCTCGCGGCGTACGAGACCGCCGCGCGGCTCGGCCTCGATCTGCGCTGGGACCCGGTCTCGGCGGGCGGCGCGACCGCCCTCGCGACGGTGGCGGCGATCGGGCTCGTCGAGGAGTCGGCGAAGCTCGCCGGCATCCTCCTCGTGGCGGAGCGGGGCGCGCCGCGGCCGACCGTGCTCGCGACGTCGATCGGCGTCGCCGCCGGCTTCGCGGTGGTCGAGGCGGTCGTGACGCTGCGCGGCGACGCCTCGGCGCACGCGCTCGCGCGCGCCGCCCTCGGGCCGGTCGCGCACGCGCTCCTGTCGGTCCCGCTCGCCGCGGGCGTCGCGGCCGGCGGCGGTCGCGGCCGCCGCTGCGTCGGGATCGGCGCGGCCCTCCTCGCCTCGGCCGCGCTCCACGGCGCGGGCGACCTCGGGATCGCGCTGCGCGGCGCCGGCCGGCTCGCCTACGCGGCCGCGCTGGCTGCGCCCGCGCTGGCGCTGTTCGCGATGGTTCGGCGGCCGGACTTCGCCCGGAAATGAGAGGGTCCGCCACGAGGCGGACCCTGGTCACGCGCGAGGAAGCCTATCCGCTCTTCCTCTATTGCCGGCGGGAGGCCGGCATGGCGTCTGACCGATCCATGCCCACATCTCCTCCCCCCGTCAACCCCTTGCGCTCGCCCTCCCCACCGGGGGCGGACGCCGCGGGGGGCGGCCGCGCCTCGCCGCCGAGGCGCGGCTCGAGCAGCGTCCGGATGGCGCCGACGACGTCCTGGTAGCTCACCGGCTTGCGGAGGAACAGCGACACCCCGAGCCCGGCGAGCTTCTCGCGCTCGCGCTCGCCCCCGGCGGTGATGACGACGACCGGCAGCGTGGCGAGCGTCGGCTCCGCCCGGATCTTCTCGACGAGGGTGATGCCGGACAGCACCGGCATGAACACGTCCGTCACGAGCACGTCGATCGACGGCGGCCGCAGCAGGCGGTCGAACGCGGCGGCCCCGTCGCTCGCCACCTCGATGCCGAGCGGGGGGAACTCGTCGCTCTCGGAGAGGCGCCTCAGCGCGGCCGCGTACATCGAGGCGACGAGGGCGTTGTCCTCGACGAGCAGCACGCGGAACGAGGGCTCCGCGCCCCGCGGCGCGCCGATCTTCCGGGAGACCTCCTCGAGCTTCGCGCGGTCGTCCGTCCGGTCGTCGGGCACGCGCACCGCGACGCCGCCCGGCGCGCCCAGGGAGGCCGAGCGCTTGCGGACGATCTCGACCTGCAGCTCGACCGGCTCGAGCAGCTGCGGGAACGACACGACGAGGGTCACCCGCTCGCCCGGCTCGAACTCGCGCTCGGTCCGGATGAAGAGCCCGCCGGCGGAGAGGTTCTCGGTGTAGTCGAGGACGCTCTCCGCGCCGACGTACTGCACCGCGAGGATGAGCGGGAACCGGGGGTGCGCGCGGCGCTCTTGGGTCACGGGCGCCATTCTCCGTCATTCGCCCCCCCGCGCGCATGTGCCATCTGCACCATGAGCACACGACGCGACCGGGGACGCCCCCGCCCACCGCGGCGCCGGGCCGCCGGGCGCGCGCTCGCCGGGCGTCGCTTGACGCCGACCCGCGCCGTCTGCGCTAATCGGCCCTTCCCTACCCTTCCGCACCCGACGCGAGGAGAGCGATGGAGACGAAGATCGTCCTGGGGGAGAACCAGATCCCCACCCACTGGTACAACATCATCCCGGACATGCCGGGGCCGCTCGCGCCGGTGCTCCACCCGGGCACGGGGAAGCCGGTGAGCCCCGAGGACCTGCTGCCCATCTTCCCGATGGCGCTCATCGAGCAGGAGATGTCGCCGGAGCGGTGGATCAAGATCCCCGACCCGGTCCGAGAGGCGTATCGCCAGTGGCGGCCGTCGCCGCTCTACCGGGCCCGGCGGCTCGAGGCGGTTCTCGGGACCCCGGCGAAGATCTACTACAAGTACGAGGGCGTCTCGCCCGCCGGCTCGCACAAGCCGAACACGGCGGTGCCGCAGGCCTACTACAACAAGCTCGCCGGCACGAAGCGGATCGCGAGCGAGACGGGCGCCGGGCAGTGGGGCTCGTCCATCGCGATGGCCTGCCAGATGTTCGGCCTCGAGTGCACCATCTACATGGTGAAGGTCTCGTACGAGCAGAAGCCCTACCGGAAGTCGATGATGCAGCTGTGGGGCGCGAAGGTGTTCGCCTCCCCGTCGAGGGAGACGAACGCCGGGCGCGGCATCCTCGCGAAGGACGCGCAGAGCCAGGGCTCGCTCGGCATCGCCATCTCCGAGGCGGTCGAGGACGCCGCGACGCACGAGGACACCCGCTACTCGCTCGGCTCGGTGCTGAACCACGTCTGCCTCCACCAGACCGTGATCGGCCTCGAGGCGAAGGAGCAGCTCAAGCTCGCCGGCGACTACCCGGACGTCGTCATCGGCTGCCACGGCGGCGGCTCGAACTTCGCCGGGGTCGCCTTCCCGTTCATCGCCGACAAGGCGGCCGGGAAGCAGGTGCGCGTGCTCGCGGTCGAGCCGAGCTCCTGCCCGACCCTCACGAAGGGCGTCTACGCCTTCGACTACGGCGACACCGCGAAGATGGCCCCCATCGCGAAGATGTACACGCTCGGTCACGACTTCATGCCGCCCGGCATCCACGCCGGTGGCCTGCGCTACCACGGCGCCTCGCCGCTCGTCTCGCAGCTCGTGAACGCGGGGGTGGTGGAGGCGCGCGCCGTCCCGCAGCTCGCCTGCTTCGAGGCCGCCGTCCAGTTCGCCCGCACCGAGCTCATCATCCCGGCGCCGGAGTCGTCGCACGCCATCCGCGCCGCGATCGACGAGGCGCTCCAGGCGAAGCAGGAGGGGAAGGCGAAGACGATCCTCTTCAACCTCTCCGGCCACGGCCACGTGGACATGGCGGCCTACGACGCCTACTTCGCCGGCCAGCTCGAGGACTACGAGTACTCGGCGGACAAGGTGAAGGAGTCGCTGAAGGCGCTGCCGAAGGTCGCGGTGTAGCAGGCGCCGCACCACGAGTCGCACGCTCGCCGGGCCCCGGGGCGCTCGCCGGCGCGGATCGCGCCGGCCGCGCGCCCGCGCCCGGGGGCCGGGCGGGCGCGGGGGAGGACGCATGGGCGCGGGCGACCTGACCGACTTCATGGCCTTCCAGGACCTCCTCACCGAGGAGGAGCGCGCCGCGCGCGAGCAGGCGCGCCGCTTCGTGGACGCGGAGGTCCTCCCGGTCATCGAGGGTCACGCGCAGGCGCAGACCTTCCCGCGCCACCTCGTCCCGCTCATGGGCGAGCTCGGCCTCTACGGCGCGACGCTGCCGCAGCGGTACGGTTGCGCCGGCCTCTCCAGCGTCGGCCACGGCCTGCTCATGTACGAGCTCGAGCGCGGGGACTCCGCGATCCGGAGCTTCGCCTCCGTCCAGGGCTCGCTCGTCATGTGGCCGATCTTCACCTACGGCACGGACGCGCAGAAGGACGCCTGGCTGCCGCGGCTCGCGCGCGGCGAGGCGATCGGCTGCTTCGGCCTCACCGAGCCCGACTTCGGCTCGAACCCCGCCGGCATGCGCACGCGGGCCGTGAAGGACGGGCCCGGCCGCTGGCGGATCTCCGGCTCGAAGATGTGGATCACGAGCGGCTCGATCGCCGACGTCGCGCTCGTGTGGGCGCGGACCGACGAGGGGATCCGCGGGTTCCTCGTGGAGCGCGGCACGCCCGGGTTCTCCGCGCCGGAGCTGAAGGGGAAGTGGTCGCTCCGGGCGTCGGTCACCTCGGAGCTCGTCCTCGACGGCGTGGTGGTGGAGGAGGAGCGGAGCCTCCTCCCCGGCGCGACGGGGCTCAAGGCCGCGCTCTCGTGCCTCACGCAGGCGCGCTACGGGATCGCCTGGGGCGCGCTCGGCGCCGCGGACGCCTGCTACCGCTGCGCGCTCGCCTACGCGAAGGAGCGCGTCCAGTTCGACCGGCCCATCGCCGGGTTCCAGCTCCAGCAGGAGAAGCTCGCCCGCATGGTGACGGAGCTCACGAAGGGCCAGCTCCTCGCGCTGCGGCTCGGCCGGCTCAAGGACGAGGGCAAGGCGACGGCGGCCCAGGTGTCGATGGCGAAGATGTCGAACGTCGCCGCCGCCCGCGAGATCGCCGCGGCCGCCCGGACCGTCCTCGGGGCGAACGGGATCCTCGACGCCTACCCGGTGATGCGCCACATGGCGAACCTCGAGACGGTCTACACGTACGAGGGGACGCACGACATGCACCTGCTCGTGCTCGGCGAGGCGGTCACGGGGATCCCGGCGTACCGGGGGTGACGCGCGCTACGCGGTCGTGGAGGCCGCCGACGTCGCCGCGGCGACCGCGAGCGGCGGGACCGGCACCCCGAGGGACGCCGCGATCACGCGGACCAGCTCGCCCTCCGCCGGGAGGACCACGCCGTCCGCGAGCACCGAGGCCGCGCAGGCCTCCACGACGCGCGCCTGGAGGGCGGGGCTCGCCCCGTCGAGGCGCTCGAGCGCGGCGTCGAAGCGCTCCCGGGTCACCCGCCCCGCGGGCAGGACCCGCCAGCCGCGCACGCCCAGCACCGCCGTCGCCGAGTCGAGCGCCGCCTGCGCGCCCGCGTCGTCGCGCGCGCCGCTCCGCGCCAGCACCGAGAGCACCTCGAGGAGCTCCACCTCGACGTCCGAGACGGTTCGCGCCGTGACGGGCCGCGCCCGCGTGCCCCGCTCCGCGCTCTGCCGCCGCCGCACGACGATCCGCAGGACCGCCCACTCGAACACGGTCGTGCGGCCGTCCGCCGACGCGAGGAGGCGCAGGTCGTGCACCAGCGCGACCAGCGCCTCCCGGGGCATCGCGTCCAGGGCCGGCTGGGCGAGGTCGAGCAGCGCGATCCGGTCCTCCCGCGAGACCGGCGCGAGCACCTCGGCGAGCACCGCGACCCGGTCGCGGATCTCCGGGTCCTGGATCGCCCGGAGCTGGGCGTCGCGCCTCGAGGGATCGGGTTCGGCGAGCAGCGCGCGGGCGAGGGCGGGCGCGCGCGCGGGGTCGCGCGCCGCGTCGACGGCGACGGCCGGCAGCGCCGCGAGCACCCGCCCCGCGGCGGCGACGTGCGACGGGCCGACGTTCGCGACGCTCGCGACCAGGGACGAGGGCGTGATCCCGGCGGTGCCCGCCGCCCCGGCGACGGGCCCGGGCGCCCCGTCCGCCCTGGCGGCCTCCACGGCCTTGCGCATCACGCGCACGAACCCGTGCGGGACGAGCCGCCTGATGCGCTCCCCGACCGGCGGGTGCGTCGCGAGCCACTCGGAGCGCAGCCCGTTCGCGAAGAAGAGGTGCGCCGCCTCCGGCGCGAACGCGCTCTCGACCCGCGAGCCCTCCTGCGCCACCTGCGCGAGCGCCCCCGCGAGCCCCTCGGGGTTGCGCGTGAACTGGACCGCGGCGGCGTCGGCGAGGAACTCGCGCTGGCGGGACACCGCGGCCCGGATGACGCGCCCGAAGAACGCGCCGACCGAGCCCATGACCCAGACGACGAGGCCGGCGAGGGCGATCACCGCGGTCGGGTCGTTGCGGGACCGCAGGCGCCGCGGCCGGCGCAGGACTTCGACGAGGAAGCGCCCCACCGCCGCGAGCGCGGTGATGCCGCCGACGAGGGCGAGGAGCTGGAGGTTCAGCCGCGCGTCGCCGTTCAGCACGTGCGAGAGCTCGTGCGCGACCACGCCCTGCAGCTCGTCGCGCGTCAGCCGGTCGAGCGCACCGCGCGTCACGGCCACGACCGAGCGGTCCGGCGCGAACCCGGCCGCGAAGGCGTTGATGCCCTGATCCTCCGGGAGGACGTAGAGCGCGGGCACCGGGAGCCCCGCGGCGATCGCCATCTCCTCGACGACGTTCACGAGACGGCGCTCGCCGGGATCGGCGGTGCGCCGATCGACGGGGACTCCGCCCAGCATCGTGGCGACCGCGGAGCCGCCGGCCGCGAGCCGCGCGCGATGCACCGCCGTGCCCACGAGCGTGACCACGCCCACGCCCGCGGCGACCCCGGCGCCCAGCTCCGGCGTGAACGCGAGGCCTGCGTACGTCGGACCGCCGACGGCCAGCAGGGCGCCCAGCCCCACCCACACGCCGGCGACCGTGCCCAGGTACGCGAGCGCGAACCAGACGACGAGGACCGCGGTGCGCCGCCTCGCCGCCGCCTGCGCGGCGAAGAAGTCCATCGTCGCGCGGGCGGGCGCGGCCACGGCGTCGGGACCGGCGCGCTAGAAGGCGACCCGCACCGGCTCGCGCTCGGCGGGCGCCTGGAGCTCCCAGAGCTGCGCGGGGGCGAAGCCGCCCGCCACGAGGTTCCCCGGGAAGGTCTCGCGCGCGTTGTTGTAGGTCATCGCCGCGTCGTTGTAGGCCTGCCGCGCGAAGCCGATCCGGTTCTCGGTGGAGGAGAGCTCCTCCATGAGGCTCGCCATCGTCTGGTTCGCCTTGAGGTCGGGGTAGGCCTCCGCGACGGCGAACAGGCGCGAGAGCGATCCGGCGAGCGCGCCCTCGGCCGTGGCGAGACCGGCCATCGCGCCCGGATCGCCCGGGGTCGCCGCCGCGCGGCCGGCCGCGCCCGCGGCGACGTTGCGGGCCGCGATCACCGCCTCGAGCGTGCCGCGCTCGTGCTTCAGGTAGCCCTTCGCGGTCTCGACGAGGTTCGGGATGAGGTCGTACCGGCGCTTCAGCTGGACGTCGATCTGGGCGTACGCGTTCCGGAACGCGTTGCGCTTCGTCACGAGGCCGTTGTAGAGGCCGGCCCAGGCGAGCGCGACGGCCGCGGCGATCCCGACGAGCACGACGAGCGCGAGCATGTGTGCGGCACCTCCTCGCGGCGGCGGCCGCGTGCCGGGATCATCCCACGGTTCGGCGCGCGCTGCACCGCGCGCCGCGCGACGTCGCGCCGGAGTAGGACCGGCGGTGCGGGGTCCCGTGTGGGATGGAATCATGGACCGGAGCGGTCTTTGACCGACGGACCGTGCGCACACCCCGTGACGCAGCGCGTGCTCGCGCGCGTCGACCCAAGTGAGCCCGGCGCCGAGCCTTAACGCTCGCGACGTTCGGCAGTAGCGTCACCGCACCTTCACGGAGGTCCGGATGGCCTTCACACGGCGGCAGTTCATGAAGCTGTCGGCCTCGGGCGTGGGCGCGACGAGCCTCGGCGCGCTCGGCTTCTCCCCGGGCCGCGTCCTCGCCGACGTCCGCACGTTCAAGCTCGCGCGGACCACCGAGACCCGCAACACGTGCCCGTACTGCTCCGTCGGGTGCGGCGTCATCCTCCATTCCCTGGGCGACACGTCGAAGAACGCCCGCTCCGAGATCATCCACGTGGAGGGGGACCCCGAGCACCCGGTGAACCGCGGCACGCTCTGTCCGAAGGGCGCCTCGCTCCTCGACTTCGTGAAGAGCCCGCACCGGCTCCGGTTCCCGGAGTACCGCGCGCCGGGCTCCGACCGGTGGGAGCGCGTCACCTGGGAGTGGGCGATGGACCGGATCGCCCGCCTCATGAAGGACGACCGCGACAGGAACTTCGTCCGGAAGAACGCCGCCGGCACGACCGTGAACCGCTGGGAGACGGTGGGCTTCCTCGCGGCGAGCGCGTCGGCGAACGAGACCGGCTACATCACCGGCAAGGTCATCCGCGCGCTCGGGGGGGTCGCGATCGACAACCAGGCCCGGGTCTGACACGGCCCCACGGTCGCCGGTCTGGCGACCACGTTCGGCCGCGGCGCGATGACGAACCACTGGGTCGACATCAAGAACGCGGACGTCGTCCTGGTAATGGGCGGGAACCCCGCGGAGGCGCATCCCTGCGGCTTCAAGTGGGTCGTCGAGGCGAAGGCGCACAACAAGGCGAAGCTCGTCGTGGTGGACCCGCGCTTCACGCGGACCGCCGCGGTCGCGGACCTCTACGCGCAGCTCCGCCCCGGCACCGACATCGCCTTCCTCGGCGGCGTCATCCGCCACCTGCTCGAGAAGGACGCGATCCAGAAGGCGTACGTGCTCGCGTACACGAACGCCTCGTTCCTCGTGAGCGACGGGTTCGAGTTCCAGGACGGCGTCTTCTCGGGCTACGACGAGGCGGGCCGGAAGTACGACCGCGGTACCTGGACCTACCAGAAGGGCCCGGACGGCTTCGTGAAGTCCGACCCGACGCTGCAGGACCCGCGCTGCGTGTACCAGCTCATGAAGGCGCACTACGCCCGGTACACGCCGAGGATGGTGGCGGAGACGACCGGCGTCCCCGAGGACCTGTTCGCGAAGGTCTGCGACGCGATCGCGAGCACCGCCGCGCCCGACCGGACGATGACGAGCCTCTACGCGCTCGGCTGGACGCAGCACTCGGTGGGCTCGCAGAACATCCGCGCGATGGCGATGATCCAGCTCCTCCTCGGGAACATGGGCATGGCGGGCGGCGGCGTGAACGCGCTGCGCGGCCACTCGAACATCCAGGGGCTCACCGATCTCGGGCTCCTCTCCGACCTCCTGCCCGGCTACCTCACGCTGCCGAAGGAGAACGAGGCGGAGTACGCGAAGTACGTCGAGACGCGCACGCTGAAGCCGCTGCGCCCGGGCCAGATGAGCTACTGGCAGAACTACGCCAAGTTCCACGTCTCGCTCATGAAGGCCTTCTACGGGAAGGCGGCGACGAAGGAGAACGACTGGGCGTACGACTGGCTCCCGAAGCTCGACAAGGTCTACGACATCCTCACGGTCTTCCACCTCATGAGCCAGGGGAAGGTGAACGGCTACGTCTGCCAGGGCTTCAACCCGCTCGCGTCGATCCCGCACAAGGCGAAGCTCGTCGAGGGGCTCTCGAAGCTGAAGTTCCTCGTGACGATCGACCCGCTCGTCACCGAGACCTCGAACTTCTGGCAGAACCACGGCGACCTCAACCCGGTCGAGCCGTCGAAGATCATGACGGAGGTGTTCCGGCTGCCGTCGTCCTGCTTCGCCGAGGAGGACGGCTCGCTCGTGAACTCCGGCCGCACGCTCCAGTGGCACTGGAAGGCGGCGGAGCCGCCGGGCGAGGCGAAGAACGACCCGGAGATCGTCGCCGGGCTGTTCACGCGCATCCGCGCGCTCTACGCGAAGGAGGGCGGGACGGTCCCGGAGCCGATCCTGAACCTCACCTGGGACTACAGGATCCCGACCCGGCCGGCGGGCGAGGAGCTCGCGCGCGAGTTCAACGGCAAGGCGCTCGCCGACCTCCCCGACCCGAAGGACAGGACGAAGACGCTCGCGAAGGAGGGCGAGCAGCTCGCGACCTTCGCCCACCTGCAGGACGACGGCACGACGAGCTGCGGCAACTGGCTCTTCTGCGGCGCGTTCACGCAGGCCGGCAACATGATGGCCCGGCGCGACACGTCGGATCCGAGCGGCCTCGGCGTCTACCCGGGCTGGGGCTTCTCGTGGCCGGCGAACCGCCGCGTCCTCTACAACCGCGCCTCCTGCGATCCCTCCGGGAAGCCGTGGGACCCGAGGCGGAAGCTCGTCTGGTGGACCGGCGCGAAGTGGGCGGGGAACGACGTCCCCGACATGCGGCCGGACGCGAAGCCGGAGGAGGGCGTCGGCCCGTTCATCATGAACCCGGAGGGCGTCGGCCGGCTGTTCGGCGCGGACAAGATGGCCGACGGGCCGTTCCCCGAGCACTACGAGCCCTTCGAGTCCCCGATCGCGAACCCGTTCCACGCGAAGGTCGGCCCGAACCCGGCCGCGCGCATCTACGCGCCGGACCGGGACATGCTCGGCGCGCCGGGCGAGTTCCCGTACGCGGCCACCACCTACCGCGTCACCGAGCACTTCCACTTCTGGACGAAGCACGCGCGCATCCCGTCCGTGCTCCAGCCGGAGTCCTTCGTCGAGCTCGACGAGGTGCTCGCGCAGAAGAAGGGGATCCGCAGCGGCGACCGGATCGTCGTGCGCTCGAAGCGCGGGAAGATCGTCGCGAAGGCGGTCGTCACGAAGCGCATCCGCCCGCTGCGGGTCGGCGGCAAGGAGGTCCACACCGTCGGGATCCCGATCCACTGGGGCTTCGAGGGGCTCACCCGGCCCGGCTACATCACCAACAGCCTCACGCCGTTCGTCGGCGACGCCAACACCCAGACCCCGGAGTTCAAGGCGTTCCTCGTGGACGTCGAGAAGGCTCCGGCGGGCGTGGCCTGAGAGGAGGCGGACCATGGCGCTCATGTCGCTCGACGTGACCCGGCGCTCCGCCTCGACCTCCGCCGCCCCGAGCGTCCGCTCGGGGGCGATCCCGGACGTGGCGAAGCTCATCGACGTCTCGAGGTGCATCGGTTGCAAGGCGTGCCAGGCCGCGTGCATGGAGTGGAACGACCTCCGGGACGAGGTCGGCACGAACCTCGGCACGCTCCAGAACCCGCAGGACCTCACCGATCGCTCGTGGACGGTGATGCGGTTCTACGAGCAGGAGGTGGGGGACCGCGGGCTGCAGTGGCTCATCGTGAAGGACGGGTGCCTGCACTGCGAGGACCCGGGCTGCCTGCGCGCGTGCCCGGCGCCGGGCGCGATCGTGCAGTACGCGAACGGCATCGTCGACTTCCAGCAGGACCGGTGCATCGGCTGCGGGTACTGCCAGACCGGCTGCCCGTTCGACGTGCCGCGCTTCTCGGCGAGGGACCAGAAGGCCTACAAGTGCACGCTCTGCTCGGACCGCGTCGCGGTCGGGCTCGAGCCGGCGTGCGTGAAGACCTGCCCGACCCAGGCGCTGTCCTTCGGGTCGAAGGCGGACATGAGGGACCTCGCGGACGAGCGGGTCCGCGAGCTCCGGGAGCGCGGCCTCGGGCAGGCCGCGATCTACGATCCGGCCGGCGTGAAGGGCACGCACGTCGTCTACGTGCTCCCGCACGGCGATCCGGGGCTCTACCGCCTGCCCGCGAAGCCGGAGGTCTCGCCCCTCGTCGCGTTCTGGCGCGGCGGCGTCGCGAAGACGCTCGGCGTCCTCACCATGGTCGGCGTCGTGGTCGCCGGCATCTTCCACTACATGAAGGTCGGCCCGATGGAGGTCGACGAGCACGAGGAAGGGAGGCGCCCGTGAGACCGATGGAGAACGTGCCCGCCGGGCCGGCCCTCCTGACGCGCTACACGCACGCGGAGCGGCTCACCCACTGGGCGGTGGCGGTCGCGTACGTCGCGCTGTTCCTCTCCGGGCTCGCGATGTTCCACCCGTTCTTCTACTGGACGAGCGCGCTCTTCGGCGGCGGCCCGTTCATGCGGGTGATCCACCCGTTCCTCGGCGCGACGTTCGCGGTGCTCTTCTACGCGTACGCGCTCCGGCTCGTGCGCGACAACCTCCTCGTGCCGAGCGACCGCAGGTGGCTCGCCGGGATGTTCCGGTACATGAACAAGAAGGGCGCGGAGATCCCGGTGGAGGGGAAGTACAACGCCGGGCAGAAGCTCATGTACTGGTCGATGGTCGTCGTCATCGCCCTGCTCCTCGTCACCGGCCTGCTCATGTGGCGGCCCTACTTCGCGCCGGGCGTGCCGATCCCGCTCCGGCGGCTCGCGAACGCGATCCACGCGGCGATGGCCTTCGTCATGTTCGTCGGCATCGGCATCCACGTGTACGCCGCCTACTGGACGAAGGGCTCCATCCGCGCGATGACGCGCGGCACCGTGACGCGCGCCTGGGCGCGGTTCCACCACCCGGGCTGGTACGCGAAGGTCGCCGGGAAGGACGCGCCGTGATCGCGGCCGCGGGGGCGGCGCGAGCGGCGCCGGTGCGGGTCCCCGACCCCGCGCTCCTGTTCGGGCGGCGGGCGGCGAGGCTCCGCGCGCTCGCGGCGGGTCACTCCGCGGGCGACTGGCTCCTCCTGCTGGCGCGCGTCGCGGACGGGCAGCGCGTCGCGGTCCGGGAGATCGCGGTCGCGCCCGGGCGCGCGGCGCTCGCCGGAGGCGCCGGGCCGCCGCTCGCGCTCGACGCCGTCCCGCGGGACGGC
>DASVZX010000300.1:0-2182 GCA_036391435.1 Anaeromyxobacter sp. | reverse complement strand
TCGCCGCGCCCCCGGCGCGACGGATCTACCTCGACCACGCCGCCACGACGCCGGTGGCGCCCGAGGTCGCGGAGGCGATGGCCCCGTTCCTTCGCGCCAGCTTCGGAAACCCCTCGAGCGTCCACGGCCGCGGCGGCGAGGCGCGCGCGGCGGTGGAGGACGCGCGGCGCAAGGTCGCCGCCGTGCTCGGCTGCACCGCGCGCCGCGTCGTCTTCACGGGCTCGGGCAGCGAGGCGGACAACCTCGCGGTGAAGGGCGCCGCGTGGGCGCGCCGCGCGCGCGGCCGGCACGTGGTGACGACGGCCCTCGAGCACGCGGCGGTGCTCGAGGCCTGCCGCGCCCTCGCGGCGCACGGGTTCGAGCTCACCGTGGTGCGCCCGGAGCCGGACGGCCGCGTCTCGCCGGAGCGGGTGCGCGCGGCGCTGCGGGACGACACGATCCTCGTGTCCGTGATGCTCGTGAACAACGAGGTCGGCACGATCCAGCCGGTCGGGGAGGTCGCGAGGGCCGCCTGCGCCCGCGGCGTCCTCGTCCACACCGACGCGGTCCAGGCGCTCGGGAAGCTCCCGCTCGACGCCGAGGCGCTCGGCGTCGACCTCCTGTCGGTCTCCGCGCACAAGGTGCACGGGCCGAAGGGAGTGGGCGCGCTGTACGTGCGCGCCGGGGTCGAGCTCGAGCCGCTCGTCCACGGCGGTGGGCAGGAGCGCGGGCTGCGCTCCGGGACGGAGAACGTCGCCGCGATCGCGGGGTTCGGCAAGGCGTGCGAGCTCGTCGCGCGCGCGCTCGCGGCCGGCGAGCCGGCCCGCCTCGCCCGGCTCCGGGATCGACTCGAGGCGGGCCTCCGGCGGATCGCGCCCGGCGCGCGCCGGAACGGGACCGCCGAGCGCGTCGCCACGACGCTCGACCTGACCCTCCCCGGCGTCCGGGGCGAGTCGCTCGTGCTCGCGGCGAGCCGGCGCGGCGTGGAGTTCTCGGCGGGCTCGGCCTGCCACTCGGGCGATCCCGAGCCGTCGCGACCGCTGCTCGCGATGGGGCTCACCCCGGAGGAGGCGCACTGCTCCGTCCGGCTGTCGCTCGGGGCGGGCCAGAGCGAGGAGGACGTGGACGAGGCCCTGGCGCGCATCGCCGAGGTGCTGCGCGCCTCGCGCGAGGCCGTCCGGTTCGTCGCCTGCCGGTAGCCGGACGCCGGACGTGCGCGCGCCCGGAGCGCCTGCCGGGACGGCCGGGCGTCGCGGCGGCCAAACCCGCGCGGTCGGCGGCCGCGCTATGGTTCCGGCATGGATCTCGAGCTCGCGGGGAAGGTCGCCGTCGTCACCGGGGGAAGCCGGGGCATCGGGCGCGCGGTCGCGCTCGCGCTCGCGCGGGAGGGCGCCCGCGTCGCGATCGGCGCGCGCGGCGGGGAGGCGCTCTCGGCGGCCCTCCGCGACCTCGAGGCGACCGCCCCGGGGCCGCACCTCGCGGTGCGCTGCGACCTGGCCACTTCGGCCGGCGTGGAGGCGCTCGTCGGCGGCGCCGTCGCCGCCCTCGGCGGCGTCGACCTCCTCGTGAACAACGTGGGCGGCTCGGGCGCGCGCACGATCGCCGAGGCCTCCGAGGAGGACTTCCGCGCCGTGATGGACCGGAACCTCTGGCCGGCGGTCCGCGCGAGCCTGCGCGCCCTCCCCGAGCTCCGCCGGCGCGGCGGGGGCGCGATCGTGAACGTCGCGTCCATCTGGGGGCGCGAGGGCGGCGGCGGCCCGTCCTACAACGTCGCGAAGGCGGCGGAGCTGAGCCTCGCGAAGGCGCTCGCGCGCGATCTCGCCCGGGAGGGCATCCGCGTCAACGCCGTGGCCCCCGGATCGATCCGCTTCCCGGGCGGCGGCTGGGACCGCCGCGCGAGCGCCGATCCGGAGGGGATCGCCGCGTTCGTCGAGCGCGAGCTCCCCTCCGGCCGGTTCGGGACGCCCGAGGAGGTCGCGAGCGTCGTCGCGTTCCTCCTCTCGCCGCGCGCGAGCTGGGTGACCGGCGCGTGCTGGGTGGTCGACGGCGGGCAGGGGCGGGCGTTCTAGGCCGCCTCACCCGAGCATGCGCTCGAGGGCCTCGCCGAGGACGTCCCTCACCGCTTGGCCTCCTCGACGACGCGCAACCCGAGCGAGAGCCGCGTCGACAGCCGATCCCGGTTCCGCAGCCGCGCCGCGTCCGC
>DASVZX010000299.1:0-8357 GCA_036391435.1 Anaeromyxobacter sp. | reverse complement strand
GAAGCGGCGCGGGCTCGTGGAGAACCCCCGGGCCACGCCGCCTCCCTCCTCCGACCCCGGCTACGTCCCGGCGCACGTGAAGCGCGCGGTCTGGAAGCGCGACGGAGGGCGGTGCCAGTACCCGCTCGCCTCGGGCGGCGTATGCGGCTCGACGCGGCGGTGCCAGATCGACCACATCGTGCCGCGCGCCCTCGGCGGCGCGTCCACGGTCGAGAACTGCCGGGTGTGCTGCGATCGCCACAACGACCGGGCCGCGCGGGAGGTCTTCGGGGATACCTGGATGGACCGGTTCACGACGAACCCGCGCTCCTGGTGCAGCGACGAGGGCGGCGCGGGCTCTACGGCGTGATCCGCTCCATCATCCGCGCGAACGGGATCGTCTCGCGCACGTGGTGGAGCCCGCAGATCCACGCGACGCAGCGCTCGACGCCCATGCCGAACCCGGCGTGCGGCACGCTCCCGTAGCGGCGGACGTCGAGGTACCACTCGAACGCCTCCTTCGGGAGCTGGTGGTGCTCGATCGCCGCCTCGAGGGTCGCGAGGTCGTCCTCGCGCTGTCCGCCGCCGATGATCTCGCCGTAGCCCTCGGGCGCGAGGACGTCGCAGCCGAGCGCGACCTTGGAATCGTTCGGGTCCTTCTTGAAGTAGAAGGCCTTCATCTCGGCCGGGTAGCGGTGGACCATCACCGGGCGGTCGAACTGCTTCGCGACGATCGTCTCCTCGTCGCCTCCGATGTCGTCGCCCCACTTCATCGGGTGGCCGGCCTTCTGGATGACGTCCACCGCCTCCGTGTAGGTGATGCGCGGGAAGGGCGGGACGACCTTCTCGAGCGCCGACACGTCGCGCTCGAGCACGGTCTCGATCTCCTTGCGGTGCTTGCCGAGCGCGGTCTGGACCACGTGGGAGACGAACTGCTCCATGAGCTCCATGTCGCCGTCGAGGTCCATGAACGCGACCTCGGGCTCGACCATCCAGAACTCGGTGAGGTGGCGCCGCGTCTTCGACTTCTCGGCGCGGAAGGTCGGGCCGAAGCAGTAGACCTTCCCGAGCGCCATCGCGGCCGCCTCCATGTAGAGCTGGCCGGACTGGGTGAGGTAGGCCTTCCCGAGGTCGAAGTAGGGCACCTCGAACAGGGTCGAGGTCCCCTCGCACGCGGCCGGCGTGAAGATCGGCGCGTCCACGAGCGTGAAGCCGCGCCCGTCGAAGAAGTCGCGGATCGCCTTCTCGACGGTGTGGCGGACGCGGAGGATCACCTGCTGCCGCTGCGACCGCAGCCAGTTGTGCCGCTGCTCCATCAGGAACGCGACGCCGTGCTCCTTGTGGCCGATGGGGAACTCGCGGGCCGGCCGCGTGAAGACGCGCAGGCTCCGCACGTCGAGCTCGTAGCCGATGGGCGAGCGCTCGTCCTTCTTCACGAGGCCGGTGACGGCGAGGCTCGTCTCCTGCGGGAGGTGGTCCGCCTCCTGGAAGACCTCGGGCGAGACGTTCCCCTTGAAGACCACGCACTGGATGGTCCCGGTGCCGTCGCGCACCTGCAGGAAGTGGAGCTTCCCCGACGACCGGCGGCCGTGCAGCCAGCCGTGGAGCGTCACCTCCTGGCCCTCGTGGCGGGAGACGTCGGCGACGTAGACGGGAGGGAACATGCGGGGCTCTCCGGGTTCGCGGGCGGCGCGAATATAGCCCGGGCGTGCCCCGAATGCGCGCGGGGGCGCGCGGCCGCACGGCCGCACGCCCCCGCGGGTGAAGCTCGGGACGGTCTAGAACTTCCAGGTCGCGCCGAGGTCGAACGCGAGCTGGGACATCTTCGTCTCGTAGCTCCCGATGTACTGGCTCCGGTTCGACCCCCCGAGCGTCGCCTCGGGGGAGTACATCGCGGACGCGTTGACCGCGACCGCGCCGAACGCGTAGCCGGCGCCGACCGTGATGTGGTGCTTCGCGATCGCGGGGAAGGCGATGTTCTCGAACGCCCGGTCGGCCTGGAGCGGGCTCTGGCCGTAGTTGTAGCCCGCGCGGACCTGGAAGGCCTTCGTCACGTCGTACTGCGCGCCGAGCTTGAAGACGAGCTGGTCCGACCAGCTCATGTCCCACGCCATGCCGCCGGTCTGGGAGAGGTCGCTCGTGAACTCCGGCATGCCCTTGCCGTTCGACTGCGACCAGCGGATCCACTCGAGGTCGAAGGCGACGAGGAGCGGGTCCACCGGCCGGAACGCGGCGCCGACCGTGGCGACGTCGGGCTGGTCGAACGAGAGCTTCTCCTTGCCGCCCGGGAAGTGCATCACGATCGGGTTACCGCTCCCGTCGAAGCCGACGACCTGATCGTGCGCCGGGATGTTCCACTCGAAGTCCTGGAACCGGCTCTTCGTCTCGTACACGGCGGCGAGCGTCACCTTCTCGTTCGTGGTCCAGCGAAGGCCGAGCGTCGCGCCGTAGCCGAACGAGCCGGCCGTGTCGCGCGGCGGCATCATCATGTTGCCCATCACCGCGTACTGCATCTGCGCGTACGAGAGGTTCGCGGCGAGGCCGAGGGAGACCTGGTCGCTCAGCCGGTAGGCGACGGCGGGGGCGAACCGCATGTTGAGGTACGAGGTCTTCGTCGAGCTGCCGTAGAGGTCGGTGGCGTACTCGACGCCCATGCCCGCCATGCCGAGCGCGGCGATGCCGACCGTGAGCCGATCGCCGACGCGGGTGACGGCGCCCAGGGTCGGGATGTAGTCCGTCGGCCGGTTGGACTCGAGCGTGTTGCCCGAGGCGGCGCCCGTGGCGTTGTACTTGACGGTCGGCATGAACGCCGTGCCGGAGACGTCGAGGCGTTGGTCGAGCGCGCTCAGCCCGGCCGGGTTCGAGACGATGGTCGACGCGTCGAGCGCGGCGGCGGCGGATGCGCCGCCCATCGAGTTCTGGATCGGGCCATAGCCGATCATGCGCATGCCGTTCGTCGCGGCCGCGGGCGCGGCCAGGGCGAGGGCCGCCGCGACGGCGGCGATCCGGAGCGAAAGCTTCCTCATGTTTGTGCCTCCCGAGGGTGGATTCCCGGTGCGCATTGCGCTCCGTGTGCGGCGAAGTGTCAAGAGTCACGACGCCGCACGTCGGCAGACATATCGATCTCGCAAAATAGCAAGATCGAGAGTCAGTCTCCGCGGGTTTGCTCTCGGTCAATCGCGATCGACTTTGCGGTCAACCACGCGATCGACTTCGCGGTCAACTTTGCGATCGACCGCGCGGTCTACATCGCGGTCGACCGCGCGGTCGCGGTCGCGTCGCGGACGAGTCGAGCTCCCGCAGCGGCGTTCGCGGGTCGGCGCTCGCGCCGAGGCACCGGCGCGTCGTCCGCATCCTGCCCGCCGTGCACTTCCCGGAGCCGGGCGCCTCCGCCGCTCGCGCAGCAGACTCGGCGGCGCGGGTCCGGTAATATCCCCGCCCTCCCATGTCCATGAACGACCGCTACGATCCGAAGTCCATCGAGCCGCGCTGGCAGGCGCGCTGGGAGGAGGCGGGCGCCTTCCAGGCCGGCCGCCGGCCCTCCGCCCAGAAGCGCTACGTGCTCGAGATGTTCCCGTACCCGTCCGGCGCGATGCACATGGGGCACGGCCGCGTCTACACGATCGGCGACGCCCTCGCGCGCTACCTGCGGATGCGGGGGTTCGACGTCCTCCACCCCATCGGCTTCGACGCGCTCGGCCTCCCGGCCGAGAACGCCGCCCTCAAGGACGGCCGGCATCCGGCGGAGCGCACGCGCGAGAACATCGTGTCGTTCCGCGCCGAGATGAAGCGGCTCGGGTACTCCTTCGACTGGGCCCGCGAGATCTCGACCTGCGATCCCGAGTACTACCGCTGGAACCAGTGGTTCTTCCTCCAGATGCTCGAGCGCGGGATCGTGTACCGGCGCGAGGGCAAGGCGAACTGGTGCACCGGCTGCCAGACGGTGATCGCGAACGAGCAGGTCGTCGACGACAACCGCTGCGAGCGCTGCGAGTCGCCGGTCGTCGAGAAGGTGATCCCGGAGTGGGCCTTCCGGATCACCGCGTTCGCGCAGGACCTGCTCGACGGGCTCGACCGGCTCGTCGACTGGCCCGAGCGCATCACGACGATGCAGCGGAACTGGATCGGGAAGAGCGTCGGCGCCGAGGTGGACTTCGACGTCCCCGGCGCCGCGCCGATCAAGGTCTTCACGACGCGCGTGGACACGATCTACGGCTGCACGTACGTGGTGCTCGCCCCGGAGCACCCGCTCGTCGAGCAGGTGACGGCCCCGGAGCGCCGGGCCGAGGTCCGAGCGTTCGTCGAGCGGATGAGGAAGACGGACGCGGCCGAGCGGACCGGCGAGAACGCGCCGAAGGACGGCGTCTTCACCGGCGCGCACGCGGTGAACCCCTACGACGGCCAGAGGGTCCCGGTCTGGATCGCGAACTTCGTGCTCGCCGAGTACGGCACGGGCGCGGTGATGAGCGTCCCGGCCCACGACCAGCGCGACTTCGAGTTCGCCCGCAAGTACGGGCTGCCGATCCGGGTCGTCATCCAGCCCGCGAAGGGCGACCGGCTCCCCGCGGGCGACCGCCTCGGGCAGGCGTACACCGAGGACGGCGTCCTCGAGGGCTCCGGGCCGTACACGGGCCTCGCGAGCGCGGCGGCGCGCGAGAAGATGTCCGAGCACGCGCGCGCGAAGGGCTTCGGCCAGCCGACGGTGCGCTGGCACCTGCGCGACTGGGGCTTCTCGCGCCAGCGCTACTGGGGCACGCCGATCCCCATCGTCTACTGCCCGGAGCACGGCGCGGTGCCCGTCCCGGAGGACCAGCTGCCCGTCGTGCTCCCCGAGAAGGCGGTCATCACGGGCAAGGGCGAGCCGCCCCTCGCGAAGGTCCCCGAGTTCGTGAACACGACCTGCCCGCGCTGCGGCGGCCCCGCCCGGCGCGAGGTCGAGACGATGGACACGTTCGTCGACTCCTCCTGGTACTACGCGCGCTACCTCTCGCCCCACGACGACAGGCGCCCGTTCGACCCCGAGGCCGCGAAGCGGTGGCTCCCCGTCGACACCTACGTCGGCGGACCCGAGCACGCGGTGATGCACCTGCTCTACTTCCGGTTCTGGCACCGGGTGATGCACCGGCTCGGCCTCGTCCAGGAGGACGAGCCGTGCCGCCGGCTCGTCACCCAGGGCATCGTGAACGGCCCCGACGGCCGGAAGATGTCGAAGCGCTGGGGCAACGTCGTCCAGCCCGGGCCGATGGTGGACCGCTACGGCGCCGACACGCTTCGCCTGTTCATCCTGTTCGCCGCCCCGCCCGAGAAGGACATCGACTGGTCCGACGAGCAGGTGGACGGGCTCTTCCGCTTCCTCGCCCGCGTCTGGCGCCTCTTCCACGCGCGGCAGGACTGCTTCGCGACATCCGAGCGGGGGGGCGCGAGCGCCCCCCCGAGCCCCCCGCTCGCTCCGGGGCAGCCTCATCCGGCTGCCCCTGCGCTCGCCGATGACGCGGCCCTCGCCCAGGCCGCGGGCGACTTCCTCGAGCTGCGCCGGCGGACGCACCGCACCATCAAGAAGTGCACCGAGTCGTTCGAGGGCGAGCTCAAGTTCAACACGGGCATCGCGGCCCTCATGGAGCTCGTGAACGCCCTCTACGGCCTCGAGCCGAGGACCGAGGCGGACCGCGCGGCGGTGCGCGAGGCGTTCGTCGCGCTCGCGACGCTGCTCGCGCCGTTCGCCCCCCACGCCGCGGAGGAGCTCTGGCACGAGGTGCTCGGGGCCGCCGCCCGGGAGCAGCTCCTCGCCGACGCGCCGTGGCCTCCCTTCGACCCGGCGCTGGTCGCCGCCGACACCGTCACGATCGCCGTGCAGGTGAACGGGAAGCTGCGCGGCGAGGTGCAGGCGTCGGTCTCGGCGGGCGAGGCGGAGGTCCGCGCGCTCGCCGAGGCGGAGGCGCGCGTGAAGGCGCACCTCGCGGGGAAGACCGTCCGCAAGGTGATCTTCGTCCCGAAGCGCCTCATGAACTTCGTGGTGGGGTAGGGTGGCGGGGTGCGCCCCGGGCTCCCGCTCGCGCTCGCGTCGTCGCTCGCGCTCGGCGCCTGCGGCTACGGCTTCTCGCAGCGCTACGTCGCGCGCGGCGGCGCCTCGTCGATCGCCGTGAGGCCGTTCGAGAACCGCTCGACGGACCCGGAGCTGGGCGCGGAGGTGGCGGCCGCCCTGCGCACGGAGCTCGCGCGGCGCGGCGCGGACGCGGGGGAGGGGGCGGGCGCGGCGATCGACGGGGAGGTGCGCGCGAGCGAGCCCGTCATGACCTCCCGCGCCGGCGCGTCCTGGCGCGTCGGCGTGACGGTCCGGGCGCGGCTCGTCGCGGGCGGCGCCACGGTCGCCGAGCACGTGGCGCGCCGCGAGGCGGACTACGTCGGGGGCGCGGATCCGCTCGAGACGGAGGCGCGGCGGGCGCTCGCGCTCAGGCGCGCCGCGGACGACGCGGCGCGTGACGTGCTGCGGGCGTTCGAGCGGTGAAGCCGCTCGAGCTCGGGCCAGGCGCGCGTCGCGAAGCGAAACGTGCCGGCCCGCTCTTGCAGCTTTCGGACCGGACTACGCCTGTGCCGGCTTCGCCGCCTTCGCGACCGCCTGGGCGAGCCGGGAGATGCGGCGCGACGCGGCGTTCCTGTGGAGGACGCCCTTCGAGCCGGCCTTGCCGAGCGTGCGCTCCGCGGCGGCGAGGGCGGCCTTTGCGGCGGCGGCGTCGCCCTTCTCGAGCGCCTCCCGCACGCGCTTCACGGCGCCCTTCACGCCGGTGCGGACCGCCACGTTGCGGGAACGACGCTTCTGGGCCTGCCGGTTGCGCTTCTCGGCCGATCGGGTGTTCGCCAAGCTGACCTCTCTCCGGTGAATAAGGAGCGCGCTGATTACCGCCCGAAGCGAGTTACGTCAAGGGGTTGAGGCGTCTGCCGGAACCGCGGTCCCCAACGGGCGATCCCCCCGGCGCCGCGGGACGCCTTGAGCGGGGCGGCTCTCGCGGGCACGTGCACGGCTCGCCCTACTGCCGTGCGGGGTTGCCGCGCTCGCGCTCGCCGGATCCTTGAGGCTCAAGGGCCCGCCGGATTCACGCGCGGCGCGCCCGCGTGGCGCGCGGCCGGGAAAGACGCCGGCCGAGCCGGAGTTATCCACCACCGGAGGATCGCCGCGCGTCGCGTGTCTGGAATCCGTTGAGGGTGGTGGGCTTGCGAAGCGAAATCGGCTCGTAAAGCCCTGCAACGCTTGAGCAAAGCACCAGTGAAGCTCGGACCCGCCCCGGTTGGACCAGGAGAAAACCCGTCCGGCGACGCCGCTGCCCACAGAGTTATCCACGGTCTTTCCCCAAGGTGTGGCCAGCGCCGGGTGAACGTGGGATGGCGTCGTTTTTCGCTTGACGCTCCAGCTCTTTCGCCTCGTTCCAGAGCGCGTCCATCTCCGCGAGCGTCGCCTCGCCGTGCGGGACGCCGCGGCGCGCCAGCTCGCGCTCGACGTGGCCGAAGCGCGAGATGAACCGCGCCACCGCCCCGCGCAGCGCCTCCTCGGGGGGGATCCCGAGCTTCCGCCCGACGTTCGCCGCCGCGAAGAGCACGTCGCCGAGCTCGTGCTCGACCCCCTCGGCGTCGCCTGCCGCGATCGCCTGGTCGAGCTCCCCGAGCTCCTCGGCGAGCTTCGCGCGCGCCCCCGCCGCGTCGGGCCAGTCGAACCCGACCCGGCTCGCCTTCTCGGTGAGCCGGTCGGCGCGGGCGAGCGCCGGCATCTCCCGCGGCACGCCCTCGAGCACGCTCTCGCCGCGCCCCTTGGCCTTCTTCTCCTCGCGCTTCAGCGCCGCCCACTGCTTGAGCACGCCCTCGGCGTCCTTCACCTGCGCGTCGCCGAAGACGTGCGGGTGGCGCGAGACGAGCTTGCGCGAGATCGCCTCGGCCACGTCAGCGAAGTCGAACGTGCCCTCCTCCCGCGCGAGCTGCGCCTGGAAGACGATCTGGAGGAGCAGGTCGCCGAGCTCCTCGCAGTGCTCGCGGGCGTCGCCGGAGTCGATGGCCTCGAGCACCTCGTAGGTCTCCTCGAGGACGTAGGGCCGGAGCGTCCGCATCGTCTGCTCGCGGTCCCAGGGGCACCCGTCGGGCCCGCGGAGCCGCTCCATGATGCCGAGGAGACGCTCGAGGGCGTCGGTCGCGCGTGACATGCGCGCCTTCTTAGCCGAAACGGGGCCGTGCTAGCATCCGGTTCTCGCGTGCCGACCCGCGGAGACATCCGGATCCTCGCCGTCGCCCTCGCCCTGGCCGCCGCCGCGCCGCCGGCCCGGGCGCAGGTCGCCGCGCCGAGGCTCGTGGAGGAGGGCGACGCGGACGCCGCCCCGGCGCCGCAGCGCGCCCCG
>DASVZX010000298.1:0-3064 GCA_036391435.1 Anaeromyxobacter sp. | reverse complement strand
GAAGCCCGCCCCCGGCGCGCCGCCCGCGAAGCCCGCGCCGTCCTCGACCGGCCGCTCCGGGACGACGCTCGCCTCGGTGCTCTCGAAGGTGCAGCGCGACGTCGAGCAGGAGCGGTGGGGATCCCCGGACGGCGATCCGGCCGGCGACTCCGAGACGGGCTCCGAGGGCGACCGGTACCTCGCCCTGGCGACGCGCGAGCTGCAGTCCAACTACAACCTGCCGAAGACCATCTCGCAGAACGAGAGCCTGCACCTCGCCGCGACGGTCGTCCTCCTCATCGACGGGAGCGGCCGCATCGTGGGGCACTCCTTCGAGCGGCGCTCCGGCAACCCCGCCTACGACGCCGCCCTCGAGCGCGCCGTGCAGTCCTCGAAGCTGCCGCCGCCCCCGCCCGCCCTGCGCGAGCGCTTCCGCACGCAGGGGCTCGGCGTGAACTTCCACCTCTGAGCGAACGGAGCCCACCATGCGACGCGCCCTGCTCGTAGCCCTCGCCGCGGCCTCGACGGCCGCCGCCCAGGAACGGACCTACGTCGACGTCGGCTCGCCCAACTTCCAGCCGCTCCCGATCGCGGTCGCGGCCTTCCAGGGCGAGGGCGACGTCCGCGGCTCGGACGTCTCGGACGTGGTGCGGAGCGACCTCGCGCTCTCCGGCCTCTTCGACGTGCTCGACCCGAAGGGCTTCCTGGCCGACCCCGCCGAGGGGTTCGCGGCCCCCTCGATCAAGTTCGCGCGGTGGGCGGACGTCGGCGCCGACGGGCTCGCGAAGGCGCGCGTGCGGCGCGCGGGCGGGGACCTCGTGGGCGACCTGCACCTCTACGAGGTCCGCGCCGGCCGCGAGGTGCTCGCGACCACGGCGCGCGCCTCCGCGGCGGACCCGCGCGCGCTCGCCCACCGGCTCGCCGACGCGATCGTCCGCTACTACACGCACGAGCCGGGCGTCTTCTCGACCCGGATCGTGGCGATCCGCAAGGCGCGGGGGACGTTCGAGCTCGTCCTGTTCGACGCGGACGGCAAGAACCCGCGCGTCCTCCTCTCCGAGCGCGCCATCATGCTCACGCCGTCGTGGCGCCCGGACGGCAGGGAGATCCTCGTGACGAGCTACCGCGCCGGGCGGCCGGAGATCTGGTCGTACCGGCTCGCCGACAAGGCGTTCCGGCGGCTCTCGACGGTCCGGAACGCGATGGGCGGCGTCTACTCGCCGGACGGCGCAAAGATCGCCTTCACCGCCTCCGACGGCGGGAACAGCGACGTCTGGGTGATGGGCGCGGACGGCTCGGGCGCGCGCCGGCTCACGACGCAGCCCTCGCTCGACCTGTCGCCGGCGTGGTCGCCCGACGGGAAGCGGATCGCCTTCGTGTCTGACCGCGCGGGGACGCCCCAGATCTACATCATGGGCGCCGACGGCTCCGGCCCGCGCCGGCTCACCTTCCAGGGCAACTACAACCAGACCCCGCAGTGGAGCCCGCGCGGCGACCTCATCGCCTTCACCGCCCGCGACGAGCGCAAGGTCTTCGACGTGTTCGTGATCTCGCCCGACTCCGGCCGGATCGAGCGGATCACCCAGGACCAGGGGCGGACCAACGAGGAGCCCTCGTGGGCCCCGAACGGCCGCCTCCTGGTGTTCAAGACCGACCGGAACGGCCCGGCGCAGCTCGTCGTCTCCGACGCGAAGGGCGAGCGCCAGACCGTGATCGCCGGCGGCGTCGGCGATCTGACGGCGCCTGCGTGGGGACCGCTGTCGGATTAGAGGATCCCGCGAGCCCAGCGTGCATTCCCCCTCTCCCCCGGGCAGCGCCCCGGGGGAGAGGGTTGGGGAGAGGGGGTGGGTCATCGTGGGCGATCGCCTCGCCGCCATCGACGTCGGCACGAACACCGTCCTGCTGCTCGTCGCCGAGCGCCGGGGAGGCGTCCTCGCGCCCGTCCTCGAGCGGGCGGAGATCACCCGGCTCGGCCGGGGGGTGGACGCGAGCGGCCGGCTCGATCCCGCCGCCATCCGCGAGACGGCGCGCGTCCTCGCCGACTTCGCCGCGTCGGCGAGGGGCCTGGGCGCCGCGCAGATCGCCTGCGTCGCGACGAGCGCGGCGCGCGACGCCTCGAACGGCGCCGAGTTCTTCGAGGAGGCCCGCCGCGCCGCCGGGCTCGTCCCCGAGGTCATCTCCGGCGAGGAGGAGGCGCGCCTCGTCTGGGCGAGCGCCTGGCGCGACTTCGGCGCGGGGGGCGGTCCGCTCGCCGTCCTCGACGTGGGCGGCGGCTCGACCGAGCTGTCCTTCGGCGACGGCCCGCTCCCGCGCGGCCGGGCGAGCCTGCAGGTCGGCGCGGTCCGGCTCACCGAGCGGCACGTGCGCTCCGACCCCCCGGCCGCGGGGGAGATCGCGCGCGTGCGCGAGGCGGCGCGCGAAGCGCTCGGCGCGCTCCGCCGCCTGGCGCGGCCGCCGGGCGGGCGGCTCGTCGGCGTCGCCGGGACGGTGACGACCCTCTCCGCCGTCGCCCAGGCGCTGCCCGTGTACGACGCGGCGCGCGTCCACGGCGCCACGCTCGCGCGCGAGGACGTCGAGGCGCTCGTCGCGCGCCTCGCCCGGCTCACCGTGGCCGAGCGGGCGGCGCTCCCCGGCATGGAGCCGAAGCGCGCCGACGTGATCCTGGCCGGCGGGATCGTCGTCGCCGAGGCGATGGCCATCCTGGGGTTCGAGCGGCTCACCGTCTCCGACCGCGGCGTCCGCTGGGGGCTCCTCCACGACCGCTTCGGCGCCTAGCCCGCTCGCGCGGCTCTACGCGCGGCTCGCCTTCGGGCCCGCGGCGACCGTCTACGACCTCCTCACCGACCACGAGGCGTGGCGCGAGGACTGCCGGGCGCTCGCGGCGCTCGTCCCCGGGCCGCGCGTGCTCGATCTCGGCGTGGGGCCCGGTCCCGCCGCCATCGCGGCGGCGCGCGGCGGCGGCAGCCACGTCGGCCTCGACGTCTCCGCGCGCATGCTCCGGCGCGCGCGCCGCCGGGCCCGGCGCGCGGGGGTGGCGCTCCGGCTCGTGCGCGGGGACGCCCTCCGGCTCCCCTTCCGCGCCGCC
>DASVZX010000297.1:0-3302 GCA_036391435.1 Anaeromyxobacter sp. | reverse complement strand
GAGGCCGCCGCCGGTCGCCTCCGCGCCCGTGGCCGGGGCAGGCGGCTCGGGCACCGCGGGCGCGGCGGCCGCGGCCGCGGCGAGCAGGTCGCCGAGATCCGTCGCGTGGGCGGCGGGCCCCTGGGACGCGAACGGATCGGTCGCGGGCGCGAAGGGATCCGCCTGCGAAGGCGGCGCGAACGGGTCGGGCGCGGCGGCGGCGAACGGGTCGGGCGGCGCCGGGGCGAAGGGAGCGGGCGCCGCGGTCTGGGCGGGGGCGAACGGATCCGCCGCGGGGGCCGGCGGCGCCGGGAACCCCGCGAACGGATCGTCCGCGCGCCTGGGAAGCGGAGGCGGCAGCGGCGGCGGGGCCGCCCGCGGGAGCTCGAGCTCGACGCGCGCGTCGCCGGCGGCGGCCGCGGGCGCCGCCTCGGCCGCCGCGGAAGCCTCCGGCCGGACGAGGAACACCGTCTGGCACTTGGAGCAGCGCACCTTCGCGCCGCGGGGACCGATCTTCTCGTCGGGGACCCGGAACTTCGCCTGGCATTTCGTGCAGGTGACGATCATCCGGATCCGCTCGGGAATTCGAGATTACACCGCGCCGCGCTTGACACCAAGCGGCAAAGACAGAAACAATGCCCCGAAATCGCGCACTTACCTCCGCCCCGGATCGACCACGATGAGCGAACAGCGCACCCCCGAAGTGGACCCCGCGGCGGGGCGCGAGCCCAAGGTCATCAAGCGGTACACGAACCGTAAGCTCTACGACACCGTGGAGTCGCGGTACGTCACGCTCGACGAGATCGCCGAGATGATCAAGGCCGGCGCCGAGGTCAAGATCATCGACAACCGCACGAAGGACGATCTCACCTCGGTCACCCTCGCGCAGATCATCTTCGAGGAGGAGAAGAAGACCTCGAAGATGAGCCTCGAGACGCTCCGCGACATGATCCGCCACGGCGGCGAGGTGGCGCAGCGGCTCGTCGAGGGGACGCAGGAGCAGCTGCGCGGCCGCGTCGAGGCGGTCCGCGCCGCGGCGGAGCAGCGCGTCCAGAGCATCATGGCGAGCGGCCAGCGCACGAGCGACCGCGCGAAGGAGCTCGTGCAGACGTCGCAGGACGCCGTCGCGATGATGCAGAAGAAGGTGGACGAGCGCGTGCGCGCGGCGATGGAGGGGATGTCGAGCCTCTCCGAGGTGCGCCGCTCGCTCGACGAGGTGTCGCGCCGGATCGAGGCGCTCGAGAAGCGGATCGACGAGCTCGCGAAGAAGTAGGCTACGCCGCGCGCACCGCCGCGCCGCGCGCGAGCAGCTCGTCCGCGATGCCCGCGAGCGCCCTCGCCGCCTCGCTGCGCGGCGCCCACTCGAAGATCGTGCGGCCGTGGCTCTGCGCCTCGTCGACCTTCACCGACCAGGGCAGCGCGTGGCGCGCGAGGACGTCCGGGAAGCGCGCGCGGAGCTTCTCCAGGATCTCGTCGGCGAGCCGCGTCTTGCGGTGGAGCGCCGGGACGACGAGCGCGATGGCCGGCGCCTCGCCGCGCTCGGCGCGGAGCGCCTCGAGGCTCTCCAGGATCTCCGCGCAGCCGTCGAGCGCGAGGTAGGTGAGCGCGACCGGCACGACGAGCTCGCGCGCGGCGACGAGGACGTTGTCCGTCACGAGCGACCGGGAGGGCGGCGCGTCGACGAGCACCGCGTCGTAGCGCCCCTCGCCGAGCGCGTCGAGCCGGGTGCGCAGCCGCGCGGCGCGGTCGGGCGCCGCGGCGAGCGCCACCGGGAACGCCGCGAGGTCCTTGTTCGCCGGGAGGAGGTCGATCCCGGCGACCGGCGTCGGCCGCACCACGTCCTCGAAGCGCGCGCCGGGATCGACGAGCCAGTCGTGGATCGTGGGCGAGACGCGCCGCACGTCCACGCCGAGCGACTTGCCGGCGTGTCCCTGCGTGTCCAGGTCGGCGACGAGGACGCGCAGCCCGCGCGCGGCGAGGCGCGCGGCGACGTTCACGCAGAGCGTCGTCTTGCAGGTGCCGCCCTTCTCGTTGATGAAGGCGACGCGGCGCATGGAGCCGCTACCGGGCGCCGCCGCCCTCGCCGCCGCGCCCGGGGGCGTCCACCTTCTCCGCGAGGCCGTCGAGCAGCGCCTCCAGCTCCTGGAGGCGGCGGCGCAGCGCGGCGACGTCGTCCTTCGACGGCAGGTTCGCGGCGTGGAGCGCCTGGGCCACGCCCTTCTCGAGCGTCTCCTTCGCCTGCGCCGCGCCGGCCGCGAGCGTCCTGAGCCCGCCCGAGAGGCCGTCGCTCGCGAGGAGCGTCCCGAGCGCCCTCCCCACCTGCTCCTCGCCCGCCGCGAGCGCCTTCCTGAGCAGCGGGTTGTTCTTCACGAGGTCGTCGAACAGCATGGTGGACTTGTCACCCTCCCCTCGTTAGCTTGTCAAGCCTCGTGCTCCCCGCGACCCTTCTCGCCCGGCGCCTGCTGATCGTGACGGGGAAGGGCGGCGTCGGGAAGTCCACCGTGTCGGCGGCGCTCGCGCTCGCGGCGGTCCGGGAAGGCAAGCGCGTGCTCGTCTGCGAGGTCAACGCGCAGGAGCGGATCGCGCCGCTCCTGGGCGCGCCGCCGGCGGGCGGCACGATCCGCGAGGCCCTCCCCGGCGTCTCGACCTTGAACGTGACGCCCGCCGACGCGATGCGCGAGTACGGCCTGCTGGTCCTCCGCTTCCGGACCATCTACGACGCCGTCTTCGAGAACCGCCTCGTCCGGTACTTCCTGCGCGTCGTCCCGTCGCTCGCCGAGCTCGTGATGCTCGGGAAGATCCTCCACGAGGCGAGGGCGGAGGAACGCGGCCGCCCCCGCTGGGACCTCGTCGTGGTGGACGCGCCCGCCACCGGCCACGCGGTGCAGCTCCTGCGGGTCCCGTCCGCGCTCGTGGACACCGTCCCGGGCGGACCGCTCCGGCGCGACGCCGAGTGGATGCAGGCCCTGCTCGTGGACCCGCGCCGGACCTCGCTCGTCATCGTGACGCTCCCGGAGGAGATGCCGGTGAACGAGGCGATCGAGCTCGACGCCCAGGTGCGCGGCGTCCTCGGCATCGACCGCGGCGCGCTCGTCGTGAACGCGATGCCGGAGTCCCGCTTCGCGCCGGACGAGGAGGCGCGGCTCGGGGCCCTCTCGCGCGCGCCCGCCCCCCTCGGCCCCGCGGCGGAGGCGGCCCGCCTGCAGGCGCTCCGCGCCGGGCAGGCGGCGCGCTATCTCGCGCGCGCCCGCGCCGCGCTCGACCTTCCCACGGCGGTGGTCCCGCTCCTGCCCGCCGCGGAGTGGGGGCGCGACGCGGTCGAG
>DASVZX010000296.1:0-2334 GCA_036391435.1 Anaeromyxobacter sp. | reverse complement strand
CTCGCCGCCGCGCCGGCCCTCGCGCTCACCGTCGCGTGGGTGCTGCGGCACCGCGGGCAGGCGTCCGGGCGGATCCCGCTCGCGGAGCTCGCGGCGAAGCTCGCCGCGGGCTACACGCTCGTGTCCATCGACCGGCGCGAGCTGTTCCTCGGCGTCGCGGTCACCCTCACGCTCTTCGTCGGGGTGGTCCACCTCCTGCTCGCGCGCGCCACGCGCGGGCCGCGGCTCCGGCCGTACGACGGCTGGCTGCTCGCGGCGCTCGCGTTCGTCGCCCTCTACTTCGGAGTGCCCGACGTCGTCGCCGCCGGCGCGCACGTCTCGGACCGGTTCGCGCTCCTCGCGCTCAGCGCCGTCGCCCTCTGGGTCGGATCGGGCGCGGCGCCCCTGCGCTCGCGCCGCCGCGTCGCGGTGGCGCTCGCCGCGATCGCGGTCGTCGCGCTCGGCGTCCGGTTCCAGAAGCAGCGGGTCCTGTCCCGCTACCTCGCCGAGTACGTCGCGGCCGCCGACGTCGTCGGCGACGGGCGCGTGCTGTTGCCGATCGCGGTCTCGCCGGCCGGACCCCGCGACGCGTCCGGGTGGCGGCTCGGATACCGCGTGAAGCCGTTCCTCCACGCGACGGGCTGGATCGTCGCGGAGCGGGGCGGGGTCGACCTCAAGAACAGCCAGGCGAACACCGATCACTGCCCGGTGAGGTTCCCGCCGGGCCACAACCCCATCCTGAACATCGCCGGCTCGCTCGGGCGCATGGAGGGGATGCCGCCCTGCGTCGACCTCGGCACGCAGGACGCCGAGGCGGCGGACTACCTCCTCGTCTACGGGGCGACGCGGGAGGAGCTCGACACGCCCTGCGGCGCCGCGCTGTCGGCCGAGCTCGCGCGCGGGTTCGAGCCGGTGTACCTCTCGTCGCCGACCGGGCTCCTCGAGATCTGGCGGCCGCGCCGGGGCGAGACGACGGCGCGCCGATAGCAGAGAGCCCCCGGCTCGCGCCGGGGGCTCCCGAAGCCGTTCCGGGCGGCCGGCTACTTCCTCTTCTTCGCGGGGGCGGCGGCGGGCGTCTTCGCGGCGTCGCCGGACGGCGCGGCCTTCGGCGCCAGCACGCGGCCGGCGGTCTCGTCCATCGAGGTGAAGAGGACCGGCTTCTCCCCGGCGAGCGCGGCGTCGCCCTTGACCGGGTGGCACACGACGCAGAACGCGTCGATCTTCGAGCCCTTCGCGGTGTCGACGCGCAGGTACTTGTAGTTCGGGTTCGACGGGTGCGGATCGTGGCAGCCCATGCACTCGAACCGGCCGCCCTCGCGCAGGAGCTCGGGCGGGACCTTCGCGACCTTCGGATCCACGGAGGCGAGGCCGTACGGGTGGCTCATGTGCGACGAGATCGGCGCGTAGCCCTGGCCGCCCTTCGACGTCTCCTCGTGGCAGCCGAGGCAGAGGGCGGTGGTGCCGGTGTACGGCTGCTTCGTCCTCGGGTTCAGGACCTGCTTGTTCGGCGCGACGGCGAAGATGATCTCGCCCTTCGCCGTGTGGATCGAGTGGCAGCCCGTGCAGCCGATCGAGTCGTGGCCGCCGGCGGCGAGGGCGGAGACGGGGAGGATGGCTGCGGCGGCGAGGACGAGACCTCTCACGACGGACATGCGGACTCCTTGGCGCTCGGGTGGAGAAGGGAACCGGCACTGTAGAGAAGTGGACGCCGCCCTCGCATTGACGAGCGACAAGCGCCGCGCGGCGCGCGCGACCCGCGCCGAGCGTGCGGGCGCGCCGATCCGGTCCGGCCGCGTCAAGCCGGCGAAACCCCGGGCTTCCGGGCATGCCGCAGCACGTCGGCGGCGCGGCGGCGGCTCGCGGTAGCATGCGCGCATGGTGCGGATCGTGCTCGTCCGGCCCCGCGTGCCCGAGAACCTCGGCGCCGTCGCGCGCGCGATGCGGAACCTCGGGCTCGAGGACTGGGCCGTCGCGGCGCTCGGCACGCACGACTTCGCGGCGGCGCGGCGGGTCGCCGTCCACGCCGAGGACCTCCTCGACCGGCCGCGCGTGGTCGCGACGCTCGACGAGGCCGTCTCGGACTGCGCGTGGGTCGTCGCGACGTCCTCGCGCCGCGTGCGCGGGAAGCGGCAGCTCTCGCCCGAGGCGGTGGCCCGCGAGGCGCTGGCGCGCGCCGGGGAGGGCACGACGGCGATCGTCTTCGGCGACGAGCGCGGCGGCCTCACGAACGCCGAGATCGCGCGGTGCGACGACGTCTCGGCGATCCCCTCGGCCCCGGCGCAGCCGTCGCTCAACCTCGCGCAGGCGGTGCTCGTCTACGCCTGGGAGCTCCGGCGGGCCGGGCTCGGCGGCGGC
>DASVZX010000295.1:0-9010 GCA_036391435.1 Anaeromyxobacter sp. | reverse complement strand
GTTCTAGGCCGCCTCACCCGAGCATGCGCTCGAGGGCCTCGCCGAGGACGTCCCTCACCGCTTGGCCTCCTCGACGACGCGCAACCCGAGCGAGAGCCGCGTCGACAGCCGATCCCGGTTCCGCAGCCGCGCCGCGTCCGCGAGCATGCGCCCGGCCCAGCGGTACACGTTGAACTCGCTCACGTGAGCGCGCATCGCGCGCATCCGCTCGGACTGCTCCGCCGCGGGCATCTCGAGCGCGGTCGCGAGCGCCGCGCTCGCCTCCTCGAGGTCGTACGGGTTCACGAGGAGGGCCTCGCCGAGCTCGCGCGAGGCGCCGGTGAACCGGCTCAGCACGAGCACGCCGCGGTCGTCGTCGCGGGCCGCGACGAACTCCTTCGCGACGAGGTTCATGCCGTCGTGGAGGCTGCTCACGTAGCAGAGATCCGCCGCCCGCAGGTAGCGGAACACCGCCGGCGGCTCGTGGTGCGAGCGCAGCATCGCGATCGGCTTCCAGGCGCCCTCGGCGAAGCGGTCGTTGACGTGGGCGGCGATGGCCTCGACGCGATCGTTCATCTCCCGGTACTGCGGGATGAGCGTGCGGCTCGGCGCCGCGAGCTGCGCGAACGTGAACCGGCCGCGGAACGCCGGGAACCGCTCGAGGAGCCGCTCGACCGCGAGGAGCCGGTCCTCGATCCCCTTCGTGTAGTCGAGGCGGTCGACGCCGACGCCGAGGAGCGCGTCGGGCGCGAGGCCGAGCTCCGCGAACACCTCGCGGCGGCACTCCGGGACGGGCGGCGCGGAGAGGGCCCACCGGTTCGGCCACTCGATCGAGATGGGGTACGGCCGGACGAGCGACTCGCGCCCGCCGAGCACGACCGACATGCGCTCGCGATCGATGCGCGACTCGAGGTACCGGTCCACCGCCTCGAGGAAGTTGTTGCAGTGCTGCTGCGTGTGAAACCCGACGATGCTCGACCCGAGGATCCCGTCGAGGAGCTCGCGGTGCCACGGGCAGACCCCGAGCCGGTCGGCGTTGGGCCACGGGATGTGCCAGAAGGTGATGATGGTGGCGCGCGGGAGCCGCTCGCGGATCATCCGGGGCGCGAGCGCGAAGTGGTAGTCCTGCACGAGGACGATCGGATCCGGGCCCTCCGTCTCCTCGCACACGGCGTCGGCGAACCGGCGGTTCACGGTCTCGTAATCGCGCCAGTCCTGCACGCGGAAGACCGGGCGCGTGTAGACGAGGTGGCACATGGGCCAGAGGCCCTCGTTGGAGAAGCCGTAGTAGTACCCGCGCTCCTCCGCGTCCGTGAGCCACACGCGACGCAGCGCGTACGACTCCTCTCCGGGCGGCACGCGGACGCGGTCGTCGCGGTCCACCGCGTCGCGGTCCGCCGAGCCGCTGCCGTGCGCGACCCACGTCCCCGAGCACGCGCGCATCACCGGCTCGAGGGCGGTGACGAGGCCGCTCGCGGGGTGCCGGACGCGGACCGTCCCGTCGGGAAGGCGCGCGTGGATGTACGGCTCGCGGTTCGCGAGGAGCACGACGCTCTCGCCCTCGAGCGAGTCGGTGAGGACCCGGTGCAGCCGCTCCGGCGTCCACCTCCCGCCCGCGCTCGGCCCCTGGTCGCTCGCGAGCTCCGACATCATCGCGCGCAGCTCGGAGAGGAGCGGCCCGAACGTCTTCTCCTGCCGGGAGCGGCCGCTCCGGATCGGGCCGCGCCCGAGCGTGAGGACGCGCCGGATCTCCTCCGTCCAGAAGCGCCAGGTGAACCGGCGGACGAGGAAGGTCGCGACGGACGCGAGCAGGGCGACGAGCCCGAACGCGATGACCGTGAACCGCCGCATCGCGCTCTCCCGGCGGACGACGAAGCTCAGGTCGTGCACGACGACGAGGTCGCCGACGGCGCGGTCGTCGTCGAGGACGGGGACCAGCGCGGCGTGGACGAGCCCGCCGTCCGGCTCGTCGAGGAGGTCGTGGCCGTCCGGTGGGACCGAGGCGACGCCGCGCGACCGCAGCTCCTCGCAGGTGTACCGCGCGGGCAGGGCGGCCGTCCGGGCGAGGGTCTTCATCGACGGCGAGCAGGCCGCGACCGCGAGGACGCGGTCGTCGCGCGCGATGTCGTCGAGCACGGCGGCGAGCTTGCGGCGGTCGCCCGACTCGATGTGCGCGGCGAGGGCGTCGCGCGCGCCGCTCGCGACGAGGCGCGCGCGCATCGAGACGTCGCGCTCGAACCACGTCCGCGTCGTGTCGTTCACGATGCGGGTGGCGCCCCACGCGAGGGCGCCCAGGATCGCGAGGAGCGGGACGAGGATCCTGAGGGTCATGTCTTGCGCCGCCGGAAGGCGCCCGGTGCCGGGCGGCGAACACGAGGTTCGCGTTCCGGGTGGCGGCCCGACCACCCGTGAATCCTGCAGCGACGTCGCCGCTGCACCCTTGCCTGCGTGCCAGCATAGGGTCCAACCGGCGGGCGGCTCAACCTCTTCCCGCCCGGCCGGCGCGGCGATGCCTCGAGAGGCACGCGCCGCGCCGGCCCGGCGTCCAGGCGAGCGCCCGGCCCCGCGCCCAACGCGTGGCCGGGCGCTCGCGCGTCAGCCGAGGTCGATCGGCACGAACACGCGCGCGTCGCCGCGCTGCACGAGCAGCGCGACGTGGTCCTTCGCCTTCTCCGCGAGGGTGCGGAGCTGCTCGACGCCGGTGACGGGAGTCCCGTCCACGGCCACGACCACGTCGCCGGGCTGGATGCCCGCCTTCGCCGCGGGACCGGTCACGTCCTCGACGACGGCGCCGCCCTCGACGTCCGCCGCCCGCTGCTCCTCCGGCGTGAGCGGCCGGACGACGAGGCCGAGGCGGCCGGAGGGACGCTGCGGGCCCGCGTTCGACGCGACGGTCGCGTCCTTCGCCTCGCCGATCCGGACGTCCACGTCGCGCCGCGCGCGGTCGCGCCAGATCGTGAGCCGGGCCGTCGTGCCGGGCTTCATCGCGGCGATCGTCGGCGGGAGGTCGGTCGAGGAGGCGAGCTCCTCGCCGTTCACGGCGAGGATGACGTCGCCGGGCTTGAGGCCCGCGGCCGCGCCGGCGCTGCCCTTCTCGACCTGCGACACGAGCGCGCCGGCCGGCTTCGCGAGCCCGAACGACCGCGCGAGCGACTGGTTCACGTCCTGGATCAGGACGCCGATCCGGCCGCGCACGACGTGGCCGTGCGCCACGAGCTGCTGCTCGACGTTCATCGCGACGTCGATCGGGATCGCGAAGGAGATGCCCATGTACCCGCCGGAGCCGGTGTAGATCTGGGAGTTGATGCCGATGACGTCGCCGGCGAGGTCGAAGAGGGGGCCGCCGGAGTTGCCGGGGTTCACCGCCACGTCCGTCTGCAGGAACGGGACGTAGCCCTCGCCCGGCAGCGACCGCGCCCGCGCCGACACCACGCCGGCCGTGGCGCTGTTCTCGAACCCGAACGGCGATCCGATGGCGAGCACCCACTCGCCCACCTGCGTGCGCCGGGGATCGCCCACCTTCACGGTCGGCAGCCCCTGCGCGTCGATCTTGATGACCGCCACGTCCGTGTCCTTGTCGATCCCGAGCACCTTCGCGCGGAACTCGCGCTTGTCGGTCAGCTTGACGGTCACCTCGCTCGCGCCGTCCACGACGTGCGCGTTCGTGAGGATGAGCCCGTCCGGCTTCACGATGAACCCGGAGCCCACGCCGTGGACCGGGACGCCGTGATCCGGGCCGGGCTGGCCGAACCGGCGGAAGAAGTGGAAGAACGGGTCGTCGCCGTCGCCCGGCCCGGGCTGCTCGGCGGCGCCGGTCTTCATCGTGCCGGCGGTGCTGACGTTCACCACGGCGGGGCCGTACTGCCGCACGATGGCGGTGAAGTCGGGGTAACCCCGGCCCGCGACCTGCGGCGCGGCGGCGGCCGCGGGCGCGGGCGCGGGAGGCGCGGCCTCGGCGGTCGAGGCGCGCGCGGGGACGAGGAGCGTCGTTCCGAGGGCGGTGCCCCCGGCGGCGAGAGCGAGCGCGCCGGCGAGCGCGGCGGCGCGACGAGAGAGACGGAATGCCATGTGGATCCTCCTGCGGCGCCCGGGATCGTCCCGGGGCACGTGGGATCCGTAGCCAGCCCCCCTTAAGGCAATCTTAAGAGGCCGCGGACCTGTCGGGGCGCGCGCCCCCCGACGCCTCGCCCGCGGCGGGGGAACGGCCGGGCGCCGCGAAACGCGGCGCGCTCGCCGGGACCGCGGCGGAGAACGTCACCCGGACGGTGAGGCCGCCTCCCGGCGTGTCGCCGAGCGCGAGCGACGCTCCGTGGCGCTCCGCGATCGCCCTCACGATCGCGAGCCCGAGGCCGCTGCCGGACCCGGCGGTCCCCGGCAGGCGGTAGAACCGGTCGAGGACGCGCTCCCGCTCCGTCGCCGGGATGCCCGGCCCCGTGTCCGCGACCTCGAGGTAGGGCCGGCCGCCCGCGACGCCGGCGGCCACGTCCACCCGGCCGCCGGCGGGCGTGTACACGACGGCGTTGTCGACGAGGTTCGCGGCGAGGGTGCGCAGCGCGCCCGCGTCGGCGAGAGCGACCGCGTCGTCGGCGACCCGGGTCGCGCCGAGGTCGACGCCGCGGCGCTCGGCGAGGACCGCGTGGTCCGCGACCGCCTGGCGCGCGAGCTCGCCGAGGGAGACCCGGGACCGCGACGCGGCGGCGTCGGCGCCCGGCTCGAGCCGCGCGAGCGTGAGGAGCTGGCGGACGACGTGCGTCGCGCGATCGAGGCCGGCCTCGAGCTCGGCGAGCGCCGCCGCGCGCTCGGCGCCCTCGGACGCCCGCGCGAGCTGGGTCTGGAGCTTCAGGGCGGCGAGCGGCGTCCGGAGCTCGTGCGCGGCGTCGGCCACGAACGCGCGCTGCGAGGCGAGGGCGCTCCGCAGCCGCTCGAGCAGCTCGTTGAGCGAGCGGACGAGCGGCACCGCCTCCTCGGGCACGGCCGCCTCGTCGAACGGCTCGAGCGCCGCGGCGGTCCGCGACGCGGCGGCGCCGGCGAGGCGATGCAGCGGCTCGAGCGACCGGCCCACGATGCCCCACACGAGGAGCGCGAGCAGCGGGAGCAGCAGCAGGACCGGCGCGAGCGTCCTGCGCACGGCGGTGAGGGCCAGCTCCTCGCGGACCTCCAGCGGCTGCGCCACCTGGACCACCTCGTCGCCGATCATCGTCGAGTAGACGCGCCACCCGCCGAAGGGTCCGCGGGCCGTGGCGAACCCGAGCTCCGCGACCGCCGGCAAGCCGACGCCGGGGCGCGAGACGTACAGCAGCGCGCCGCTCTGGTCCCAGATCTGGACGACGAGATCGCCCTCGCCCGCGCCGGAGCCCGCCCGCGCGAGCGCGCGATCCGACATCGACAGCGCGGTCTCGCGCAGGTGGTAGTCGAGCAGGGCGTCGATCTCCTGGCGCGCGATCCGGTACGTGGCGGCCACCGCCACGAGGGTCACCACCACGACGGCGCCGAGGAGCGCGAACAGCAACGTGCGTCGGATCGATCTCACGGCTTCCCCGGGACCATGTACCCGACGCCGCGCAGCGTCTTGATCCACTCCGGCCCGAGCTTCCGGCGGAGCGCGTGCACGTGCACCTCGACCGCGTTGCTCTCGACCTGCTCGCCCCATCCGTAGAGTCGCTCCTCGAGCTGGGCGCGGGAGAGCGGCCGTCCCGGGCGCTCCAGGAGGGCGTGGAGGAGCGCGAACTCGCGCGCGGAGAGCGCCACCGGCGCGCCGTCGAGGCGCACCTCGTGCGCGGCGGGATCGAGGAGGAGGCGGCCGTGCTCCAGCACCGGCGCGGCGCGTCCGGCGCTGCGCCGCTGCAGCGCGCGCACCCGGGCGGCGAGCTCCTCGAGGTCGAACGGCTTCACGAGGTAGTCATCGGCGCCCGCGTCGAGCCCGGCGACGCGATCGCCGACCGCGTCGTGCGCCGTGAGCACGAGCACCGGTACGCGGCTCCCGCGCCGCCGGACCCCGCGCAGCACGTCGAGCCCGCCCTTGCGCGGGAGGCCGAGGTCGAGGAGGACGACGTCGTACGGCTCGGTCGCGAGCGCTCCCTCGGCCGCCTCCCCGTCGTGAACCCAGTCGACGGCGTGCCCCGCGCGGCGCAGGCCGCGCTCCACTCCGGCGCCGAGCATCCGGTCGTCTTCGACGAGGAGGAGCCGCATTCGTGCGCGCGAGGCGCGCCCCGTCGTCATACCGCGGCCGCGCCCGCCGCGCTCCCCGCCGGCCCCTTCGGTGGCCGGTCGGGGCGGCCCCACCCGGACGTGCGGGGCCACGCGCGCCTTAAGGCTGCCTTAAGGCGCGCGCCCTATCGTGCAGCGTGGAGGGCCGGGCCGCCCGGGAGGCGGCGTCGAGGAGCAGACCGTGGCCGGTCGTGACGGAGAGGCGCGGCAGGGTCCGAGGCGGAGGGCGAAGGGCGAGAGGATCTCGACGGTGGTCCTCGTCGTCGCCGAGGGGACGAGCCCGCGCCGGTCCGGGGAGATGATGCGCTGGGTGCGCGCGCTCCTGCCGGCCGCGCTGATCCTGGTCTCGTCGGCGCCGCTCGCGGCCCCCACGTCGGACGACGTGATCACGGTGAACGTCGACGAGGTCGACGCCGGGCCGCTGGCGGTGGCGGCCGCGCTCGGCCGGACGCGGAGCGGGCGCGACTGATGGCGGCGCTCGGTTCAGGCGATCCCGTGAACGAGCCCGCGCCCGTGCACGCGCCCGAGGAGAAGCCGGGCTCGGGCTCGGGCGCGTTCACGTTCACGGGGCTCAGGCCAAGCGATCGGGCCCATGAGAGGCGCGGTCGCCGCGCCCGATCGCTCAGCGGCACTCCACCGGCGCGCAGCGCCCCTCGGGGCCGGCGGCGCAGCAGTACAGGTCCTCTCCCCGGAAGTCGCGGAAGCGCAGGCGCCAGCCCGCTGCGTCCGCCTCGAGCACCGCGTACCCCCACGCGCTCGTGACGAAGTGCGGCTCGGCCGAGGCGGGGACCTGCCACCGGAAGCGGCTGAACCCGCCCATCGCGGTCGAGCCCGAGACGAACACGTCAAGCGGCCCGAGCGAGACGTGCTCGAGCGTGTGCACGTGGCCGGCGAGGAACCCGACGGCGCGCCCGCCCGCGGCCGCGAGGAGCCGCGCCATCCGCGGGCCGTAGCCCGAGGCGCCGCCGCGGCCGTAGCCGTGGACCACCGCCGGCGGGTGGTGGCCCACGAGGAAGCAGTACCGCCCGGGGCCGCAGCCCACCGTCGCGCCGCGGACGAACGCGATCTCGTCGTCGAGCGTGAAGCCGCCGTAGTCCGCGACCACCACGTTCGTGTCGACGACGACGAGCCGGAGCGGCCCCCGGTCCACGACGTAGTGCCGGCCCGGCATGATCCACGCGGGCGTGCGGTGCGCGACCTCGAGGCAGGCGCGTCGGCGGGCCGACTCGTCGGCGCCGAGGCCCCGGACGGCGCACCGGTCGCCGCCCCATCCCACGTCGTGGTTCCCGAGGGCGAGGTAGATGGGGAGCGGCCCGCCCTCGCGCGCGCGGAGCCGCTCGAGCGGCGCCTCGTTGACGCGGAAGAGCGGGTCGTCGGGGGGCCGGTAGCCCGCGGCGACGGTCGCGCCGTCCGGCGCGAACCGGCAGCCTTCGGCCCCGGGACGCGTCGGATCGGGTCCGCAGTAGTAGAGGTTGTCGCCGAGCTGGACGGCGAGGTCGAACGGTCGCGCGCGACCCTCGGCGCGGATGGCGCGGGACACGAGCCACTGGAGGAGCGTGCCGCGGCCGAAGTCGCCGAGGACGAGCACGCGCACCTCCGCGGGACGCGGGGGCGGCGGCGGGCCGGCGTCGCCGATCCGGTAGACGGGGGGCGTGCACGCCGGTGCGATGGAGACCGCGAGCGCGGCGGCGAGCGAAGCGAGGCGAGGGCGCGCGGGGGCCAACGCCCATGGGGTTGCCGCGCCGCGCCGGGCACGTCGAGTCCCACCGGGGGCGGCGACCGCGCGCCGCGGACCGCGAGCGCCGATGCGGCCGCGAGGGAAGCGCTCAGACGCCGGCGCCGACCGCGCGCGACGTCACGTCCGCCGCGTCGCGCACGGCGCGCTCGAGGGCGAACCGGCGCAGGTAGACGGCCTGCGCCTCGCCGTCGCTGAGCCGGCGCATCACGCCGTCGGCGCGCAGGCCGCGCACCGCCGCGGCGACCGCGTCCGCGATGTCGACGAGGGCCGCCGGATCCGGCGCGTCGCCGATGCCGTCGAGCGCGTCGGCGAGCGCGTCGAGGTGGCCGGCGAGCATGGAGGTGGCCTCCTCGACGACGGCGTTGACCGCCACGCCCGCGTCGCCGCGGACGGGCGACGCGAGCCGGCTCACCGTCACGAGCGAATGCCAGAGCCGCCGCATCGCCTCGACGAGCGCCGCGGCCCTGGGCCGGGAGGACGGGAGCGCCTCCGAGCTGAGCGCCTCGCACTGGCGCAGCGCGCGCTCCGCCTCGGCCTCGGCGACCCCCGGCTCCGCGCCGGCCGCCGTCCGGCGGAGCGCGTCCGCCATCGCGGCGAGCGCGGCGCCGAGCGCGCTCCGGAGCCGCCGATCGACCGGCGGGGGCCGCAGCATTAGGCCGACCGCCGTCGCGACCACGGCGCCGATGGCCACGCCCGCGATCCGCCACGCCGCGTTCGTGAGGGGGCGCCCGGGCGCGATCGTGCTCCCGAGGACGATCACGGAAGTCCACGTCGCGGCGCGAGCCGCCGGCCGGATCGCGGCGACGCCGGCGGAGACGAGCGCGACCGCGACGGCGATCCGGGCGATCATCGGCGCGCCGAGCGGCGCGAGCCCCATCGCCACCCCGACGGCCGCGAGGGCGCCCGCGAGCGTGCCGAGCAGACGATCCGCCATCGCCCGGAGCGTCCCGCGCGCCGAGCCCTGGAGCACGATGAGGGCCGACACCGGCGCCCACATCGGCTGCTCGAGCCGCGCGACCGACGCGAGCGCGTACGCGGCGCACGCCGCGAGCGAGGCGCGCGTCGCCGACGCGATCGCGGCGGAGC
>DASVZX010000294.1:0-16357 GCA_036391435.1 Anaeromyxobacter sp. | reverse complement strand
GAGCCCCGGCCGGCTCGCGCCCGCGGCGGCGGGCGCGCCGGGCGGCGCGACGCCGATCCGGATCGGCCGCGGCGACGCCGGGGCGGCGAGCCCCTCCGCGCGCAGGACGCCCTCGAGCTCCCGCCACGCCGCCGAGGCGATCCGCTCGACCTCGGGCGGGATCCCCGCGTCGACCCGCAGGTCCGGGGCCGCGGCGACGGCGAGCGCGAGGAGGGGCGCTTCGATCATCCGGTCACCGCGGCGCGCCGGAGGGCACGACCTCGAGCACGGCGGGGGCGGTGCGGCCGTGCACCCTGGGCGCGTACATGTCCTCGATGGTCGCGGGCGGCGCAAAGAAGCGGCCCGGGAAGGCGGCGCGCATCACGTAGCCGATCCGCCGCGGCGAGCGGCTCCAGAAGGCGGGCTCCTCGAGGTAGAACGTGGCGCGCTCCGGCGACAGCGCGCGCCGCTTCAGGGCCTCGTGCGAGAGCGGCAGGGCGTACGGCGCGCCGCGCCAGGCCTTGTCCTCCGCGAGCGGCGTGAAGCCGGCCGGCACCGGGTCCTCCACGACGTAGTAGGCGGAGCGCAGGTCGCGCCACCGCTCGCCGTCGTGCGCGTCGAGGGCGAGCTCGACGAAGACCTCCTCGCCCTGGGCGATCCGGTCGCCCGCGCCGAGGAGCCGCCTCTCGCCGCCCGGCAGCAGCCGCCAGTACCGGCGCTCGATCGACATGCCCTCCGCGACGGGCCTCGCCGCGGCGAGCGGGACGCGGACGCGCGCGCGGAGCTCCGCCTGGCCGTCGAAGGCGCCGACCGTGACGGCGCGGACCCCCGGCGCGAGCGCGGCGGCGAGCCCGGCGCCGCGCGGCACGAGGCGCGCCGACCCTCCCCCGTCCAGCCGGACCGCCGGGGGCGGCATCGCGCGCAGGGCCCTCGCGTCGCGCTCGACGAGCCAGAGGCTGTGGAGGATCGCGGTGGAGCGCTCGAAGGTCGAGAGCCGGGTGCGGTCGGAGAGCGCCTCGGCGAGGCGCCGGCGGGCGAGGGCGACGTCCACGTCGCGCAGCGACGCGGCGTGGCCCAGCACGGCGGTGAGCCCCGCGCGCCGCAGCGGGTAGTCGAAGTACGCCGGCGCGCGGAGGTCCGCCGTGCCGGCGAGCCCCGCGCTCGCGCGCGCGGCGAGCGCGGTGATCCGGGCGGCGACCGGCGGCTCCTGCGCGATCCCCGCCCGCTCGGCGGCGAGCGCCGCGATCGCGACCGGGTAGAGGTCCGGCTGCGAGGCGTCGGCGACCCGGTCGAGGAGCGCCCGGACGCGGGCGGCCTGCCGCCCGCCCTCGAGGCGCGCGAGGACGTAGGCGCGCGTCGCGTCGAGCGGGAGCGGCAGCCCCTCGCGCGCGGCGAGCCAGCTCGCGGCGTCGGCGATGCGCGGGTCGGTCCGCGGGACGAGGCCGGCCTCGACCGCGTGCGAGAGCCCGTCGAGCGCGACGAGCGTGAGCGGCACCGAGACCTCCGTTTCGCCGCCGAACCAGGTGAACCCGCCCCCGGGGCGCGCGAGCGCGAGGATCCGCTCGACGCCCTGCACCGAGCGGGAGCGCGCCTCCGCGAGGAGCGCACGCGCCGGCGCGTCGAGGCCGTCCACCGCGCCGCTCCGCTCGAGCACGCGGTAGAGCGCCACGTTCGGGATGGTCGTCGCGACGAGCTGCTCGAGGCAGCCGTGCGGGTAGGTGAGGAGGTCCTCGACCTGGGCGAGGACGAGCGCGACGGACGAGGGACGGAGCGACAGCGTCGCGTCCACCACCTCGGCGCCGGGCGGCAGCGCGAGCTCGAGCCGGCCGCCGCCCCACGCGGCGGTCGAGACGACCTCCTCCACCGCGACGGGCCGGACCGGCACGTCGCGCCGGTCCGAGAGCGGCCGGTCGCCGCCCGCGGTCGCGAGCACGAGGCGGCCCGCGCCCACCTTCGCCGCGTCGAGGGTGACCGGCACCACCTGCTCGGCGCGCGGCGCGAGCGCCACCTCCTCGCGCACCTGGGCGGGCGCGAGCGCGCCCTCGGCCGCGAGCGTCAGCTCGAGCTTCTCCGCCGCGCCCCGCTCGCCGCGCGCGATCCGGACCGAGCCCACCGCCCGGTCCCCCACGCGGAGGAAGAGCGGCGCGGAGGCGACGAGGAGCGTCCCGCCGCGCGAGGCGAAGTCCGCCGTGCCCTCGCCGAAGCGGCCCGCCGCGTCGGCCGCGACGGCGGTGACGGTCCACAGGGTCTGGTTCGCGGGCAGGGAGAACGCGACGCGCGCGCGCCCGTCCTCGTCGGTCGTCACCCCCGGGTTCCAGTACGCCGTGTCCACCTCGCGGGTCCGCGTCGGCGGCTTCACCGCCGCGAACGCCTGGCCGGGGCTCCGGAAGGCGCGCGCGAGGGCCTCGCCGTAGCCGTAGCCCTGGAACTCGGCGGAGGAGAAGGTGGCGACGTTGTTCCGCACGAGGGGGTAGAAGAAGTCGAGCACGCTCGGACGGAGCTCGCCCTGGAGCGCGTAGATCGCCCTGTCCACGACGCCGATCGAGACCTGGGCCCGGACGCCCCGGCCCCGGTGGTCGGTCACCCGGAGCGCCAGCGTCTGCGGGCCGAGCGGCTCCGCCCGGGCGCGCTCGGGCGTGACGGTCACCGCGAGCACGCGCTCGGGCGGCACGATCCGGAAGGACGCGCTCCGCTCGACCCAGCGCCCCGCGGCGGTCGGGTGGGAGATCGTCGCGTGCACGGCGCTCCCGAAGCGCCGCTCGATCTCGAAGCGGTGGACGTGCGAGAGCCCGCGCACGTCGAGGACGCGCGTCTCGAAGATCCCCGTCCCGGAGAGCGTGAGCCAGACCCGGCCGGCGTCCTTCCCGCCCGGGCCCCAGCCCGCCGGGAAGAGCGCCACGAGCTCCGCCTCGTCGCCGGGCGCGAGCGGCGCGCCGCGCGCCGCGACCTGCAGCGACGGCACGCGCACGACCTCCTCGCCCTTCCCGCCGGCGACGAGCAGCGTGCCCTCGCCGGTCCAGGGCCGCCCCTGCGCGTCCTTCAGCGTCACGTGCGCGACGAGGGTGCCGGCCTCGGGCGACCCCATCGTGCCGCGCCAGACGCCGTCCGGGCCCGTCGTGAACGCCTGGCCCGAGATCCGCCGCTCGCCCCCGTCGGCGCGCCGGAGCACGAGCTCGAGCTCCCCCGCGGCGCCCGGGTAGGGCGCGCCGGAGAGGCGCGTCGCGCGCACGGCGAGGGGCGCCTCGCCGCCCGCGAGCGCGACGACCGCGCCGGGGCGCACGACCCCCATCACCTCGCTCGGCGCGAGGAAGTACGGCCGCGCGCCGTTCGCGAACGCGCCCTGGTCGTCGCGGGCGCGGACCGAGACCGTGTAGCGCCAGGGGAGGCGCTCGTCGCCGGCGGCGAGCGCCGGGACGGGGATCTCGAGCTCCGCCTCGCCCTTCGCGTCGAGGAGCGGCGCCGTCGCCCAGGGGTCCTCCGCGTACGCCTGGCCGCGCGCCTCGAGGCTCGAGTAGAGCCGCTCGGGGACGGAGAGCCTCCCCTCCGTCGTCGAGACCGAGCCGTAGGTGACGGCGCTGCCGTGGCCGCCGAGCCCGGCGTCGTCCACCCAGGCCGGGCCGTCGAGCAGGCTCCGGTAGAGGAACACGTCGTAGCGGGTCGCCGCGGGCGGGCCGCCGGCGAAGCGCCGGGCCCGGACCTTCGCCTTCAGGGTCTCGCCGGGGCGGACCGTGTCGGCGTCGCCCGCGACCTCCACGTAGAAGGTCGGCTTCACGTACTCCTGGACGCGCGCCTCCGCGCCGTGCGGCGCGCCGTCGACGCGCGCCGTGAGCCGCACGACGCCGGTCGCCGCGTCGCCGGGGACTTCGAGCGCGCCGGAGAACGAGCCGAACTCGTCGACGCGCGCCCGCGCCGTCGCCTCGCGCCCCTCGGCGACGGCGAGCGTGACCGTCACCTCCCGCTCCCGCGGCGCGAACAGGCGCGCGAGGAAGGCGTCGGGCTTGCGGACGATGCCGCGGAACCGCACCGCGTCGCCGGGGCGGTAGATCGGCCGGTCGGTGTAGACGAAGACGTCCGGCGTCGCGGCGAGCGTCGAGTAGAAGTCCGTGTCCACGACGGCCGTGTCGCCGCCGAGCGAGGCGAGCACGAGGAGGCGGGGCTCCCGCGTCGCGAGCCGGACCTCTCCGTTCGCGTCGGTCCGCCCGGACGGGCCCGGGCCGGACGCGGACCGGGTGCGGACCTGCGCGCCCGCGACCGGCGCGAGGTCCTTGCCGGCGACGCGGACGAGGATCTCGCCGTCCGTCTGCTTCACCTGCGCGACGAGGTCGGTCACGACCAGGATGACCTGCCCCTCGACGCGCCCCTGCACGAGCTGGACGAGGTAGACGCCCGCCGGGAGCGGCTCGAGCTCCACCTTCCGCTCCTCCCAGCCGCCGGCGTACCCGTAGAGATCGAACCCCGGCACGCTGGAGTCGCGCCCCGGGCCGCCGAGGTCGAGGTTCAGCCACTGGCGCCGGACGACCGTCGTGCCGGGCGGCGCGTCGACGAGCTTCGCGGGCCCCTCGGCGAGCCGGACGACCGGGCGCTCCGGCGGGGCGTGCTCGGGCCGCCCCGGCAGCGCCGGCGCGAGCGCCCGGCGGAAGTCCTCGCCGAGCGCGCGGTAGAGGAACGTCCCGGGCAGGCGCACGGCGTTCACGCCGCGGGCGAGGTGGCGGCCCGGGTTCTCGACGCTCGAGGGCCGCTCGTAGGCGCGGCGCAGGTTCGCCTGCTCGGCCACGAGCTTCTCGAGAGATCGGGGCCGCGCGACGCGGAGCTCGACCGGGCCGCGGCGCTCGAAGGCGACCTCGAGGACGGGCCGCTCGCCGGTCCGGAACGCGCGGGGGACCGTGAGGTAGAGCGGCTTCGCCCGGGCGGCGCCGGCGACGGCGGCGAGCGCGAGGGCCGCGAGGCCGCGCGCGAGGCGGGCTCGCCACGCCGGGCGGAGGCGAGGAGGGATGCGGGCGATCATGACCTGAAGCCTCCGGGGACGAGCGCGCCGTCCTTCGCGACGCCGCGCACGCCGATGAAGGGGAGCTCCTCGAGCAGGCGGCGGGCGGCGTCGATCTCCGGCGCCGGCCTCCCGCCCGCCTCGGACGCGTGCGCGTCGGCGACGAGCCGCGAGAGCACGGCGCCGAGGTTCACGCCGACCGCGATCGACGTGTCCTGCCCGAGCCCGGCCGCGACCGCCGGCGGGCCGTTCAGGATCGAGGGCGCCCGCGCGTCGCAGGCCTCCTGCATGGCCGCCGCGAGCTCGCCCGTGGAGGCGAGGACCTCGTGGCCGCAGGCGCGGCGGCGCTCCATCCGGTTCGGGCCGGAGAAGGCCTCCTCGAGGAACCTCGCGTCGCGCTCGGGCCAGGCGATCGCGACCTCCGTCGCGAGCTTCGCGTCGCCGCGGGGCGTCCAGACGAGCGCCACCGGGCGCGTCGCGTAGGCGCCCCGGTACCTCCGCTCGAGGTGCTGGACGAGGCTCTCGCGATCGAGCTTCTCCGGGAGCCGCAGGGTCGCGACGAGGACGACCCCGGCGTCGGCCGGGACGAGGCGGAGGAGCCTCTCCGGCGGCGGCGCGGCGGCGAGGCGGTCCGGATCGCTCACCTCGCCGAGGAGGCCGCGCGGCTCGAGCCGGTCGCCCGCCACCGCGAACGCGATCCGCGGGCTCGGGCCGAGGCCGAGGAGCGCGGCGCCGAGCCGGGCCTCGCGGCCGAGCGCGTCGCGCGAGAAGGAGAGCGAGAGGTCGACGCCCTGCGCGGCCGGCACGTCGGGCGGCGGAGCGCAGAGCGCCTGGACGACGGCTGCGGGGTTCCTCGCGAGGACGATCCGCCCGCCGCGCTGCGCGGCGAAGAGCGCCTGCCCGGCGATGAGCCAGCGCGAGACCGCGATCCGCGCGCCGTCGCCGCCCGCCTTCGCGCCGGGGCAGTGCGGGGCCTCGTAGCTGCCGTTCCGCGCCGCGCCCTCGAGGACGTCGAACGCGCTCCGGGCGGCGGAGGACGGGGCCGGGGCGATCACCGCCGGCGCGCCGGTCGCGCCTTCGCCGGTGAAGAACACGACGCGGAACGGATCCGCGAGGAGCTTCCCGGCGACGAGGTCGGCGACCGCGCCCTCGAACGCGCCCGCGAGCTCGCTCCCCCGGGTCGAGAGGAAGCCCGCCCAGTCCGCCCCGGCGCCGGCGCCGAGCGGCTCCTTCATCGCCCGCGCGATCCAGGCGTTCGAGCGGGCGGCCTTCCAGATCTTCGCGGGCTCGTGGACGTCGATCCAGATGGACGGCTCGGGCGGCGCCTCGCTCACGGCGAGGGCGATGGGCCCGCGCGCACCCCTGGCGGCGCCGCCGGTCCCGGCCTCGCCCCGCGCCGCCGCCCGGACGAGGAGGGCGGCGAGCAGGACCGCGGCGGCGGCGAGCACGGCCCCGTTGAAGGTGATCCGGGCGCGGAGGTTCGAGAGCGGGGTTCCTGGGGTCACGGCGACCACTCCTTGAGCCTGTAGAAGCCGAGGAAGAGGGGGTTCCCGGGGACCGGGCGCCAGGCGGGCGGCGCGTCGCGGGCGAGCGCGTCGAGCGCGCCGGCGCGGACGGCCGCGCCCTTCTCCCCGGGGTGGTACACGACGAGGACCTTCCCGTGCGCCGGGTCCCGCGCGCGGACGACGAGCATGAGGTGGTAGACCGGCGCGCCCCCCTCGTCCTCGCGGGCGAAGGCGACGAGGTCGCCCGCGAGGAGCGACGCCCGCGCGGCGTCGTCGCGGCCGATCCGGACGAAGCTCTCCCGGAGCAGCGTGGCGGCGTCGGCGAAGTGGGCGGGGCGCCCGGCGTCGCGGAAGGGACCCTCCGCCGCGCGCGCGGGATCGAGCCGCCTGAACGCGGCGCGGTAGGCGAACCGGACGAGCCCGGCGCAGTCGCGCTGCGCCTCGTCCCACGCCGGGTCGATCGCCTCGAGCTGCGCGAGCGCCGTCTCGGCGACGATCCGGCGGACGAGCGCCTCGGACGGCGGCGGGGCCGCCCCGGCGGCGGCGACGGCGAGGAGGAGCGCGAGCGGCATGGCCTAGTACGGCCCCGAGTCGCCGGCGCCGCGGCCGAGCTCGCCCGCGATCTCGTCGAGGTTCGGCGGCCAGCCGGCCCCGGGCGCGTCCTGCCCCGGGACGAGCACGTCCGCGCGCCCCGGCCCGAGGACGTTCACCCAGGCGAGGACCCGCGTCGTGCCCGGGGTCGCGAGCGGGATGCGGACGACGCGCTTCGTCTCGGACGGCGTGCCCTCGAACAGCGTCAGGTCGAGGGTGCCGACCGTGTGGGCCTTGTCGCCCGAGGGCCAGTAGTTCGCCGCGACGAGGAAGACGCCCGCGGGCGGCGCGCGGTGGACGTAGAGGTACGGCCCGTAGCCGGGCTGGTCGAAGTCGCCGCTCTGCTCGTTCAGGTAGAACGTGCCGCCGCTCGGGCTCGCCGTGTTCGCCCAGAAGACGTGCGCCATCCGCTTCAGGACGAGCCGGCCGTCCGCGCCGACCGACGTCGCCGTCGGCTCGTACACGTGGAGGTCCGTGTAGACGCCGTCGGTGTCGCTCGTCAGCACCACCTTGAGCGGGACGGGCGGCACGTTCGCGTAGCAGGTGACCCGCGCCTCGCCGGTCCCGCCCCGGTTCGTGGCGGTCGCGACGACGACGTTCTTCCCGGCGCCGGCCGGGAACCTGCGCGAGAACCGGCCGCCCGCCGTCCGGAGGAGGTAGCGGTCGCCGTTGATCGAGAGCGTGATCGGGTCGACGGTGGGATCGGAGACCGTCCCCTCGATCGAGATCATGCGCCCGACGCTCCACCCGCCCGCGGGCGAGGCGAGGCGCACCACGGGGCGCTCCGTCCCCTCGCCGATGGGGACCCCCGCCTCGCGCGGCCGGTCGGCCGGCGCGGCGGCGAGGACGAGCGCGAGCAGGACCGTGACCATCGGTGCCCCCCTTGGACGCGCCGCCGGCGCTCCGGCGAGGCGGCGACGACACGCTCCGGCCATCGCAAGCGGCGGGCCAGGCGCGCGCGACGGGAAGCCCGCGCCGCGGCGGGCGGGTCGGCGGGTGTGGGCGCGCCGCGTGGACGGCCGGACACGGCCGGGCGCGTGTCCGCGACACGGGTTACTCTTCTCCCGTGACGCACGCGGACGAGCTCGCGCACCTCCTCCGCCCGGCCGGAGGCGGGATCCACCTCGTCTCGACCGGCAAGGCCGAGCAGGAGGCGCTGCAGCGGCGGCTCTACGGCGCGGGGAGCGCCGCCGAGGTGGAGCGCCGCTGGAAGGAGGACCTCGCCCGGGTCCCCTCGGCGCGCGCGGTGCTCCTCGGGATCCCGTCCGACGTCGGCGCGGGCTTCCGCCGCGGCGCGAACCTCGGGCCGGCCGCCCTCCGGGCGCGGCTCCTCGAGGAGGACCCCGGGTTCGCGGACCGCGCCCGGGCCGCGGGCGTGGTGGACCTCGGCGACGTCTTCGTCGTCCCGCAGCTCCTCCACGACGAGATGCTCTCGGACGCCCAGCTCGCCGCCTCCCGCCGCGCCCTCTACCCGGACGTCCCGGAGGCGGCCCGCGCCGCGCTCCCCGTCTCCCCCCTCTCGATCGCGGAGCGGGCGCTGCGGCTCGTCCTCGCCGCGAACCCGGGGGCGAAGGTGCTCGCGCTCGGCGGCGATCACTCCGCCGCCTGGCCGGTCGTCGCGGCGCTCGCGCCGGCGCGCCCGGGGCTCGGCGTCGTCATGATCGACGCGCACACCGACCTCCTCGAGGAGCGGCTCGGCGTCCGGTACTGCTTCGGGACCTGGTCCTTCCACGCGAACGACCTCGTCGGCCGCGGCGGCCGGCTCGTCCAGGTCGGCACCCGCGCCTCGCGGCGCGATCGCGCGCACTGGGAGTCGACGCTCGGCGTCCGCCAGTTCTGGGCCGCCGACGTCCGGCGCGATCCGGCCGCCGCCCTCGACGCGATCCTCGCGCACGTGCGGAGCACCGGCGTCTCCTCGGTCTACCTCTCGAACGACATCGACGGGACCGACGGCGCCGTCGCCGACGCGACCGGCACGCCCGAGCCGGACGGGCTCGATCCCGGGTTCGTGGTCGCCCTCGTGCGCCGCCTCGGCCGCGAGGTCGGGCTCGCGGGCGGCGACGTCATGGAGGTCGCGCCGGGGATCGCGCCGACGCCCGCGGGGAACGCCCGGACGGTCGCGCTCGGGGTCCGCTACCTGCGCGAGACGATCGCGGCGGCGATCGGCGGGCCCGTGTGACGGGCGCTACCTCCGGATCAGCACGACGGCGACGACGAGGAGCGCCGCCCCGGCGACCCGCGACGGCGTCATCGGCCGGTGCGCGAGGCCGAGCGCGCCCACCTGGTCGAGCGCGAGCGCCGCGATCATCTGGCCGCCGACGGCGAGCCCGAGGGTCACCGCGACGCCGAGGCGCGGCGCGAGGAAGGTGATGGCCGAGACGTAGAAGGCGCCGAGGATCCCGCCCGCCCACGACCACCACGGTGCGCGCGACACGGCGAGCCCCGTCGGCGGCGCGAGGCGGAGGGCGAAGAGCCACGCGGCGAGGGCGACGAGCCCGACGGCGAAGTTCACGAACGCGGCCCACTCCGGGCGTCCGGCGTACCGCGCGAACGCGGCGTTCACCCCCGTCTGCACGGGGAGGCCGACGCCGGCGGCGAGCGCGAGCACGACGAGGACGATCTCCATCGTTCACCTCACGTTCACGGTTGTACCGCAGGCCCCGCGCCGCGGCACGCCCGACCGTCAGCCGGCCTTATGGAACGCACGAGGAGAGGTGATTGGCCGGCGCGCGCCGTCGAGGCCTATCGTTCCGTCATCGAAGCCCGAGAGCGGGCAAGGAGACGCCATGCCGGACCTCGACCGCACCGACGACCGCGCCGCCGCCGACCGGATCGTCGCCGAGGTGGTGCGACGCCACGACACCGAGCGCCGCGCGCTGCCGTACATCCTGTCCTTGCTCCCGAAGATCGCGGGGCGCTTCAGGGGTCGGGACGCGCGCGTCGACGTCCTCTGCGACGCGGGCCAGGACCTCGCCGACGCGCTCGAGACGTACATGGACGCGGACGAGCAACGCCTCGTGCCGGCGGCCGCCGCGGGCGGGAACGACCTCCTCCGCGGCGAGCTCGACCGGCGCCACGGCGAGCTCGAGGCGATGCTCGCGCACGTCCGCGCCCTCGCCCGCGGCTTCGTGACCCCCGAGTGGGGCGACGAGGCCTACCGCGCGCTCATGGAGGAGCTCGAGGCGCTCGAGCGCGAGGTGAAGGCGCGCATCGACGTCGAGGAGCGCGCGCTCGTCGCCGCGCCGGGCGCGGACCTCGCGGATCCGCCGCACCTGCGGCGGGCGACGCGCCTCGGGCGCGCGGCCTGGATCCGGGCGGCGGACGAGGAGGAGTGAGGAAACACGAAGCCCCGGATCCGCGGGGACCCGGGGCCTTGGGTGTCGGACGCTTCGCGGTGCCCGGCGCGCTACGCCTTCTCGCCGACCTTCTTCGCCTCCGGCGTCGTCGCGCGGATGACCGCGCCGACCGCCGCGCCGAGGGCCGCGCCCGCGACCGCGAAGAGGGAGCCCACGGCGGTCACGCCGAGGACCATGCCGAAGACGATCAGGGCGCGGACGCCGAGGCTCGCCGTGACCGGGGTGCCGAAGATGCCGCCCGCGAGGAGCACGCCGGCGTAGCCGCCGTACAGCATCGCCGGGAGGAGCGCCACCGCGAGGAACGTCGCGAGTCCGATTCCGGCGCCGATGAGAGCGGGGGTCTTGTTCGTGTTCGTCATGACCTTTTCTCCTTCTGGTTGTCGGGGCCGTCCGTCCGGCCACCCGCCTCTCCGCAATTGCATCGGACCTGCCACCGGACGTCCGCCCGGTTCCGCGGGGTTGCGCGGCGATCGCGTCGGGAAATCCAGACGGAGCGCGGAAGGGGGCGACGGGACGCCCCGGCGCGGTGTGCTAACCTGCCGCACCGTGAACGCTTTCAAGCCCCACCTGTCGGCCGTCGCCGACTACCCGTACGCGAAGTCCGACGCCCGGGTGAAGCTCGACCAGAACGAGAGCCCCGAGGACTTCCCCCCCGAGCTGAAGGCCCGCGCCCTCGAGCGGATCGCGAGGGTGTCCTGGAACCGGTACCCGGAGCTGCACGCCGAGGACGTCCGCGCGGCCGTCGCCCGGCACGAGGGCTGGCCGGAGGAGGGCGTCGTCCTCTCGCCGGGCTCGAACCTGCTCGTGCTCGCGCTCGCCGAGGCCGCCACCTCGGTCATCGACACGCAGCCCGCCTTCCCCTACTACAGGGGCGCGGCGGTGGCGGCGGCGACGCCGTACCGGGCGGTGCCGCTCGGCGACGGGTTCGCGCTCCCCACGGAGGCGCTCCTCGCCGCGCTCGACGGCCCCCCGGGGGTCCTCTTCGTCCCGAACCCGCACGGCCCGACCGGCAAGCTCTTCGACGCGAAGGATCTCGAGGCCCTCGGCGCGAAGGCGCGGGCGCGCGGGGGCCTGCTCGTCGTGGACGAGGCCTACCACGCGTTCGCGGGCACCGACGCGCGCCCGCTCGCGCGCGCGAACCCGAACGTCGCGGTGCTCCGCACCTTCTCGAAGTCCTGGTGCCTCGGCGGCATCCGCGCCGGCTATCTCCTCGCCTCCCGCGAGGTCGCCGCGGTGGCGCGCGCGCTCCTCCCGCCCTTCTGCATCCCCGGCCACACCGGCGCGATCCTGCTCACCGCGCTCGAGTCGCCCGGCTACGTCGCGCCGCTCGTCGCGCGGATCCGCGCCGAGCGCGACCGGCTCCTGGCGGGCCTCGCGCGCCACCCCACGTGGAGGCCCTACCCGTCCGCCTCGAACTTCATCCTCGTGCGGACGCCGGACGCGAAGGCCGCGTACGCGAAGCTCCTCGCCGCGGGCGTGCTCGTGCGGCGGCAGGACCACTACCCGGGGCTCGAGGGCTGCATCCGGGTGTCGGTGGGGACGCCGGCGGAGAACGATCTGCTGCTGGCGGCCGCGGTCGCCCCGTGAACGACCCCGACCCGCGCCCGTGCCCGGCTTCTCCTCGGGCCCGGGCGCGGGCTCGTTCACGTTCACGGGATCGCTCGGCCCTCAGTGGATCCGCGGCAGGATCGGGAGGTCCCGGACGATCCGCGCCTCCGCCTCCGCGAGCGCCTCCAGCCGTCCTTCCGCGGCGGCCTCGCCGCCGTGCCGGCGGGCGAGGTCCACGAACAGCCGCTCGTGGCCGGCCTCGGACTGCGCGAGACGGGCGTAGAGATCGCGGAGCCGCGGATCGGGGAGCGCGTCGGCGAGCAGGAGGAGCCGCTCGCGGCTCCGCGCCTCGATGAGCGCCGACACGAGGAGCCGGTCGACGAGCGCCGCGTCGCCGCCGCGGACGAGCCGCACGAGCGCCCGGGCGTAGGGGTCCCCGTCGTCCGGCGGGAGCGGGACGTTCCGGCGCCCCATCTCGGCGAGCACGGCGAGGAAGTGCTGGAGCTCCTCCTGCGCGAGCTTCGCGAGCGCGCGCACGAGGTCCGGACGGCCGGGGTGGTCCGCGACGAGCTTCAGCGCGCTCGCCGCCGCCTTCTTCTCGCAGTGCGCGTGATCGGCGAGGGTGCGGTCGAGGCCGGCGACGGCGACGGCGGCCCAGCGCGGATCGGTCGCGGCGCGGAGGAGGGGCATCGCGACGGTCACCCCCGGCGCACGAAGATCCGGTTCCGGCCGTCGAGCTCCTCGTACTCGCCGCGCACCGAGGTCGAGAGCGCCTCGCCGCGCCCGAGGACGAGGATCCCGCCCGGCCGGACGCTCGCGGCGAGCACGCCGTGCGCGCGCTCCTGGTGCGGCGGATCGAAGTACATGAGGACGTTCCGGCAGAACACGACGTCGAACGCGCCGAACGGCCGGTCCGCGAGGAGATCGTGCCGCCCGAACCGGACGCCCGCGCGCAGGGTCTCGTGCACGGCGGCGCCGCCGGGCCCGGCGACGTAGTAGGACGAGAACTCGCCGCCCCCTCCCGCCGCGCGGTAGGCGGCCGTGTACTCCTGCATGCGGTCCATCGGCAGCAGGCCCGCCGACGCGACGGCGAGCGCGGAGCGCGACACGTCCGTGCCGTACGCCCGGAAGCCCGACGCGAGCCCCTCCTCCCGCAGCACGATCGCGTGCGACCAGACCTCCTCGCCGGTCGCGCAGCCGGCGTGCCAGGCCCGCAGCGGCGTCCCCGGCCGGAGGTGCGGCAGCGCGACGGCCCGGTACGCGAGGAAGAGGTCGGGGTCCCGGAACAGCGCCGTGACGTTCACGAGCAGGCGTCCGGCGAGCTCGGACATGAAGGCGCGATCGGCGAGCGCGCGGGCGTGGAGGCCCGCGATGGACGTCGCGTCGCGGCCGCCGAGCGCCGCGAGCCGGCGCCGGATCCCGCTCGGCGCGTACCCGCCGAAGTCGAGGCCGGTCGCGCCGCGCACGGAGGCGAGCAGCGCGCCGGTCTCCCGCTCCTCGCCGAACGCGTTCACGCCTCCGGCCGCGCTTCCGGCCGCGCTCCGGTGTCCGCGCGCGCGTCGTAGAGCCACACGCGGAGCAGCGACACGAGCTGCTCCACGTCCACCGGCTTCGCCACGTAGTCGGACGCGCCCGCCTCGAGGCACTCCTCGCGGTCGCCCTTCATGGCCTTGGCGGTGAGCGCGATGACGGGGACGCGGGCGCCCTCGGGGGTCCGGCGGATCGCCCGCGTCGCCTCGAGCCCGTCCATCTCCGGCATCATGATGTCCATCAGCACCACGTCGGGCTTGCGGCGGACGAGGTCGAGCGCGGTCCGGCCGCCGTCCGCGTAGAGCACCTTCATCCGGTGGCGCTCGAGCGCGACGGTGAGCGCGAACGCGTTCCGCACGTCGTCGTCCACGAGCAGCACGGTCCTCCCGGCGAGGATCGGGTCGGGCTCGTGCGCGCGCCGCAGCATCGCCTGCTTCTCGTCCGGCAGCGCGCTCGCGACCCGGTGCAGGAAGAGCGACGTCTCGTCGAGGAGCTGCTCGGGCGCCTCGGCGCGCTTCACGGCCGCGCCGCGGGCGGCGACCCCGATCGCCCGCGCGTCCTCGGGCGACAGCGCGCCGTACACGACCACCGGGACCGGCTCGGGCTCCACGTCCGCGAGCGCCGCGACGAGCGGCGCCACCGGCTCCCCGCCCGCGCCCGGATCGAGGACGATGCAGTCGAACCGCGCCTTGCGCGCCGCCTCGGCCGCCTCGGCGCCCGAGGCGACCTCCACGAGCTCGACGTCGGGCGCCCCGACGAGATCGCGGATCGCCGCGCGCTCCGCCGCGTCGGCCGCCACGACGAGGAGGCGCTTCCTCGGGTTCCCGGCGACGCGCGCCACCCGCCCGATGGCCTCGCCCAGCTCCGCCCGCGTCGCCGGCTTCTCGAGCGTCGCGACCGCGCCGAGCAGCATCGCGAGGCGGCGGTCGTCGCGCTTCCCCGTGATCACGTGCACCGGGATCTGGCGCGTCCGCGCGTCCCGCTTCAGGAGGTCGAGGAGCGCCCACCCGTCCATGTCCGGCAGGACGAGGTCGAGGGTGATCGCGTCCGGCACGAGCTCGCGGGCGAGCGCCAGGGCGGACTCGCCGCGCGTCGCGACCGCCACCTTGAACCCGTGCTCGCGCCCCACGCCGACGAGGATGGCCGCGTAGACCGGGTCGTCCTCCACGACGAGCAGGACGTGGTCGCCGGTCAGGATCGCCGCGCGATCGTCCTCGATCCGCGGCCCCTCGCCCCGGGTGATCTCCGGCCGCGGCACGGCCGCCTGGGGCTCGGGCCTGCGCTCCGGGGCCGCCGCCGCGCGGGCGCTGCCGTTCGCCCCCCGCGCCGGGCGCGGGACGAGCGCCTTCGGCACGTACAGCGTGAAGGTGCTGCCCTGCCCGGGGGTGGACTCGACGGCGATCTGGCCGCCGAGCAGGCGCGCCAGCTCGCGGCTGATGGACAGCCCCAGCCCGGTCCCGCCGTAGCGCCGGGCGGTCGAGCCGTCCGCCTGCTGGAAGGCCTCGAAGATGACGCGCTGCTTGTCCCTCGGGATCCCGATCCCCGTGTCGCGGACGTCGAAGGCGACGACCTCGTCCGCCGCGTTCAGCGCCTCGGCGTCGAATGCCCAGCCCTTCGTCGCGCGCCGCATCGTGAGCGTGACGCCGCCGCGCTCGGTGAACTTGAACGCGTTCGAGAGGAGGTTCTTCAGGATCTGCTGGAGCCGCCGGGCGTCGGTGTAGAGGACGGCCGGCGTCGAGGGCTCGACGTCGACGAGGAAGGAGAGCCCCTTCTGCCGGGCGAGCTCGTCGAACCCGCGGCGGAGGTCCGCCGCGAGCTCGCCGGTGGGCTTCGCGTCCACCTCGACCTGGATCGTCCCCGACTCGATCTTCGAGAGATCGAGGATGTCGTTGATGAGCGACATGAGGTCGGAGCCGGCCGCGTGGATCGTCTGGGCGAACTCGACCTGCTTCCCGGTGAGGTTCCCGTCGCCGTTCTCCGACAGCATCCGCGCGAGGATGAGCAGGCTGTTCAGCGGCGTCCGCAGCTCGTGCGACATGTTGGCGAGGAACTCGGACTTGTACTTGGACGAGAGGGCGAGCTGCTGGGCGCGCTCCTCCAGCGCCATCTTCGCCTGCTCGATCTCCCGGTTCTTGCGCTCGACCTCGACGTTCTGGATCTGGAGCAGCCGCGAGCGCTCCTCCAGCTCCTCGTTCGTCCGCTGCAGCTCCTCCTGCTGCATCTTGAGCCGGTCCTCGGAGGCCTGGAGCGACTTCGCCTGGCTCTCGAGCCGCTTGTTCGACTCGGTGAGCTCGCCCTGCTGGCTGCGGAGCTCGTCGGCGAGCGACTGCGACTGCTTGAGCAGCTCCTCCGTCCGCATGCCGGCGGCGATGGTGTTGAGCACGATGCCGATCGACTCGGTCAGCTGGTCGAGGAAGGCCAGGTGGATCTCGCTGAACCGGTGGAAGGAGGCGAGCTCCACCACCGCCTTCACCTCCCCCTCGAAGACCACCGGCAGGACCACGATGTTGGCCGGCTTGGCCTCGCCCAGGCCGGAGCTGATCTGGATGTAGTCGCCCGGCACGTCGGTGAGCAGGATGCGCTCCTTCTCCAGGGCGCACTGGCCCACCAGCCCCTCGCCGACCGCGAACTGGTTGGAGAGGTTCTTGCGCTCCCGGTAGGCGTAGGTCGAGAGCAGGCGCAGCACCGGCCGCTCCGGCTGCGGCTCCATCAGGTAGAAGACGCCGAGCTGCGCCGAGACGAGCGGCGCCAGGTCGCGCAGGATGAGCCTGGAGACCGCCTCCAGATCGCGCTGCCCCTGCAGCATGCGGGTGAAGCGGGCCAGGTTGGTCTTGAGCCAGTCCTGCTCGGTGTTCTTCTGCGTG
>DASVZX010000293.1:0-58530 GCA_036391435.1 Anaeromyxobacter sp. | reverse complement strand
CGTCGCCCACCGTCCCGGTGACGCCGACGAGGTCGCCCGGGCGCGCGCCGGCGCGGAGCACGGCCCGGCCGGCCGGGACCGTCCCGAGCGCGGTCACGGTGACGGACACCTCGCGCGCCCGCGTGACGTTCCCGCCCACCACGGCGACGCGGTGCGCGCGCGCGCAGGCGCCGAGCCCGCGGGCGATCCCGCGCGCGGCCGCCTCCGGCGCGCCGGCCGGGAGCGCGAGCGCGACGAGCGCGAAGAGCGGGCGGGCCCCCATCGCGGCGAGGTCGGAGAGGTTCACCGCGAGCGCCTTCCAGCCCACGTCGGGCCAGGAGGCGCGCCGGTCGAAGTGCACGCCCTCGACCACCGCGTCCACCGTCGCGACGAGCTCCTCGCCCGCGGCGAGCCGGAGCACCGCCGCGTCGTCCCCGGGCCCGACCGCGACGCCCCGCCCGCGCGCCGGTACGGCCCGGACGAACCGCTCGATGAGCGCGAACTCGCCGGGCCTCGCCCGCGCGCGTGGGCCGGCGCGCCGCATCGCGCCTCAGACCGTCGGCGTCGGGCCGGTCGGCGTGACCGCGACCGTGGGCGCCGCCCGGACCGGCAGGACGATCGTGAAGACGGACCCCTGCCCGGGCTTCGAGCGGACCGACACCTCGCCGCCGTGCGCCTCGACGAAGCTCTTCACGATCGCGAGGCCGAGCCCGGCGCCGCCGTACTCGCGGGTCGAGGAGCCGTCCACCTGGTAGAAGACGTCGAACACGCGATCGACGTGCTCCTCGCCGATGCCGATGCCGGTGTCGGAGACGTGGAGCGCGACGCGGTCGCCCCGGAGCGCCTCGGCGGAGACGGTGATGGTCCCGCCGTTCTGCGTGAACTTGACCGCGTTCGAGCAGAGGTTCACGAGGCACTGGCGGATCTTGTCGCGGTCGGCCTGGAAGCGCGGGATCGCGCCCGGCTCGCAGGCCACCCGGATCCCCTTCTTGCGGGCGAGCGGGAGCACGGTCGCCACCGCGTCGCGCATCACCTGGGAGGCCTCCACCTCGCTGAGGAGGAGGCGCACGCGGCCCGCCTCGATCTTCGAGATGTCGAGGATGGAGGTGATGAGCTGCAGGAGGTTCTCGCCCTTCTCCATGATGATGCCGAGGTACTCGCGCTGCTCGGCGGTGAGCGGCCCGCCGAGCCCCTCGAGCATCATCTCGGAGTAGCCGATGACGCTCGTGAGCGGCGTGCGCAGCTCGTGGCTCATCGTGGCGAGGAAGTTCGACTTGAGCCGGTCGAGCTCCTTGAGCTTCCCGTAGCTCTCCTCGAGCTGCCGGTTCTTGTCCGAGAGCTCGCGGAAGCTCTCCGTGACCGCCTCGATGTGGAGCTTCGCGGCGATGAGGTTCTTGTGGCCGGTGAAGACCATCACGTCGAGGAGATCCATGAAGTGCTTCAGGATCTTCTCGGCGGTCACCTCCGGCACGCGCCGGATCTTCTGGACGTAGCTCGCGGCGGCCTTCGCGTCGAAGTCGTCGGCGATGGCGCGGAGCGTCGCGGGGAGCTCGGCGAGGTCCTCCGGCACGAAGGGGCCGAACACGACCCGGCCGATCACGTCCCCCTCGTAGAGCACCGGCTGGACGACGTAGCGGCAGCCGCTGAAGCACTGGAACGTGGTCGGCGCCGGCTCCTCGCCGACCGGGTCCGACTTCACGCGTCCGACCGTCGCCATGCACTGCTCGCGGCCGGCCGGCTTCGTCCAGATGTAGCCGCAGAAGTCGGCGTTCCCGACCTTCACGTCCACGAGCCGGTTGCCGTTCTCGTCGAAGACCTTGAGGCCCACCCGGTACAGCTCGGCGAACGACTGGCACACCTCGGCGAAGGCACGCAGGTCGAGCAGGTCCGCGAGCGGGAGCCGCTGCTGCAGGAAGGACGGCGCGAGGCTCATCGCGGCGGCGCCCCCTCGGCAACCTTGATGCGCGTGCCCTTGAGGTCGACGTGCGAGAACATCTTCCCCAGGAACTCGCGCTCGGGGACGTGCCACTTCTGATCGAGCCCGAAGGTTCGGTCGAGGCTCCGGTAGCAGAGCTGGAGCACGGCGTAGAGCGTCTCGACGACGCCCTCGCCGCGGATCGCGACGGCGGGCACGACCGGCGGCTGGATCACCCGCCGCAGGTCGCCGATCTCGTCGTCGCCGCGGGCGTCGTCGAGGTCGCGCTTGTTCATCTGGATGACGATGGGCAGGGTCCGGTAGTCGAGCCCGTTCGCCTCCAGGTTCTTCAGCATGTTGTTCCAGTAGGCGAGCGTGGCGCTCGCCTCGCTCCGCCGCGAGTCCGCGACGAAGGCGACGGCGTCCGTGCCCTGGAGCACGATGCGCCGGGTGGACTCGTGCATCACCTGGCCCGGCACCGTGTAGAGCTTCAGCTTCACCTTCACGCCCGCCTGCGTGCGGAAGAAGACGGGCATCATGTCGAAGAAGAGCGTCCGGTCGTCCTTCGTGTCGAGCGTCATGAGGCGCCCGCGCACGCGCGGATCGATCTTCTGGAAGAGCGCCTGAAGGTTCGTCGTCTTCCCCGAGAGCGCGGGGCCGTAATAGACGACCTTGACGGCGATCTCGCGGGTCTCTGGGTTGAACTGGACCATGGGTGCCAGGGTTTCCACCCCCGGAGATACTCTACCCGATCCTCCCGGCCGGGCGCCCCTCCGAGCGGCGCGCCGTCCTGCCGCCCCGTCCCGCGAGGCGGGGACGCCGGTCCCCGATATCGCGCCCCGGCGAGCCCCGCCTCAGGCGGCGCCGCCGCCGTCCCACCAGCGCCTCGCCGCCTCCACCGTGCGCAGCAGCGGGCAGCGCGGCAGGGAGGCGACGAAGGCCCGCCCGTAGGCGCGCGTCACGAGCCGCCGGTCCAGGATCGCGACGAGGCCGCGGTCGCGGCGGGTCCGCACGAGCCGGCCGAAGCCCTGGCGCAGGCCGAGGGCCGCGGCCGGGACCTGGAGCTCCGAGAAGCCGTCGCGCCCCTCCGCCTCGAGCGCCCGCAGCCGCGCGGCGATCACCGGATCGGTGGGCGGCGCGAACGGGAGCCGGTCGATCACGACGAGCGACAGCGCCTCGCCGGGCACGTCGACGCCCTCCCAGAAGCTCGCCGTCGCGAAGAGCACCGACGGCTCCTCGCGGAACGCCTCGAGGAGCCGCGCCTTGGGGCGCTCGCCCTGCAGGAGGATCCGGTACGGCAGCCGGCGCGAGGCGTGGTGGAGCGCGTGCATGTTGCGCGTCGAGGTGCACAGGACGAAGGCGCGGCCGCCGGTGACCTCCGTGAGCGCGCGCACCGCCTCCGCGGCCGCCTCGACGAACCCGGGCGCGTTCGGCTCGGGGAGGCCGTCGGGCGAGACGATCGCCGCCTGCCGCGCGAAGTCGAACGGGCCGGGGAAGCTCGCCTCGTCCACGTCGAACTCGGGCGCGAGCCCGACCTGCCGGCGGAAGTAGTCGAACCGGCCCTGGGCGGCGAGCGTCGCGCTCGTGAACACGACGGTGTCCGTGCGCCGGTAGAGCCGGGCCTGCAGCTCCTCCGCCACCACGATCGGCGCCGCCCGCAGGAACACACCGCGCCCGCGCACCTCGCCGAAGTAGACGCGGGTCGGCTCCTTCATCGCCGTCACCGCGGCGAGCTCCACGCGGAGCTCGCCCGCGCGGCGCGCGAGCTGCGCGAGCTGCGGCGAGGGCGCGTCGGCGACGAGGTCCCTGAGCTCGGCGATGGCGGCGTCGAGCCGGTCCTGCTCGCGCGCGAGCGGCGCGAGGAGGTCCTCGGTGAGCGGGGCCTTGACGCCTTCCTCGTGGGGGAGCGCGCGGCTCCGGGGCGGGCTCCTCCGCCCGCCGCGGCGCTCGCTTTCGAGAGCCGCCGGCCGCCCGCGCAGCCCGTCGGCGACGCCCTGGAAGAACCGCTCGCCGGCCTTCCGGAGCTCGCCCGTCGACTGCTTCATCATGGACCCGAGGTCCGGCCGGTCCGCCACCGCGCGCTGCGCGTCGCGGGCGAGCTCCTCGACCCGCCAGGACGAGACCTGGAGCCCGAAGTACTCGGTCGCGACGTCCTCGAGCGCGTGCGCCTCGTCGAACACGACCGCGTCGTGCTCGGGCAGGATCTCGACCCCGGCGCGCGAGGTGCGCATGCCGAGGTCGGCGAAGAAGAGGTGGTGGTTCACGAGGAGGACGTCCGCCTCCGCGGCGAGGGCCCGCGCGCGGGTGACGAAGCACTCCTCGTAGCGCGGGCACTCGCGCCCCACGCAGCTCTCGCTCGTCGCCGAGAGGTCCTTCCAGGTCTGGTAGTGGTCGGGGAGGTCGATCTCGCTCCGGTCGCCGGTCTCGGTCTCGCGCGCCCACGCCTCGATGCGCGGCCAGAGGGCGGCGTCCTCGCGCGCCGCGAACGTCGGCGCGCGCGCGAACTCCTCGCCGCGCGCGAGGCAGTAGTAGTTCGAGCGCCCCTTGAGGTAGGCGGCGGTGAAGGCGAGCCCGCACGCGTCGCGCAGGAGGGGGATGTCCTTCCCCCACAGCTGCTCCTGCAGCGTCTTCGTCGCCGTGGAGACGATGATCCGGCGGCCGGAGAGCACCGCCGGGGCGAGGTAGGCGAGGGTCTTCCCGGTCCCGGTCCCGGCCTCCGCGACGAGGTAGCGCCGGGCGGAGAGCGCGCGCTCGACGGCCCGCGCCATCGCGAGCTGGTCCTCGCGGTGCTCGTAGCCCGGCAGGGCGCGCGCGAGGCGACCCCCCGGCCCGAGCACGTCGTCGAGCGTGATCGGCCGGGGAGACGGGATCAGGGGCGCGCTCCGGACAGGAACGGCAGGAGCCGGATCGCCATGAGCAGGGCGGCGAGGAGGAGCCCGGCGATCACGGCGCCCGCCGCGACGCGCACCGCGACCCGCGCGCGCGGGAGGTCGGGCGCGGCGCGCGGCAGCGCGGCGAGCCCGTGCGCCACGGCGCGCTTCAGCACCTCGTCCCGGAAGCGGGCCGCGATCGGATCGCGCGGGCGCGCCGCGAGGACGTCGCGGTACCGCCGGCCCGCGGTGGCGAGCCCCTCGAGGTCCTGGTAGCGCGCGAGGTACGCGCGGTGCCTCGCCTCGTCCTCCCACCCCGCGAGGACGTCCGCCCAGGCCGCCGCCTCCCCGGCGTCCACCGCGGGCGCGGGCGGCGCGGCCTCCCCGTGGACGCGCACGAGCACGGGCCCGGCGCCGGGCGCGGGCTCGTTCACGGGCTCGTCCACGGGTCCGGCGGCGGCGGCTCTGCCCGGTGCGGTGTTCTCGACGGAAGGGGTCATGTGAAGCTCCGCGAGTCTAGCCGGAACCCGCCGCTAGAACGAGACGGGCACCGGGACGAACGTGAGGACGAAGAGGGCGAGCGAGAGCCAGGCGATCGCCTTGCGCCCCGGGCCGAGCGGCTCCTCGGCGAGCGCGGGCGGATGGCCGAACCCGATCGCGAACCGGGTGAGCGCCCACCAGACGACCCAGCTCCAGGTCCAGAAGAAGCCGGCGGCGAGGAGGGCCGCCGAGACGGCCCGGCTCACGGCGCGCGCGCGCGGTCGGCCGAGGAGCGCGTAGACGACGTGCCCGCCGTCGAGCTGCCCGAGCGGCACGAGGTTCAGCGTCGTGACGAGGAGGCCGAGCCAGGCCGCGAGCGCCACCGGGTGGAGGTAGACGTCGTGCCCCGGCGGGACCGCGCCGAGGACGAGCCGGCCCGCCGCCCAGGTGAGCGCGCTGTCGCCGAAGAACGTCCCCGCGGCCCCCTGGAGCGGCTGGTGCGCGAGGAGCGCCCGGATCATCGCGAAGGGCGACTGGACCGTCGAGGCGGTCGCGACCGCCTCCGCGCCGACCGCGCGGACCTCGGAGAGCGAGAGCCCGACGAGGAGGAGCGGCACCGCGACGGCGAGCCCGGCGAGCGGCCCCGCCGCGCCGATGTCGAGGGTCGCCCTCCGCGAGGGGATGGGCGAGCGCATGCGGATGACCGCCCCGAGCGTCCCGGCGCCGAACGGGACGGGGATGAAGTACGGCAGCGTCGCGCGCACGCCGTAGCGGCGCGCGAGCACGTAGTGCCCCATCTCGTGCGTGAACAGGATGGCGACGAGCGAGGCGGCGAAGGGGAACCCGCCCCGCACCACGTTCGAGAGGGTGAGGTCCGGCGCCGGCGCCGGCGACAGCTCGAACCCCATCCAGAGGGTCGTCGCGACCGTGGCGAGGAACAGCAGCACGTTCGCCGTGGGGAACGGGCTCCGGGAGCGCGCGCGAACGAGGACGTCGTCCATCCGCCGTCGAACCTAATGGCGGGGCGCCCCGAGGGCACCCTCGGCCGAGCGCCGGCTCGCCAGAGCGCAGCCCCCCGGCCCCCGCCCGTGGCGAGGCGGGCGATCCCGGCCGCGCGCTAGGGGCTCCCCGCGCCGGTCCTCGCGAGCTCTTCCCGCGTCATCTCGCGCAGCCCGTTCTGGTCGACGGTGAGGAAGAAGAGCTCCTTCTCGGGCGTCCGCTCCGGCCCCACCGTGATGTCGCCGGTCGCCCCCTTGAAGCCGCGGATCCGCGCGAGCCCGTCGCGCAGGGCGTCGCGCGTCTGGACGCGGGACTCGATCACCTGGCGCACCATCCGCGCCGCGTCGTGCGCCGACGCCTCGAGGATGGTGGGCACCTGGCCCGGGTACTTCTTCGCGAAGACCTCGACGAACCGCTTCGTGTCGGGGCGGGAGGAGCCGGCGAAGAACCCGTCCACGAGGATCGCGCAGCGCACGGCGCGCCCGGGCCCGCCCGGCGCCATGTCGAAGAGCGACGGGTCGTTCCAGCCGTTCGCGCCGAGGAGCTGCACCGGCTGCAGGTCGGGCCGGCCGGTCGTCTTGCGGATCTTCGCGACCTCCTCGGGGAGGCAGGTCTGGGTGACGACGTCCTCGACCGCGAGCGCGGGCGCGATGAGCCGCACGTTCTTCGCGAAGTCCGGGATGAAGATCGCGTCGAAGTCGAGGATGGGCGCGAGCTGTTCCTTCGCCTTCTCGAGCGCCTTGCGGCGGCGGAAGGGATCCGTCTCCTTCTTCGCGATCTCCCGCTGCTGCTCCTGCCAGTCGGAGCGCTCGTCGAGGTAGAGCTTGCCGACCATGTCCTTCACGAGCGGCGTGAAGGTGGTCCGGTCCGCCGCGTAGGTCTCGGCCCCGCGCACCTCGCCGCCCTTCGCCTCGACGTCGTCCCAGAACGCGTTCGCGAGCTCCACGCCGTAGGTGACGGACGGGAACATGATCGCGAACCGCTTCATCCCCCGGCGCGCCATGGCGAGGTCGACGAGCGCCTTCGCCTGCGCGTCGGCGGTGAGCATGTTCTGGAACACGAAGGGGCCGGCCCTCGTCACGCCCTCGAGCTTCGAGAGCGAGACGAGCGGGACGCGCAGGTCCTCGGCGGCGGCCGCGGCGCGCTCGGCCTCGGCGTTCGTGACCGCCCCGACCACCGCGACGGCGCCCTCCTGGAGGGCGAGCGCCTCGATCGCGGCGGCGGCCCCGTCGGGCTCGCCGCGCGTGTCGCGCACCGCGACCTTCACGGTCGAGCCCTCGAGGGCGACGGCGACGCCCTGCAGGATCGCGTCGCCCCAGCGCTTGTACGGGCCGGAGAGCGGGACGGCGACCCCGAGCACGTTCGGCCGCACGAAGGTGAGCTTCGCGATCCGGTCGACGATCCCCTTCGCCTCGGCGGCGTAGGGGCCGTCCGGCCAGCGCAGGATCACCTCGCGCGCGGCCTCCTGGGCGCGCGGGTAGTCCGCGAGGTGGAGCTGGATCCGCGCGAGCTTCATCGCGAGCGGCTCCTGCACCGGCGAGTCCGAGGGCAGCTCCTCGCGGAGCTTCGCCACGTCGAGGAACGGCAGCCGGTCCACCGCGTCGGCCGCCCGGCGCAGGACCGCCCCGCGCTGGGCCGGCGGCGTGACCCGCGCGAGCTCGGCGAGCCAGCGCACCGCCTCCGCGTCGGCGCCGGTCGCGAGCGCCGCGTCCGCCGCGCGGGCGGCGGCCTCGGGCTTCGTGCCGTCGGGGAGCTTCGGGTACACGGTCGCGAGCGTCGCGAGCGCGTCGCGGGGGCGGCCGAGGTCGAGGTCCACGAGGGCGAGCAGGTACTTCGCCTCCACCGCGCGCCGGTAGAGCGGGTGCTCGGTGAGGAGGGCGCCGAGGTCGCGCGCCGCGCGGTCGGGGCGGCCCGCGGCGCGCCACTCCGCGCCCGCGTCGTGGAGCGCCTCCGCCGCGACGTCGAGCTGGCGGTAGCGCTCGGCGAACGCCTCGAGCCGCGCCGCCCGCTCCTCCGGCGGCAGCAGCTGCGCCTCGCGCCGGACCTCGTCGAGGTCGCGGCGGGCGAGGTCGCTCGCCTGCGCGGGCTCCATCTCCTGCCCGTTCACGACGACGACGCGCTTCGGGCAGCCGGCGAGGGCGAGCACGATCACCGCGAGGATCTTCGTCGCGCGCATGGAGGAGTCCGGGATCTACAGCGGAAACGCGCGGGGAGAAAGGAGATTCCCGCGCCGCTCCCGTCTTCGGGCCAGGCACTTCTCGCGAAGCGAGATGTGCCGGCCCGCTCCTTTCGGCGCGCTACCTGGCCTTCTCGCGGAGCAGGTCCTGCACCTTCTCCCAGAACGTCCGCGTCTGCGGGTTCGTCTCCTCGCCGGACACCGCCGCGAACCGCTCGAGCAGCTCGCGCTGCTCCTTGCCGAGGTGGGTCGGCGTCTCGACGAACACGCGCACGTGCTGGTCGCCGCGGCCGCCGCCCTGGAGCGCCGGGACGCCCTTGCCCTTCAGCCGGAACACCTTGCCGGTCTGCGTGCCGGCCGGGATCTTCACCTTCGCGGGGCCGTCGAGGGTCGGCACGTCGATCTGCGCGCCGAGCGCGGCCTGCGTGAAGGAGATCGGCATGTCGCAGAGGATCTCGGTGTCCTCGCGCCGGAACACGGGGTGCTCGCGCACCTGGACGACGACGTACAGGTCCCCCGGCGTTCCGCTCGGAACGGGCGCCGTCTCGCCCTCCCCGGTGAGCTTGAGCCGCGTGCCGGTGTCGACCCCCGGCGGGACCTTCACCTCGACCGTCGCCTGCTCGCGCCGGCCGCCCGCGCCGCCGCAGTCCGGGCACCGCTCGACGACGACGCGCCCCTGCCCCTGGCAGTGGTGGCAGGTGCGGGCGATCGAGAAGAAGCCCTGGGTGAGCCGGATCTCGCCCGTCCCGCCGCAGGTGGGGCACGTCCGCGGGCTCGTGCCCGGCTTCGCGCCCGAGCCGTGGCAGGTGTCGCAGGCGCGCGCGCGGGGGATCGCGATGCGGGCCGTCGTGCCGAACACCGCCTCCTCGAACCCGATCTCGAGGTGGTAGCGGAGGTCCGAGCCGCGGGTCCGCGCGCGCTGGCGGCGGCCCCCGCCGCCGAACATCTCGCCGAAGATGTCGCCGAAGATGTCGTTGATCGTGGAGGCCCCGGCGCCGCCGAACGGGAAGTCCTGCGACCCGTTCGCGTGGCCGAAGCGGTCGTAGCGCGCGCGCTTGTCGGCGTCCGAGAGCACCTCGTACGCCTCGCTCGCCTCCTTGAACTGCTCCTCGGCCTGCTGGTCGCCCGGGTTCTTGTCCGGGTGATACCTGTGCGCGAGCCGCCGGTACGCGCTCTTGATCGCCTGCTCGTCGGCGTCCCGGCCGACGCCGAGCACTTCGTAGTAATCGCGCTTTCCCACGTGGTCTCGCGCCCTTCCCGCGTCAGCAGCCCCGGCCGTGCGGAATATAACGCACGGCCGGCCCCTGACAATTCGGGCCGACGGCCGAGGATGCCGCGGGCCGAGGCGCCGGCCCCTGCGCCCGCGGCCCTAGGTCCCGCCGCCGCCCCCGGACTGGGCGTAGATGGCGTCGGCGATCCGGTAGGCGCTCCCCTCCAGCCGGGTGAGCGCCTCCTTGATCGCGCCGGGATCGTCGCCCGGGAGGATCCCCTTCAGCGCGTCGAGGTCCGCCCGGATCTCCGAGAGGTCCTCGGGCTTGAGCGCGCTCGCGTACTCCTCGAGGCTCTTCTCCGTCGTGTAGATGAGCCCCTCGGCGTTGTTCTTGAGGTCGGCGAGCTCCTTCTTCCTCGCGTCGTCGGCCTTGTTCGACTCGGCGTCCGCCACCATGCGCTGGATCTCGTCCTCGCCGAGGCCGGAGGAGGCGGTGATCCGGATCTGCTGCTGCTTGCCGGTGCCGAGGTCCTTCGCCGAGACGTGGACGATGCCGTTCGCGTCGATGTCGAAGGTGACCTCGATCTGCGGGACGCCGCGCGGCGCGGGCGGGATGCCGACGAGCTCGAACCGGCCGAGCGTCTTGTCGTCGGCGGCCATGTCGCGCTCGCCCTGCAGCACGTGGATCGAGACGAGCGGCTGGTTGTCGACCGCCGTCGAGAAGACCTGCGACTTCTTGCAGGGGACGGTGGTGTTCTTGTCGATGATCCGGGTGAAGACGCCGCCCGCGGTCTCCACCCCGAGCGAGAGCGGCGTGACGTCGAGGAGGAGGACGTCCTTCACCTCGCCCTTCATCACCGCGCCCTGGATCGCCGCGCCGACGGCGACGACCTCGTCGGGGTTCACGCCCTTGTGCGGCTCCTTGCCGAAGAACCGGCGGACGACCTCCTGCACCTTCGGCATGCGGGTCATGCCGCCGACGAGGATGACCGTGTCGAGCTGCTGGGCCGTGAGCCCGGCGTCCCGGAGCGCGATCTTGCACGGCTCGACCGTCTTCTCGACGAGGTCGCCGCACAGCTCCTCGAGGGTGGTCCGGTCGATGGTCTCGGCGAGGTGCTTCGGGCCCGTCGCGTCGGCGGTGATGAAGGGCAGGTTCACCTCCGTCTCGGTCGCCGAGGAGAGCTCGTGCTTCGCGCGCTCCGACGCCTCCTTCAGGCGCTGGAGCGCCATCCGGTCCCGCTTCAGGTCGATCCCGGTCGACTCCTTGAAGCGCTTCGCGAGCCAGTCGATGATCCGCTGGTCGAAGTCCTCGCCGCCGAGGAAGGTGTTGCCGTTCGTCGCCTTCACCTCGAAGACGCCGCTGTTGAGCTCGAGGATCGTGATGTCGAAGGTGCCGCCGCCGAGGTCGTACACCGCGAGGCGCTCGGCCTTGCCGGACTTCTGCTTGTCGATGCCGTAGGCGAGCGCGGCCGCCGTGGGCTCGTTGATGATGCGGAGGACGTTGAGCCCCGCGATCCGGCCGGCGTCCTTCGTGGCCTGGCGCTGCGCGTCGTTGAAGTAGGCCGGGCAGGTGACGATCGCCTCGGTCACGGGCTCGCCGAGGTAGTCCTCCGCGGTCTGCTTCATCTTCCCGAGGATCATCGCCGACACCTCGGAGGGCGAGTGGCGCTTGCCGCCCACCTCGACCCAGGCGTCGCCGTTGTCGGCCGGCACGATCCGGTACGGCACGAGCCCCGCCGACCGCTTCACCTCCGCGTCCTCGAACTTTCGGCCGATGAGCCGCTTCACGACGTAGACGGTGGACTCGGGGTTCGTGATGGCCTGGCGCTTCGCGATCTGCCCGACGAGCCTCTCGCCGCCGTCGGTGAGCGCGACCATCGACGGGGTCGTGCGCGACCCCTCGCTGTTCGGGATCACGACCGCGTCGCCGCCCTCCATGACGGAGACGCAGGAGTTCGTGGTCCCGAGATCGATGCCGATGACCTTTCCCATCCGATCCTCAGTCCGCCTCGGGCGGCTCGACGGCGACCCCCACCATCGCCGGCCGCACCAGCCTGTCGTGGAGCTTGAAGCCGCGCGCGTGCTCGACCACCACCGTCCCGGGCGGCTGCGCCGCGGTCGGGACCTGCATGAGCGCCTCGTGGAACGCCGGGTCGAACCGCTCGCCGAGCGCCGAGAAGCCGACGACGCCGTGCCGCGCGAGCGCCTGCTCGAGGCTGCTGCGGACGAGGCGCACGCCGGCGGCGAGCGGGTCCTCCGGCGCGGCGGCGGCGAGGGCGCGGTCGAGGTTGTCGACGGCGGGGAGGAGGTCCTTCACGAGCTTCTCGACGCCGAAGCGCTGGACGTCCTCGCGCTCGCGGGCCGCGCGCTTCTTGTAGTTGTCGAGGTCCGCCGCGGCGCGGAGCAGCCGCTCGTGCTCCTCCTTCAGCTTCTCGAGCGTCTCTCGCCCCTTCGCCGTCGAGAGCTCGAGCTGCGCGCGCAGGCTCGCGACCTCGCCGGCGAGGGCGGCCGCGTCGGCTCCGGGCGCCGCCCCCTCCACCTCGACCGCCACCTCCGGCCCGGCGGACGCGCCGGCGCCCTCGATCTTCTCGACCGAGCGCAGCGCGTCCTCTATCGCGTTCGCGGGGATCTCGGCCTGGAAGCCGCCCTTCTGATCGCTCTCGCCCATGGCGTGGAAAGTGGGTGCGGGCCGGGTTCCCCGAGCCCCGCAGCCGCGGACATCTTGACACAGCGCGCGAGGAGCGAACAAGCGCCCGGGGGCGCGGGACGCGCGGGCCCCGCGGACGTCTACGGGCCCGAGCCCGGCCGTTCGCGCGCTCGTTCACGGGCGCGGGCTCGGGCACGTTCACGGGATCACCGATCGGAGAGGTCGGCGAGCGCGCGGGAGATCTGCTTCGCGGTCAGGTCGACGAGAGGGATCACCCGCGCGTAGTTCATGCGCGTCGGACCCACCACCGCGAGCGCGCCGAGGACGGCGTCGCCGCGCCCGTACGGCGCGGCCACCACGGAGACGTCGGGCACCGAGGCGAACTCGCTCTCCGCGCCGATGAAGATCTGGACCTCCTGCGAGGAGAGCACCCGGTCGAGCACGCGCAGGATGCGGTCCTTCTCGGCGAAGGCGCGCAGGAGCGCGCGGGCCTTCTGCACGTCGGCGAACTCGGGCGCGTCGAGGAAGCTCTCCTCGCCGTGGGCGAGCACGCGCTCGGGCGCGGGCCCCTCGGAGAAGGTCTGCTCGGCGAGCGCGAGGGCCTTCTGGAGGAGGTCGGCGAGGGCGCTCTGGTCGGCCCGCATGTCGCCGAGGATCCGGTCGCGCAGCTCGGCGACGCTCGTCGCCGGCTCGGCGCCCTCCTGCGCCGCCTGGATCTTCTCGTTCAGGTAGTTCGCGGCGCGCTCGAGCTCGGAGGGCTCCATCGCGAACTCGAGCTGGACGAGCTTGTTCGTCACGATCCCGGCCGCCGAGACGAACACCGCGAGCACCCGGTTCTCGCGCAGGCGCACGAACTCGAGGTGCCGGACCGGGTCCGCCTTCGGGCGCGGCGTCGTCACGACGCCGGCGTGGTGCGACAGCGCGTGGAGCAGGTCCGCCGTCCCCTCGAGCAGCGCGCCGACCCCGCTCGCCTCGTGCGCGAGCTTCTCGATCCGATCGCGGTCCTGCAGGGAGGGCGGCCGCACCTTGAGGAGGACGTCGACGTAGAGCCGGTAGCCCTGGGCGGTCGGGATGCGCCCCGAGGACGCGTGCGGCTTCTCGAGCAGCCCGAGCGCCTCGAGATCGGACATCACGCTCCGGACGGTGGCGGGCGAGCAGTCGAGCTCGTGGCGGGCGAGGAGCGGCTGCGACGCGACCGGCTCCCCGGTCACGATGTAGTCGTGCACGAGGGCCCGGAGGACCTCTCGCTCCCGCCTGTCCAGCTCGCCACCGGGGCCCGGCATTCGACCACCTACTCGCCGGCGAGGTGCCTCTCCGCCGCCGCGGCGAGCGCCGGGAACCGGCCCGCCGCGAGCGCACGCCACCGGTCCGCGGCGGTCGCGCCGTCGCCGGCCTGCTCGGCGACGAGCGCCTCGAGGTGCACCCGCTCCTCGGGGTAGAGATAGGCGAGCGCCGATCGCGCCGCACCCCCGTCGTCGCGGGCGAGCGCCTCCCGCAGCGCGGCGCGCGCCCGCTCGAGCTCGCCGCGCGCGTCGGCGAGGACGGCGAGCGCGTACCAGGGCTCGGGCCGGGAGGGGTCGAGGCTGCTCGCCGTGTCGAGGTAGGCCTGCGCCGCGGAGACGTAGCCCTGCGTGGCGTAGAGCTCCCCGAGGTTCACGAGCGCGGCCTGCTGATCGCCCAGGTTCCCCTTCGCCACCACCTCGTCGAGGAGGCGGCTCGCGGCGTCGGAGTGCCCCTGCAGCAGGTAGGACACCGCGAGATCGTTGAGCGCGCCGAGGCCGTCCGGGTTCCGCCCGAGGTCGGCCTCGAACGCCGCGCGGGCGCCCGCGAGGTCGCCCGCCCGGAGGCGATCCGGGCCGGGCCCCGGCGCGGAGGCGAGCGTGACGAGCGCCGGCGCCGCCGCGTCCCGGGCAGGCGAGCGAGGCTCGGCTCCTCCGCACGCCGCGAGGGCGAGCAGGACGAGCGCCGCCGCGCTTCTCGCGTCTTTGGCCAGGGTTCGCAAGGGTTCGGTCGCCAGGTCGGAGCCGTGCCGAGTGTAGCCACCCCCCCCGGCGCGATCAAGGAACGGCGCGTCGGCGCCGGGCGGGCGCGGCCTCCCCTCGTTAACGTTTCGTGGGGGCCGGGCGCGTCGAGGATCGGCGCGGGCGCACCCTCGAAGTCCCGCGGGCCGGCCGTTTCCGGCTCGCCCCGGACCTCGGCGGCGCGGGCGCGGCGAAGGTCGCACGCAAGCCCGGCCCCCCTCCTCCACGCTCCGCGCGAGGTCCCCCGTGGCGCGGGCCCGGGCCGGGGCCCTCCGCGCCCGGAACGGCGCGCGACCCGCGCGCGCCGCGACTAAGATGCCGCCCTCCCCATGACGACCGCGACCCAGCTCCCGCCCCCGACGTCGTCGCCGTGGGCGCGGCTCCGGCGGGCGCTCGAGGCGGAGCGGCGCGCGGACGTCACCGGGATCGTCGGCGCGGCCCGCGGGGCGCTCGTGCGGGAACTCCTCGCCGCGAGCGGCCGCCCCGGCGCCGTGCTCGCGGTCGCCCCCGACGACGAGGAGGCGGACGCGCTCGCGCGCGACGTCGCGTTCTTCGCGGGCGAGGACGGCGTCGTCCGGCTGCCGGCCGACCCGGTCCTCCCCTACGACGACCTGTCGCCCGATCGCGGCCTCGAGCTCGATCGGCTCGCCGCGCTCGCCCGGCTCCACGTCGCGCCCGGGCGGATCCGGGTCCTCGTCGTGTCGGCGCGCGGCCTCGCCCGGCGCGTCGTGCCGCGGCCGGCGATGGAGAGGGGGTCGGATCTCCTCGCGAGGGGGGTGGAGGTCCCCCGCGAGGCGCTCGCGGAGAAGCTCGTCCTCCTCGGCTTCTCCCGGGCGCCGCTCGTCGAGGACCCGGGCACGTTCGCGGTGCGCGGCGGCATCGTCGACCTCTGGTCGCCCGCTCAGCCCGCCCCCGTCCGGCTCGAGTTCTTCGGCGACGAGATCGAGAGCTGCCGCGCCTTCGACCCGCAGTCGCAGCGGAGCGAGGGCGACGTGGAGGAGGTGCTCCTCTCGCCGGCGCGCGAGGCGCTCTTCACGCCGGAGGGGAAGGAGGCCGCGAAGGCGGCCGTCCGCGAGGCGGCGGAGCGCGTGAACCGCCCCACCTCCCGCGTGCGCGAGGTGCTCGACGCGATCGACGCGGGCGCGCCCTTCTTCGGGATGGAGGCGCTCCTCCCCGGCTTCCACCCGGGCGGCCTCGCGACGCTCTTCGACTACCTGCCGGAGGGGTGCGCGGCGTACGTGGACGACGCCGCCGGCGTGGAGGAGGCGCTCCGCGAGCTCGACGCGGAGCTCCGGCGCGAGCACGAGGGCGCGCTCCGCCGCGAGGAGCTCGCCCTGCCGCCCTCCGCCCACTTCCTGTCCGCCGACGACGCGCTCGCGCGGCTCGCCGGGCGGCCGGTCGTCCGGCGCCACCGGGTGTGGCTCGGCACCGCCGAGCCGGTCCGCTTCGCGCTCGCCGAGACCTCCGGCATCCGCGGCGAGATCGAGGCGGCCCACGGCGACGAGGGCGCGCTCGCGCCGCTCGCCCGGCGGCTCGAGGACTGGCGGCGCCGCGGCGTCGCCGCCGTCGTCGCCTGCGGGACGCCGTCCGCGACCGACCGGCTCCGGCGGCTCCTCGAGGACCGGCACCAGCACGTCCGCGTCCACCCGGCGCTCCCCGCCGATCCGGCCGCGCTCTACGACCCGGCCGTCCACGCCCACGCCGTCCCGGGCGAGCTCTCCGGCGGGTTCGTCGACGCCGACGGGCGGCTCGCGGTCGTCGCCGACGAGGAGATCTTCGGCCGGCGCGTCCGCACGCGCGCCCGCAGGGCGCGCGAGGAGAACGCCTTCGCGGCGGCCTTCCGCGACCTCGACGAGGGCGACCTCGTCGTGCACGTCGAGCACGGCATCGCGCGCTACCTCGGGCTCACGAAGATGCAGATCCGCGGGGTGGAGGGCGACTTCCTCGTCCTCGCCTACGAGGGCGCGGACCGCCTCTACCTGCCGGTCGCGAAGCTCCGCCAGGTCCAGAAGTTCACCGGCGCCTCCCCGGAGGCCGTCCGGCTCGACCGGCTCGGCGGGCAGTCGTTCGCGCTGCGCAAGGCGCGCGTGAAGGAGCAGCTCCTCAAGATGGCCGCGGAGCTCCTCGACATCTACGCCGCGCGGGCGGCGCACCCGGGCTTCGTCTTCCCCGAGCCGGACGAGACCTTCCGCGAGTTCGAGGCGGAGTTCGCCTACGAGGCGACGCCCGACCAGGCGAAGGCGATCGACGACGTCGTCCGGGACATGCGCAAGGGCCGGCCCGGCGCGGGCGGCGCCCCGATGGACCGGCTCGTCTGCGGCGACGTCGGCTACGGCAAGACCGAGGTCGCGATGCGGGCCGCGATGCTCGCCGTGCTCGCCCGGAAGCAGGTCGCGGTGCTCGTCCCGACGACGGTGCTCGCCTCCCAGCACGAGCGGACGTTCCGCGAGCGCTTCAAGGGCTACGCGGTGCGGATCGAGGCGGTCTCGCGGATGAAGACCGCCGAGGAGGTCCGCGCGATCCTGAAGGACGCCGCGGCGGGGAAGGTGGACGTCCTCGTCGGGACGCACCGGCTCCTCGCCGCCGACGTCGCGTTCAAGGACCTCGGCCTCGTCGTCGTGGACGAGGAGCAGCGCTTCGGGGTCGCGCACAAGGAGCGCCTGAAGAAGCTCCGCAAGCTCGTCGACGTCCTCACGCTCACCGCGACGCCCATCCCGCGCACCCTCCACATGAGCCTCGCCGGCGTGCGCGACCTCTCCATCATCGCGACCCCGCCCGAGGACCGGCGCGCCATCCGCACCTTCGTCATGAAGTTCGACCCCGCGGCGGTGCGCGAGGCGATCGAGACGGAGCTCCGGCGCGGCGGGCAGGTGTTCTTCGTCCACAACCGCGTCCGGTCCATCCCGGCGATGCAGAAGTTCCTCGGGGAGCTCGTGCCGCAGGCCCGCATCGGCGTCGCGCACGGCCAGATGGGCGAGGGGAAGCTCGAGGAGGTGATGGCGCGGTTCGTGAACAAGGAGCTCGACGTGCTCCTCGCCTCCGCGATCATCGAGAGCGGCCTCGACATCCCGAGCGCGAACACGATCATCGTGAACCGCGCCGACCACTTCGGGCTGTCGCAGCTCTACCAGATCCGCGGCCGCGTCGGCCGGTCGCGCGAGCGCGCCTACGCGTACCTCCTCGTCCCGGCGCGCCGGCCGGTGACGAAGGACGCCCAGAAGCGGCTCGAGGTGCTGCAGCGCTTCTCCGAGCTCGGCGCGGGGTTCCGCATCGCGAGCCACGATCTCGAGATCCGCGGCGCCGGGAACCTCCTCGGCAAGGACCAGTCCGGCCAGATCGAGGCGGTCGGGTTCGAGCTCTACTCCGAGCTCCTCGACGAGGCGGTCCGCGAGCTCAAGGGCGAGGCGCCGCGCGAGGAGGTGGACCCGGACGTGCAGCTCCCCGTGCCGGCGATCATCCCGGACGGCTACATGCCCGACGTCCACCAGCGGCTCTGGTTCTACAAGCGGCTCGCGCAGGCCGCGACCGACGAGGAGCTGGACGAGGTCCGGGCCGACATCGTCGATCGCTGCGGCGAGCCCCCGGAGGAGCTCGACGCGCTCTGCGAGCTCATGGCGATCAAGGTGCGGCTGCGGGCGCTCGCGATCCGCGCCCTCGAGGCGGGGCCGGGCCGGCTCGTGTTCACGCTCGGCGAGTCCGCCGCCCTCGACCCGTTCCTCCTCGCGAAGCACGTCCAGGCGTCGAGGGGCGCGCTGCGGCTCACCCCGGACATGAAGCTCGTCGCGGCGCTCGGGGGGCCTGCGCCCGCGCGGCGTGACGGCAAGGGCGGGGCGAAGCGCGCGGGCGCCAGGCCCGTGAACGTGGCCGCGCCCGGTCGTCCCCCGGGCCCGGGCGCCGTCCCGCTCCCGGCCTCGCCGGCGCTCGAGGCCGCCCGCGGCAAGGAGCTCCTCCAGGCCGCGCGCCAGGTCCTCGCGGACCTCGCGACCTGCGCCCGCCAGGAGTGATCCCGCGGCCGGCCGGGCCGCCGGCCGATCTCCTTGATCCCGCCGTCGTTCCGTGCTTTTTTCGTCCCCCTCCACGGGGGCGCGCCCTCCGGCCAGGGGAACAAGCCAGGCGGTCCGCGCGTTCGCCCGGGGTCCGTCTTCATCCTTCCGTGAAGGAGCTACCCGCATGATTCGCCGCATCGTCGTCATCGGCCTGTGCGCCGCCGCGCTCGCGTGCTCGCAGCAGAAGGGCAGGAAGTCCGGCGCCGTCGTCGCGAAGGGCAACGGCATCACCATCACGTCCGACGAGTTCAAGGCCCGCCTCGACGAGCAGTCGCCGTTCATCCGCGCGCGCTACACGACGCTCGATCGGAAGAAGGAGTTCCTCGACAGCCTCATCCGCTTCGAGGTGCTCGCGCGCGAGGCGGAGAAGCAGGGCCTCGCGAAGGACCCCGACGTCCAGAACACGCTGAAGAAGATCATGGTCCAGAAGCTCGTGCAGAAGAACTTCCAGGACGTCGGCGGCGCCGCGGACGTCCCCGAGCCGGACCTCCAGAAGTACTACGACACGCACAAGGACGAGTACGTGCGCGCGAAGCGCGTCCGGGTCGCGGCGGTCGTCTGGAACGCGCCGCAGGGCTCGCCGGAGCGCGCGAAGAAGCTCGCCATCGCCCAGAAGGCGCTCGCGAAGCTGAAGGCCGAGGAGAAGAAGAACACGCTCGCCTTCGCCCAGACCGTCGCCGAGTACTCCGAGGACGCCGCGACGAAGGGCATGGCCGGCGACCTCCAGTTCAGAACGCAGGAGGAGCTCGAGAAGACGGTCTCGAAGGAGGTCGCCGACGCGGCGTTCAAGCTGAAGCCCGGCGAGACCTCGGGGATCGTCCAGGCTCCCCAGGGGATCTACCTCCTCAAGTACACGGGCGAGCAGCCCGAGATGAACCGCACCTTCGACCAGGTGAAGGCGCAGATCGCGAACAAGCTCCACCGCGAGAAGAAGACGAAGGAGTTCGACGAGTGGCTGAAGAACCTGCGCGAGCAGGCGAAGGTCACGGTCGACGACAAGGCCCTCGACGCGGTCGAGGTGGCCGCCCCGCCCCAGGGCGGCATGATGGGCGGGATGCCCGGCATGCCGATGGGCGGCGCGATGCCCCCGGGCCACGGCGGGATGCCCATGCAGCCGGGCGCCGCCCCGGCCCCCGTGCCGGCCGCGGCCCCCGCGCCGGCGCCCGCGCGGAAGTAGTCCGGGCCGGTGCGCGCGCTCCGCGTCACGCTCGCCGTCGCCACGCTGGCCGCGGCGTCCGGTTGCTCGCGCTGCGGCGCGGGCACGAAGGACGCCGCGACCGCGGCGCGGGCGGTCGCGACGGTGAACGGGGAGATCCTCTCCGCCGACGCGCTCGCGCGCGAGCTGCGCGACGCGCGCGTCGGCACCGAGGACGGCGGCGGCGGGCTCGACGTGCTGCGCCGCCGCGTCCTCGACGAGCTCGTCGACCGGGCGGTCCTCCTCCAGGAGGCGCGCGCCCGGTCGGTCGTCGTCGGGCAGGACCAGGTCGAGCGCGCGTTCCTCCGCATCCGCTCCGAGTACCCCGGCACGCACTTCGACGACCTCCTCGCGCAGGAGCGGCTCAGCCAGACCGAGCTCAAGGCCCGGCTCAAGGACCAGCTCACCCTCGAGCGCCTCTTCGAGCAGGAGGTGTTCCCGCGGGTCCAGGTGGTGGACGCGGACGTGGAGCGGTACTACGTCGATCACGCCCAGGACTACCAGGATCCGGAGCGCGTCCGCGTCTCGCAGATCGTGGTCGCGACGCGCGACGAGGCGGTCCAGATCCGCGACCGCGTCCGCCGCGCCCCCCAGACGTTCGCCGACGTCGCCCGCAAGTCCTCCATCGGCCCGGAGGGGAGGAACGGCGGAGACCTCGGCTACATCGGGAAGGGCTCCGGCTTCCCGGAGGTGTTCGACGCCTGCTTCACGATGCCTCTCAACGTCGTCTCCGACGTGATCCCCTCCCCTTACGGCTTCCACCTCTTCAAGGTCCTCGACCGGAAGCCCGCCCACAAGCGACCCCTCGAGCAGGCGCGCGGCGAGATCCAGGAGAAGCTGACCCGCGAGCGCCGCGCCCAGGCGCAGGAGGATTACGTGCGGACGCTGCGGCAGCGCGCCAAGATCGAGATCGACGAGAAGGTCCTCGCCTCGGTGACCCCGTGATCCCCTCCACGCTCCTGTCCGTCGCGCTCGCCCTCACGGCCGGCGCGGCGCCCGCCCCGCCGCGCCAGGTGGTGGACCGCGTCGCGGCCACCATCAACGGCGAGGTCGTCACGCTCTCCGATCTCGAGGAGCGCGCCGGCGCCGACTGGCGACGCGTCGAGCAGATGGACCCCGGCCAGGCGCGGGACGAGGCGCGCGCCGCCACGCTGCGCCGCGCGTTCGACACGATCGTCGCCGAGCGGCTCCTCGCGGACGAGGCGAAGACGCTGCAGGTGGAGGTGACGGACGCGCAGGTCGACGCCGCCATCGGCGACATCAAGTCCCGCAACCACTTCGACGACGCGCAGCTCGATCGGGCGCTCGCGGAGCAGGGGCTCGGCCGCGCGGCGTTCCGGGCGCAGATCCGGCGCGAGCTCGAGACGTTCCAGGTGCTGCAGTACAAGGTGCGCGGCCGGGTGAAGCTCTCGGACGACGACGTCCGGAACTACTACCAGACCCACCCGCAGGAGTTCGGCGGCGAGCCCGAGGTGCACGTCCGCCACATCTTCCTGCCGCTCCCGGAGAAGGCCTCCGCCGCGGAGGAGCAGAAGGTCCGCGCCGAGGGCGAGAAGGTGCTCGCGCGGCTCCGGGCCGGCGAGGACTTCGCGAAGGTCGCGCGCCAGCTGTCGAAGGGCCCCTCCGCCGCCGACGGCGGCGACCTCGGCTGGCTGCGCCGCGGCACGATCCAGAAGGCGCTCGAGGACGTCGCCTTCAAGCTCGAGCCGGGCCAGATCTCCGGGCTCGTCCGGGCCGGCCCCGGCCTCCACATCGTCAAGGTGGAGGAGCGGCGGACCGGCGGCGGGAAGAAGTTCGAGGACGTGGCGGAGGAGATCAAGAACCGGCTCTACGAGGAGCAGGTCGGGACCTACCGCCAGCAGTACATCGACGAGCTCAAGCGGAACGCCCTCGTCGACGTGAAGATGCCGGAGCTGAAGGGCTAGGCCCTCCGATGATCCCCCGCGTCGCGGTGAGCCTCGGCGACCCCTCCGGCGTCGGCCCCGAGGTGACCGCGAAGGCTCTCGCCGCGGTGCGGGGCGAGCTCGCGCCCCTCGTCTTCGGCGACCCGCGCGTGTTCGCGCGCGAGCTGCGCGCGCTCGGCCTCCCCGTGATCGGCCTCGACGCGCCGCTCCCGGCGGGGGGCGCCCTCGTCGCGGTGACGCGCCTCCCCGCGTCCGCCCTGCGGCCGGGCCGTCCGGCCGCGAGGGCCGGCGCCGCCCAGCTCGCCTACCTCGAGGCGGCGTTCGAGGCGGTGCGCCGGGGCGACGCCGCCGCCCTCTGCACCGCGCCGGTGTCGAAGGCCCAGATCGCCCGCGTGCTCCCCGGCTTCGTCGGCCACACCGAGTGGCTCGAGGCGCGCTGCGGCGTGCGGCGCTCGGTCATGATGCTCGCGGGCGAGAGGCTCAAGGTGGCGCTCGCGACGAACCACGTCGCCTTCGCGCGGCTCGGGCGCGCGCTCACGCCGGCGCGGATCGCCGAGACGATCGTGATCGCCCACCGCGCGATGCGGGGCGACCTCGGCGTCGCCCGGCCGCGCATCGCCCTCGCGGCGCTGAACCCCCACGCCGGCGAGGAGGGGACGTTCGGCGGCGAGGAGACGGGCCTCCTCGCCCGGGCCCTCGCGCTCGCCGCGCGCCGCGGCGCCCGCGCCGCCGGCCCCTTCCCGGCCGACTCCGTCTTCTTCCGCGCCGCGCTCGGCGAGTTCGACGCCGTCGTCGCGCTCTACCACGACCAGGGGCTCATCCCCGTGAAGCTCCTCGACGCGGTCGGCGGCGATCCCGCGGTGAACGTGACGCTCGGGCTCCCCATCGTCCGGACGAGCCCGGACCACGGCGTCGCCTACGACATCGCCGGGAAGGGGAAGGCGAGCCCGGCCTCGATGATCGCGGCGCTCCGGCTCGCCGCGCGGATCGCCCGGACGCGCGCCTCGAAGCCCGGCCGGTGAAGTTGCGACCCGAGCGAAGGCGCGCCGGATGAGGCGCGCCTGAGCGAGCGCCGGGGGGTTCGGGGGGTCCCGAGGCCCGCGGCGTCAGCCGCAGGCCGAGGGCCGCCCGAGTCAGACGCTGAACTTGAAGTGCATCACGTCGCCGTCCTGGACGACGTACTCCTTGCCCTCGAGCCTGAGCTTGCCGTTCGCGCGGGCCGCGGCCTCGCTCCCGAGCGCGACGAGGTCGCCGTACCCGATCACCTCGGCCTTGACGAAGCCGCGCTCGAAGTCCGAGTGGATGACGCCGGCCGCCTGGGGCGCGCGCGTGCCGGCGGGGATCGTCCAGGCGCGGCACTCGTCCGGCCCGCCGGTGAAGTACGTGACGAGCCCGAGGAGCCGGTACGCCGCGTGGACGAGCCGGTCGAGCCCGGGCTCGTGCAGCCCGAGCGCGTCGAGGTACTCCCTCCGCTCCGCCTCGGAGAGCGCGGCGAGCTCGGCCTCGACCTTCCCGGAGATCTCGACCATGGGCGCCCCCTCCCCGTCGGCGATCGCCTTCACGGCGAGGATCGCCGGGTCGGTCCCCTCCCTGCCGAGCTGCGACTCGTCCACGTTCGCGACGTAGAGGACGGGCTTCGCGGTGAGGAGGAAGAGCGGCCGGACGGCGGCGCGCGCCTCCTCGTCGAGCCCCTGCGCGCGGACGGGGGTGCCGGCCTCGAGCGCGGCCTTCACGCGGTCGAGGACCGCGAGCTCGCGCCGCGCGAGCTCGCCCGGCTTCCCGGGCGCCTTCGCGTCCTTCTCGAGCCGCTCGCGCCGGCGGTCGAGCTGCTCGAGGTCCTTCAGCATGAGCTCGGTGTCGACGACGTCGCGGTCGCCCCGCGGGTCGATCGTGCCCGCGACGTGCACCACGTCCGGATCGGCGAAGCAGCGCAGCACGTGGGCGACGGCGTCCACCTCGCGGATGTTCGCGAGGAACTGGTTGCCGAGCCCCTCGCCCTTCGACGCGCCCGCGACGAGCCCCGCGATGTCGACGAACTCGAGCGTGGTGGGGGTCTTCTTCTTCGGCGCGTAGAGCGCCGCGAGCCGGTCGAGGCGCGGGTCGGGCACCGGGACGACGCCGAGGTTCGGCTCGATCGTGCAGAACGGGTAGTTCGCGGCGGCCGCCTGGGCGACGCCGAGGAGCGCGTTGAAGAGGGTCGACTTCCCGACGTTCGGGAGGCCGACGATGCCGACGGAGATGCCCATGTGCGGTTCTTCTCTATCTCCGGGCGACCCGAGCGGCCGCCCGACGAGGCCTGCGACAAACGAAAGCGCTCCGGCGGACGCAGAGGCCCGCCGGAGCGCGCGGTGATCGGGACCGGACTACGCGGCCCGGTTCGCCGGCAGCTGGGCGATGTACTCCTCGACGAGCTTGCGCTGGGCCTTCTCGTCGAGGTTCGCCTTCACGAGCCGGCCGGCGGCGTCGATCGCGAGGTCGGCGACCTGGGCCTTGAGCTCGGCCCGGGCCTTCGACAGCTCCTCGGCGATCTGCTGCCGCGCGGTCGCGACGAGCTCGTCGGCCTCCTTGCGCGCCCGGGCGGTGAGCTCCTGGCGGAGCGACTCCACCTCCTGCTGGTTCCTGCGGGCGATCTCGGCGGCCTCGCGCTGCGCGCGGACGAGCCCGTCCTTCTGCTCGCCGAGGAGCCGCTCCGCCTCCTGCCGCTCGCGCTTCGCGGCCTCGATGGCGTCCTTGATTGTCCGCTCGCGCTCCGCGAGCATCTTCACGATCGGGCCCCAGGCGAACTTGCTCAGCACGACGAGCAGCACGAGGAACGTGATGCCGGTCCAGAGCGTGAGGCCCGGGTTCAGGTCCGTGATCCCGCCTGCGGCGAGCACCGGGGCGAGCGGGGCGAGCGAAAGCATGACGGCTCCGTTTCGGTGAGGGTGAGGCTGCTCGTTACCCCGCCTTGATGGCGAGGAGGACGCACACGACGATCGCGAAGAGCGTCACGCCTTCGATGAGGGCGGCCGCGATGATCATCGTGGTGCGGATGTCGCCGAGCGCGGTGGGCTGGCGGGCGGAGCCCTCGAGGGCGGCGGCGGCGAGCTTGCCGATGCCGAGGCCGGCGCCGATGACGGCGAGGCCGGCCCCGAAGCCGGCGGAGAGGAAGGCGAGAGCAGCAGCGGACATGTCGTTCTCCTGCGTCGTGATGCGGGCGGGGTTCACCGGGCCGCCGTTTCCCGTGGCGCGTACCGCGCTCGACTACCCATGGCCGGGAGCCGTCCCGGCCACGTGAGAACCGTGGGGGTCCGCCGAGCCCATGCCGGGCCCTGCGTGACCGTGCTCGTGCTCCTCGTCGTGCCCGTGGTGGGCGAGCCCCTGACCGATGAAGAGCGAGGAGAGCATCGTGAAGATGTACGCCTGGACGAACCCGACGAAGAGCTCGAGCAGGAAGATGCCGAGCGCCATCGGGACCGACCCGAACGCCACCCACTGGCTGTTCAGCGCGTAGATGAGGCCGAGCAGCGAGAGGATGACGATGTGCCCCGCGAGCATGTTCGCGAAGAGACGGACGGTGAGGGCGAAGGGCTTCGTGAAGAGGCCCAGGATCTCGACCGGGACCATGATGGGCCACAGCCACACCGCGACGCCGCCGGTGAGGTGCTTCAGCCACGCGCCGAGCCCCATCGCCTTGATCGCCGCGTACTGCGTGATGACGAAGGTGAAGACGGCGAGCGCGACCGTGACCGCGAGGTTGCCGGTGGCGGTGGCCGCGTAGGGCACGAGGCCGAACAGGTTCACGAAGAGGATGAAGAAGAAGGCGGTGACGAGGTACGGCACGAACCGGTCGCCGTCCTTCTCGCCGATGTTCTTCAGGGCGATCTCGTTCCGCACGAACTGGACGAGCATCTCGAAGAAGTTGTAGAGGCCGCTCGGGACGACGTTCTTCCGCCGCAGCGACGAGAAGAGCATCACGAGCAGGACGATCGACGCGAGCCACATCATGACGAGGTGCTTCGTGGGCGTCATGTCGAACGTGACGCCGGCGACCGTGAACTTCAGGTCGCCGAAGACCTCCCTCAGATCGACCTCGCAGTTCCACGCGAACGCCCCGTGGCAGTAGCCCGGGTACTCGAGCCGGTAGCCGTCCGTCACGTGGTGCATGAGCACCTCGGACAGCCCCTCCTTCTCCTCGCCCTCGCCGTGGCCCTTGGCGGCGTGGCCCTCGCCCTCCGCCGCGGCGCGCCCCTCCACCGGCAGCGCGTGACCCTCGACGGCCGCGCCGTGCTCGGCGTGGCCCTCGGCCGCGGGCGCCTGCGCGACGGGCGCGCCGGGCCCGGGCGCGGCGGGCTCCGTCGACGCGACGAGGAGGGAGAGGGCGACTCCGACGAGGGGGGCGGTGATCATCATGCGGATCCCGGGGTGCGGCGCAGCGAGTGGAGGAACGCCACCTCGATGGCGCTGAAGGCGAAGTACGGAACGAAGAAGGCGAGGATGAAGGCGACGACGCTCTCGCCCGCGCGCCCGACCACCGCGGCGCCCGCGGCGACGAGGACGATCCGGACGAGGAAGGCGACCACCATGACGAGGAGCGCGCCCTTCATCTGCTGCGCGGGGCGCCGCGCCGAGCGGGCCATGAGGAAGAGCGACAGGAGCGCCGTGAAGCTCGCGATGGCGGCGCCGACCGTCGCGCCGCGCCGGTAGCTCGCGCCCGAGAGCGTCGCGAGCGCGATCACGAGCGCGGCGAGGATGGCGGCGGCGGCCTGGTGCTTCACTTGTCCTTGTCCTTCGTCTTCCCGAGCACGGCCTTGAAGAAGCTGATGAACCCGCCCGTCATGCCGATGACCGCGCCGAGCAGCGTGAGCCAGGGCGAGGTCGAGAACTTTCGATCGAGCCAGACGCCGAGCCCGGTGAACACTCCCACCGCGGCGACGAGGCTCGTCGACGCCGCGAGGTACGGCGTTGCCTTCTGGTATCCCTCCGCGAGGTCCGAGAGACCCTTGTCGTCCTCGGTCCCGCGCTCTCGGTCGCCAGGACCCTCCACGCAACCTCCGGAAACCCTCCGAGGCGCGGATTCGCGGTTGTTTTCCGGTGCTTCCGTGCGGCGAAGGGGTGCGCCCGTATAGCAGGCGCCAACCGGAAGGTCAATGCCCGACCTCCCCCCGCGGGATGCGGCGTTCAGGCGTCCCCTGCCAGCGCGGCGAGCAGCCGGTCGACGTCCGCGTCGGTGCTGTAAAGGTGCGGAGACACTCGGAGTCTGTCGCCCCGCAGCGCGACTGCCACCTTCGCGGCCCGCAGCCGCTCGAACGCCTCCGCGGTCGCGGCGGCGGATCCGGCCCGGACGCAGAGGATGTGGCTCCGCTGGCCGGGGTCGGCGGGGCTCGCGATCGAGTAGCCGGGCGGCAGGCCGGCCGCGGCGCGATCGCACAGGCTCCTCGCGTGGGCGAGCACGAGCGCGGGGGTCGCCTCGAGGAGGAGGCGGAGGGACTCCGCGAGCGGCATGAGGTTGTTGAAGCTCGCGGGCTCGTGCGCGTCGTAGCGCTGCGCGCCGGGCTTCATCTCGACCGCGGCCGGGAGGTGGTTGAAGTCCTCCGCCCCCTGCACCGCCCACCAGTTCACGTCCGCGACCGCCACCCGCTCGAGCGCCCGCGGCGAGAAGAGCCCGAGCCCGGAGCCGTACGGTCCGAGCAGGAACTTGTAGGCGCTCGCCGCGTAGACGTCGACGCCGGAGGCGCCGAAGTCGAACGGCAGCGCGCCCGCCGCCTGGCTGCCGTCGACGACGGTGAGCGCGCCCACCTCGCGCGCCGCCTCGACGACCGGCCCCGGGTCGATCCGGCCGCCGTGGAGGTACGAGACGTGCGCGAACGCCACGACGCGCGTCCTCGGCCCGACCTCCGCGGCGAGGCGCGCCGCCGAGACCGCGCCGGACGGATCGTCCGGCTCGACCGCCCGGACCACGACGCCGCGGCGCGAGAGCCAGCGCCACGGGAGGTCGTTCGACGGGAACTCGTGGCGGGGGAGGAGCACCTCGTCCCCCTCGCCGAGGTCGAGGCCGCGCGCGACCGCGTTCACCACCTGGCCCGCGCCCGTGACGAGGGCGACCGCGTCGTCGCGCGCGCCGAGGAGCCGCGCCGCGAGCGCGCGCGCCTCGGCGACGACCGAGAGGTAGGTCTGCGTCGTGATCTTCCACGGCCGCTCCTTGAGCGCGAGCGCGTCGCGCCCGGCGCGGGTCGCCGCGAGCGGCATGGGGCCCTGGCTCGCGGCGTCGAGGTAGGCGACCCCCTCCGACGGCGCGAAGCGGTCCGCGAACGCCGCCGCGCCCGTGGCCACGCGCGCTCCCTAGACCTTCGCCGCCGCCGCGAACGCGGCGCGCGCCGCGCGGAGCGTCAGCTCGACGTCGTCCGGGGTGTGCGCGGTCGAGAGGAACGCCGCCTCGAACTGGGAGGGCGGGAAGTAGACGCCGCCCTCGAGGAGCGCGTGGTACCAGGCCGCGAAGCGCCTCGTCGAGCAGGCGCGCGCGCTCGCCGCGTCGAACACCGGCTTCTCCGAGAAGAACACGGTGAGCATCGCGCCGACCCGGTTCACCTGGACGGGCACCTTGGCCTCGGCCGCGGCCTTCGCGAGCCCGTCGGCGAGGGCCGCCGAGGTCCGCTCGAGCTTCTCGTACGCCGCGGGGGTCATGAGCTGGAGGGTCTTCCACCCGGCCGCCATCGCCATGGGGTTCCCGCTGAGCGTGCCCGCCTGGTAGATCGGCCCCGCCGGCGCGACCCGGTCCATCACGTCGGGGCGGCCCCCGAACGCGCCCACCGGCAGCCCGGCGCCGATCACCTTCCCGAAGGTGACGAGGTCGGGGCGGATCCCGTAGAGCCCGCAGGCGCCGCCCGACGAGACGCGGAAGCCGGTCATCACCTCGTCCACGATCATGAGCGCGCCCGCCTTGCGGCAGGCGGCGAGGATGCCCGCGAGGTAGCCGGGCTGCGGGACGAGGACGCCCATGTTCCCGACGACCGGCTCGAGGATGACCGCCGCGATCGTCCGGCCGCGCTCGGCGAGGAGCTTCTCGACCGCCGGGAGGTCGTTGTACGGCAGCGTGAGGGTGTGCTTCGCGAGGTCGGCGGGCACGCCGGGCGAGTCGGGGAGCCCGAGCGTCTCGACGCCCGAGCCGGCCTTCACGAGGAGCGAGTCGCCCGCGCCGTGGTAGCAGCCGTCGAACTTCACGATGTCGTCGCGTCCGGTGAAGCCGCGGGCGACGCGGATCGCCGAGGTGGTCGCCTCGGTGCCGGAGGAGACGAAGCGCATCTTCTCGACCCAGGGCATCCGCTCCCGGACGAGCTCGGCGAGCTGGATCTCGCGCGGCGACGGCGCGCCGTAGGACGAGCCGTCCTTCATCGCCTCCTGCACCTCGCGCATCACCTCGGGGTGGCAGTGGCCGACGATGAGCGGCCCCCAGGAGAGCACGTAGTCGACGTAGTCGTTGCCGTCGACGTCGATGATGTGGCTGCCGCGGCCGCGCGCGATGAACCGCGGCGTGCCGCCGACGCCGCGGAAGGCGCGCACGGGGCTGTTCACGCCGCCGGGGAAGAGGGTGTTGGCCTTCGCGAACAGCTTCTCGGAGAGCTCGGTCTTCATGGTTCCTCCCGCGGGCTCCGCTTCACCTTGTGCTCGTCGAACGCCGCGGCGCGGTCGCCGGGCGTCCCGATCGCCGCCTTCTTGGCGCGCTCGCGCACCGCCTCGATCGCGGTCCGGATCGCGTCGGGGTTCGGGTGGTTCGGCAGCGCCGCGGCATACAGCTCGAGGGCGCGGTCGAAGCGGCCCGCCTGCGCGTGGAGCTGGGCCTCCCCCTCGAGCGCGCGCGCGACGAGCTCGAGCGGCGGCTTGCGGTCGACGAGCGCCTGGAACGCCCCGAGCGCCTCGTCGGGCCGCCCCTCGAGCGCCCACGCCTGGGCGGTGAGGAGCTGCGCCTCGTCGGCGAGCGGGTCCGTCGGCCACTTCTCGCGCAGGATGCGGGCCTCGGTGCGGGCCTGGTCGTAGCGCGGGATGTCGAGGTAGCAGCGCGCCACCTTGAGCTGGTAGCGTGGCGCGAGCGGCGAGTCGCTCGTCGCGACCTCCGCGTACTGGGCGATGGCGGCGAGCGGGTCGTTGAACCGGTCGCGGTAGATGTCGCCGATGACGGCGCGCGCCTCGTGCGACTCCGTGCTCCCCGGCGCGAGCGAGACGATGCGCCGGTAGTAGGAGAGCGCGCCGGTGTAGTCGCCGAGCTCGAGGTACGAGACGTCGCCGGCGAAGCGGAGCGCCTTCGCGCGGACCGCCGCCTGGTCGGCCGGGAGCGGCCCCTCGCCGAGATCGGCGAGGACGGCCTTGTAGCCGGCGAGCGCGCCCTTCGCGTCGCCGGCGTGGCGGAGCGCCGTGGCGGCCTCGAGCTTGCGCTCGGCGGCGCCGCAGGCGAGCGCGAGCGCGGCCGCCCCGACGAGCGCGGCGCGCGCGACCGTCGCGCGCCGGATCACCCTCGCCCCTCCGGACCCTCGCCGCCCTCGCCGCCCTCCCCGTTCCCGCCGGTGGCGCCGTTCCCGCCGGTTCCGTCGGCTCCGCCGGAGCCGTCGGCGGTCCCGCCCTCGTCCTCGGGCGCGCTCTCGACCGGGGCCTGCCCCTCGGGCTCCTCGCGGACGCCCGCGGCGTCGGCCTCGGCCGTGGTCTCGGCGACCTTCGCGCCGCCGACCACCTGCTCCTCCTTCGACTCGAGGGCGATGAGCCGCACGCCCTGCGTGTTGCGCCCGATGACGCTGATCCCCCTCGCCGGCATGCGGATGAGCATGCCGCGGTTCGTGATCAGCATGACCTCCTCGGCGTCCGAGACGGCCCCGGCGGCGACGACGGGGCCGTTCCGCTCGGTCGTCTTGATGGTGATGATGCCCTTCCCGCCGCGGCTCTGGATCCGGTACTCGGAGAGCTCGGTCCGCTTCCCGTAGCCGTTCGCGGTGATGGTGAGGATCGTGCCGCTCGCGCCCTCGTCGGCAGGGAGCGACTCCATCGAGACCACCTGGTCGCCCTCCTCGAGCGTGATCCCCTTCACGCCGTAGGCGGTGCGCCCCATGGGGCGGACGTCCGACTCCTCGAACCGGATCGCCATGCCCTGCGCGGTGGAGAGGAGCACGTGGCTCGTGCCGTCCGAGAGCCGCGCCGAGATGAGCTCGTCGCCCTCCTCGATGGAGAGCGCGAAGATGCCGGCGGCGCGCGGGCGCGCGAACTGGTCGAGGCGGGTCTTCTTGATGAGGCCCCGGCGCGTCGCCATGAAGACGAACTGCGGGTCGCCCGGCGTGGCCGCGGCGCCATCCGCCCTCTCGCCGCCCTCCTCGTCCGGCGGGCCGAGCGCGGGGTCGGGGGGAGCGGCCTGCCCCGGCGCGGATGGAGCCGGGCTCGCCCCGGCGGCGGGCGGAGGCGAGGCCGGCGCGCCGGGCTGATCGGCGGCGGCCTCGTCCCCCCGCTCGGAGGCCTCGGGCAGGCGGCGCACCGGGAGGATCGCCGCGACCTTCTCGCCCTGCCCGAGGTGGACGAGGTTCACGATGGGCTTGCCGCGTGCGGAGCGGCCCGCCTGCGGGATCTCGTGGACCTTGAGCCAGTAGACCCGGCCGCGGTCGGTGAAGACGAGCAGGTAGCTGTGGGTGGACGCGACGAAGAGCCGCTCGAGGAAGTCCTCGTCCCGGGCGACGGCCCCGGTCCTGCCGCGGCCGCCGCGCCGCTGGGCGCGGTAGAGCGACACCGGGTTCCGCTTCACGTAGCCCGCGTGGGAGACGGTCACGACCATCTCCTCCTCGGCGATGAGGTCCTCGGTCGAGAGGTCGGTGGTCTCGCCCTGGATCTCCGTCCGGCGCTCGTCGGCGAAGAGCTGCTTCACCTCCCTGAGCTCGGCGACGATGACGTCCATCAGCACCTTCTCGGAGGCGAGGATCTCGCGGAGTCGCGCGATGAGCGTCTGCACCTCGGCGAGCTCGTCCAGGATCTTCTGGCGCTCGAGGCCGGTGAGGCGCTGGAGCTGCATCTCGAGGATCGCCTTCGCCTGGGGCTCGGAGAGCGAGAAGCGCTGGATGAGGCCGTCGCGGGCGGTGTCGCGGTCGCCGGCCTTCTTGATGAGCTCGATGATCTCGTCGATGTGGTCGAGCGCGATCTGCAGCCCGAGCAGGATGTGCTCGCGCTCGCGCGCCCTCTTCAGCTCGTGGCGGGTGCGGCGGGTGACGACGTCGCGCCGGTGCGCGATGAACCGCTCCAGGATCTCCTTCAGGTTCAGGATCCGGGGCTGCCCGCCGTCGATGGCGAGGAGCGTGACGCCGAACCCGCTCTGCATGGCGGTGTGGGCGTAGAGGTTGTTGAGGACGACCTGGGCGACCGCGTCGCGCTTCAGCTCCACGACGATGCGCATGCCCTCGCGGGAGGACTCGTCGCGCAGGTCGCTGATGCCCTCGATCTTCTTCTCGCGGACGAGCTCGGCGATGTGCTCGACGAGCTTCGCCTTGTTCACCTGGTAGGGGATCTCGGTGACGACGATCGCCTCGCGCTCGGTGCGCGGGTGGACCTCGATCGAGGCCCGGGCGCGCACCTGGATGTTGCCGCGCCCCTTCTCGTAGGCCGCGCGGATGCCGTCCCGCCCCTGGATGATGCCGGCCGTCGGGAAGTCCGGGCCGGGGATGAAGCGCATCAGGTCCGCCACCATCGCCCTCGGCTGGTCGACGAGGTGGATCACCGCGTCGATCACCTCGCCCATGTTGTGGGGCGGGATGTTCGTCGCCATGCCGACCGCGATGCCCGCCGAGCCGTTCACGATGAGGTTCGGGAAGCGGGTCGGGAGGACGAGCGGCTCCTTCGTCGTGTCGTCGAAGTTCGGGCCCCAGTCGACGGTGTCCTTGTCGATGTCGGCGAGGAGGAAGTCGGCGAGCCGCTCCAGCTTCGCCTCGGTGTAGCGGTAGGCGGCGGCCGGGTCGCCGTCGACGGAGCCGAAGTTCCCCTGCCCGTCGATGAGCGGGTAGCGGAGGTTCCAGTCCTGCGCGAGGCGGACGAGCGCGTCGTAGACCGCGGAGTCGCCGTGGGGGTGGTACTTCTTCAGCACCTCGCCGACGACGCCGGCGCACTTCGAGTAGCGCTTGTTGTGGTGGAGCCCCTCGGTGTGCATCGCGTAGAGGATCCGGCGGTGCACCGGCTTCAGGCCGTCGCGCACGTCCGGCAGCGCGCGGCCGATGATGACCGACATCGAGTAGTCGAGATACGACTTGCGCATCTCGTCTTCGATGGCGACCTGGGCGCGGTGGCTGCCGTCCGGCGGCGGAGGCGGCGCGGGCGCGTCGGGCGGCGGGGGCGGCAGGGTCTCGTCGGGCATTTTGAACCGGGTCGCCGGCGGCCTGCGAAGGCCGCTCTGGCGGAAGGGTGTTTGTAGCCCAATCCCCCCGGATTTTCAACGGAATCCGCCCCGGCGCAGCGCGTCTTCCGGGGCGTTTTTCGGACGGTTTTCGGGGGCGCCCGGCGGGCGCGGGACGGAGGCGAGCGCGATCCCGCGAACGTGCCCGAGCCCGGCCGGCGCCGGATCGTTCACGGGCACGTGCACGGGCTCGTGCACGGGACGAGCGGAGCGGGCGGCGCTACTTGCCGGCGACCTGGATGCGGGCCGCGGCGCGGCGGACGCGGGCGGACTCGACCGGGTGGTTCTCGTCCTGCTCGGTGAGCTTCAGGAGCCGCTCCTGCGCCTCCTGGAAGGCCTTGCGGGCGCGCTCGACGTCGATGTCCTGCGCGGCCTCGGCCGTGTCGGCGAGGACGATCACCTTGTTGTCGGCCACCTGGAGGAAGCCGCCGCCGACCGCGTAGTGGTGCTCGCGGCCGCCCTCGACGTAGGTGAGGCGACCGGGCTCGAGCGCGGCCATGAACGGCTCGTGGTTCAGCCGGATGCCGAAGCCGCCCTGGACGCCGGGCGCGCGCACCTCGTCGCAGGTGACGGAGAGGACGCGCCGCTCCGGCGTGACGATGTCGAGCGTGAGGGCCATTCGTTACCCCGCGGCCAGCTTCTTCGCCTTCTCGACCGCCTCCTCGATGCCGCCCACCATGTAGAAGGCCTGCTCCGGCAGGTCGTCGTGCTTGCCCTCCACGATCTCCTTGAAGCCGCGGATCGTGTCCTTGAGCTCGACGTACTTGCCGGGGTTGCCGGTGAACTGCTCGGCGACGTGGAACGGCTGCGAGAGGAAGCGCTGCATCTTGCGCGCGCGGGCGACGGTGAGCTTGTCCTCCTCGGAGAGCTCGTCCATGCCGAGGATGGCGATGATGTCCTGGAGGTCCTTGTAGCGCTGGAGGGTCTCCTGGACCTCGCGGGCGGTCTGGTAGTGCTCCTGCCCGACGACGAGCGGATCGAGGATTCGCGAGGTCGAGTCGAGCGGGTCGACGGCCGGGTAGATGCCGATCTCGGTGAGCTTGCGGCTCAGGACCGTCGTCGCGTCGAGGTGCGCGAAGGCGGTCGCCGGCGCCGGGTCGGTGAGGTCGTCGGCGGGCACGTAGATCGCCTGCACCGAGGTGATGGCGCCCTTCTGCGTCGAGGTGATGCGCTCCTGCAGCTCGCCCATCTCGGTGGAGAGCGTCGGCTGGTAGCCGACGGCCGACGGGATGCGGCCGAGGAGGGCCGACACCTCGGAGCCCGCCTGGGTGAACCGGAAGATGTTGTCGATGAAGAGGAGCATGTCCCGGTTCTCCTCGTCGCGGAAGTACTCCGCGACGGCGAGCGCCGAGAGGCCGACGCGCGCGCGCGCGCCGGGCGGCTCGTTCATCTGCCCGTAGACGAGCACGCACTGGCTCTTCGAGAGGTCGTCCTTGTTGATGACGCCCGACTCGATCATCTCGTGGTAGAGGTCGTTCCCCTCGCGGGTGCGCTCGCCCACGCCGCCGAACACCGAGAAGCCGCCGCGCTTCTTCGCGACGTTCTGCACGAGCTCCATGAGGAGCACGGTCTTGCCGACGCCGGCGCCGCCGAACAGGCCGATCTTGCCGCCGCGCAGGTACGGGGCGAGGAGGTCGATGACCTTGATGCCCGTCTCGAACGCCTCGATCTTCACGTTCTGCTCGACGAGCGTCGGCGGCGGGCGGTGGATCGGGAACCGCCTCGTCGCGTTCACCGGGCCGCGCTCGTCGACGGGGTCGCCGACGACGTTCAGGATCCGGCCGAGCACCTCCTTGCCGACCGGCACGCTGATCGGGGCGCCGGTGTTCTTCACCGGCATGCCGCGGACGAGGCCGTCGGTCGAGTCCATGGAGACGCAGCGCGCGGTGTTCTCGCCGAGGTGCTGGGCGACCTCGATGATGAGGTTGTCGGCCCGCGCGTCGATGGCGGGGTTCGTCACCGCGCACGCGGTGTAGATGTCGGGCAGCGCGCCGGGCGGGAACTCCACGTCCACGACGGGGCCGATGACCTGGGTGATCTTGCCGCTCTGAGCGTTCGAGGTGGCCATGTCTGCCTTTCCGGAAAGTTACTTGAGCGCCTCGGCGCCGCTCACGATCTCCATCAGCTCCTTCGTGACGGCGGCCTGGCGGGCCCGGTTGTACTGGAGGGTGAGCGACCCGATCATCTCCTCCGCGTTCTTCGTCGCCGACTCCATGGCGCTCATGCGGGCGCCGTGCTCGGAGGCGGCGGACTCGAGGAGGGCGCGCCACACCTGCATCGCGATCTGGCGCGGGACGAGATCCTTGAGGAGCGCCTCGCGGGAGGGCTCGTACTTGAAGTCGACGCCGGCCGCCGCCTCGGCGCCCGGCGGCGTCTCGATGGGCAGGAGCTGGACCACCACCGGCTTCTGGGAGATCGCGCTCTTGAACTCGTTGTAGGCGAGGAAGACCGCGTCGATCTCGCCGGCGAGGTAGCGCGCCGAGTACTCCTCCGCGATCTGCTCGGCCTTCTCGTAGCGGAGGTCGGAGTGGACGCCGGTGTAGTCCTTGCGGACGTCGATCTTGCGGGCCCTGAAGAAGTCGCGGCCCTTGCGCCCGATGGTGGAGAGGAGGATCCGCTCGTACCGATCGCCGTTCTCCGTCATGAACCGCTGCGCGCGGCGGGCGATGTTGGAGTTGAAGCCGCCCGCGAGGCCGCGGTCGCTCGTCACCACGGCGACCTCGGCGACGCGCGCCTCGCGCGGCGCGAGCAGCGGGTGGGCCACCACCTCGTCCGCGGCCGCCCGCGCCGCGAGGCGCGAGAGGGTCTGGTCGAGGAGCTGGGCGTAGGGCCGGGTCTTGAGGATGGCGTCCTGCGCGCGGCGGAGCTTCGCCGCGGAGACCATCTTCATGGCCTTCGTGATCTGCCGCGTCGACTTCACCGAGCCGATGCGGTTGCGGATGTCTCTCAGGGACGGCATGGGGTCCTCGTCGCCGTCGCGCTACGCCTCGGCCTGGAAGACGCCGCGGAACTCCTTGAGCGCCGCGTCGAGCGCCTTGCGGATGCCGTCGTCGAGCGCCTTCTTCTCGGCGATGGTCTTCCCGATCTCGGGGTGGCGCCCGTCGAGGAACTCGACGAGCTCCTTCATGTAGCGCGTCACCTGCTCGGTCGGGACGTTGCGGATCCAGCCCTGGCCCTGCTCGTCCTTCTGGGTCGCGGCGTAGATCTGCATGACCTGCTTCTCGACGGTCATCGGGGCGTACTGGCCCTGCTTCAGCACCTCGACGAGCCGCTCGCCGCGGGCGAGCGTGTCCTGGGTCGCCTTGTCGAGGTCGGAGCCGAACTGGGCGAACGCGGCGAGCTCGCGGTACTGGGCGAGCTCGAGCTTCAGGGAGCCCGCGACCTGCTTCATCGCCTTGATCTGCGCGGAGCCGCCGACGCGGGAGACCGAGATGCCGACGTTGATGGCGGGACGGACGCCCTGGTAGAAGAGGTTCGTCTCGAGGAAGATCTGACCGTCGGTGATGGAGATGACGTTCGTCGGGATGTACGCCGACACGTCGCCCGCCTGGGTCTCGATGATGGGCAGCGCGGTGAGCGACCCGCCGCCCTCCTTGTCCGAGAGCTTCGCGGCGCGCTCGAGCAGGCGGCTGTGGAGGTAGAAGACGTCGCCCGGGTACGCCTCGCGGCCCGGCGGGCGGCGGAGCAGCAGCGAGAGCTGCCGGTACGCGACCGCCTGCTTCGAGAGGTCGTCGTAGATGATGAGCGCGTGGCGGCCGGAGTCGCGGAAGTACTCCGCCATCGTCACGCCGGTGTACGGCGCGAGGTACTGCATCGGGGCGGGGTCGGACGCGTTCGCGGCGATGACGGTCGTGTACTCCATCGCGCCGTACTGCTTCAGCCTGTCGACGACGCGCGCGACGGTCGACTGCTTCTGACCGATCGCGACGTAGAAGCACATCAGGTTGTTGCCCTTGTTGTTGATGATCGTGTCGATCGCGACGGCGGTCTTGCCGGTCTGGCGGTCGCCCAGGATGAGCTCGCGCTGACCGCGGCCGATCGGCACGAGGGCGTCGATCGCCTTGAGGCCGGTCTGCATCGGCTCGTGCACCGACTTCCGCTTCACGATGCCGGGGGCCTTGATCTCGATCTTGCGGGTCTGCTTCGCGGTGATGGGCCCGCGGCCGTCGATGGGGTTGCCGAGGCCGTCCACGACGCGCCCGAGGAGCTCCTCGCCGACCGGCACCTCGGCGATCTTCCCGGTGCGCTTCACCGGGTCGCCCTCGCGGATGTGCTCGTACTCGCCCATGATCGCGGCGCCGACGTTGTCCTCCTCGAGGTTGAGGACGAGGCCGCGCACGCCGTGCGGGAACTCGAGCAGCTCGCCGGCGGCGGCGCCGGCGAGGCCGTAGATGCGGGCGACGCCGTCCGCCTGGGAGAGGACGCTCCCGGTCTCGGCGACGTCCACCTTCTTCCCGTAGTCCTTGATCTGCTCGCGGATGATGCGGCTGATCTCGTCGGCGCGGATTTCCATCTAGGCGTCTCCGGTGGCGCGCCGCTCGGCGCGCCGTTGCGTGGGGAGGTGTCGTTACTGCTTCAGCTGCTTGCGGAGGTCCTCGAGCTGCGTCCGGACGCTTCCGTCGTAGACGAGGCTGCCGACCTGGGCGACGACGCCGCCGAGGAGGGCGGGGTCGACCGCGCGGTCGAGCAGGATCTGGGCGCCGTGCTTGCGCGACAGCTCGTCGGCGATCGCCTGCGCGGCCTGGTCGTCGAGCTTCACGGCGGAGGTGACCGTCGCGCGCAGCCGGCCGAGGTGGTGGTCGGCGAGCTCGCGGAAGGTGTCGACGATCGCCGCCAGGTACCCGAGGCGGTTGCGGTCGCCGAGGAGGAAGAGGAGGTTCGCCGGCTCGGCGTCGAGCTTCAGCGCGGCGGCGAGCTTCTCGACGATCGCCCGGCGCTGCTCCCTCGAGTAGACCGGGTTGGACAGGACGTCGCGGAGGTCCGGGGAGGCGAGCACCGCCTCCCGGAGGGCCTCGAGGCTCTTCGCCCACGGCTCCGCACGACCCGATTCGACCGCCAAGCTGAAGAGCGCCTTCGCGTAGCGGCGCGCGATGGGACCGATGACCATAGGGGACGCGCCACGTAGCACGGCGCGGGTCGCCCGGTCAAGGGTGGAACGGCTTGGACCGCCCCGGACTCCGAGCACTTACGTCGATATTTCGTCCTCGTTTGACAGCCTCCCGGCGCGCTTTACGTTCGCCGCGTTCAGAGGAGGAATCGAAAATGGCAATGATGACGAGATGGGAGCCCTTCCGTGACCTCGCCCGGATCCAGGACGAGATGGCGCGGCTGTTCGAGGATCACCGCTTCGCGACCGGCGAGTCGGTCGGCTGGACGCCCGCCTGTGACATCTACGAGGACGAGGAGGGCGTGTCCCTCCGCTTCGAGCTCGCCGGCGTGGACCCGAAGGACGTCGAGGTCCGGTTCGAGAACGGCGTCCTCACCCTGAAGGGCGAGCGGAAGCTGGAGCAGGAGGACAAGCGGGACAACTACCACCGGGTCGAGCTGAACTACGGCACGTTCACCCGGTCGTTCTCGCTGCCTCAGACCGTGGACGCGGAGAAGATCCGCGCCGAGTCGAGGAACGGCGTCCTCACCGTGACGCTGCCGAAGAAGCCGGAGGCGAAGCCGCGGTCGATCCAGGTGAAGGTGAGCTAGGCCCTCGCCCGAAGATCGGTTGCCGGTCAAACGAAGAGCGGGCCGCGCGCGGGGCCCGCTTTTCGCTTCCGGTCCGTTCGGAACGCCGCAGGGAGCGGGCACGGCGCATTTCGCTTCGCGAAACGCGCCGGCCCGAACATGGGGCGGCGTTACGGCTTGAGCGCCGTGACCGGCGCGGGGGCCGACACCGGCTTCGACGACGAGCCCCGCTCGACGCCGTCCATCTTGCACTGCCCCTCGAACGTGACGCCCTTCTCGATCATGAGGGACGGCGTCTCGAGGTTGCCCTTCACCTTCGCGGGCTGGTGCAGCTCGACGGCGTTCTTCGCCTTCACGTTGCCGATGATCTCGCCGTGCACGATCACCGTGCCGCAGCTGATCTCGGCCTGGACCTTCGCGCCCTCGCCGACCACGAGGACGTCGTTCGTCACGATCGTGCCGTTGAACTTCCCGTCGATGCGGACCGTCCCCTCGAAGGTGAGCTTCCCCTCGAACTCGGATCCGCGGCCGAGCAGGGCGTTCAGGTCGCCCGTGTTCACCGGGACGGAGGTCAGTTCGTCGCGCTTCAGCATGGCCATGGGTCTTCGCTCCTCGTTCGATGGCTTCGTGGGCGTGGGCGCCGGAAGCTCGTCCGCGCCGCTCTGCGGCGACGTCGCCTCCTGCAGCTTGTTCCAGAAGGACATCGTTTCTCGCTGGTGATGATGCCACGGCGCGGGCCCTCGGACCCGCGCCCCGGAACCCTCTCACTACGCTCCGATCTTCGCGAGTATTCCGTCGAGCTCGTCGAGCGAGGTGTATTCGACCTCGAGCTTCCCGGAAACGGCGGACTTGGGGACGACCCGTACCCTGGCCCCCAGACGGCGCTGCAGCCTCGTCGTAAGTGCCCGGATTCCCGGAGTGTCGGAGGAGGTGTGCGCCTTCTTCCTCCCCTTCATCCCGAGCAGCCGGACGAGCGCCTCGGTGGCCCGGACGGAGAGCCCTTCCCGGACGGCGCGCTGGGCGAGCTTGCGGATCTGGTCCGCGTCCTCGACCCCGAGGAGCGCCCGGGCGTGCCCCATGTCGAGCTCGCCGCCGCGGACGAGGTCCCGGACGTCGTCGGGGAGCTTGAGCAGCCGGAGGGCGTTCGCGACGGTCGAGCGATCCTTCCCGACGCGCTCGGCGATCTGCTCCTGGGTGAGGCGGTGCGACTCGAGGAGCACCTCGTAGGCCTCCGCCTCCTCGATCGCGTTCAGGTCGGCGCGCTGGAGGTTCTCGACGAGGGCGAGCTCGAAGGCCTCCTTCTCGCTCGCCTCGCGCACGACGGCGGGGACCTCGGCGAGCCCCGCCCGCTGGGCGGCGCGCCAGCGGCGCTCGCCGGCGACGATCCGGTACCGGCCCCCCTCCTTGCGGACGAGGATCGGCGCCATGACGCCGTGCGCGCGGATCGACGCGGCGAGCTCCTCGAGCTTCGCCTCCTCGAACTGCTTGCGGGGCTGGCGCGGGTTCCGCTCGATCGCCTCGACGGGGAGCATGAGCAGCGCGCGGCCGGGGATCGCGGCGACGTTCGAGGACGGCGGCGGCGCGTTCGAGAGGAGCGCGGCCATCCCGCGGCCGAGCGCGGGGCGCGGCTTCCCGGGCGTGCTCACGCGGCCCTCCCCTCGCGGCCGGCGCGGCCCGCGACCTCGCGGGCGAGCGCGAGGTAGCTCTGGCAGCCCTTCGACGAGACGTCGTAGAGCAGGATGGGCTTGCCGTGGCTCGGCGCCTCGGAGAGCCGGACGTTCCGCGGGATGACGGTCTTGAACACCTGGTGCTTGAAGGTGCGCCGGATCTCCTCCTCCACCTGGTTCGCGAGGTTGTTCGCGGAGAACATGGTGAGGACGATCCCGTCCACCCGGAGCGCGGGGTTCGGGCCCGCCTTCACGAGCTCGATCGTGCCGAGGATGTCGGCGAGCCCCTCGAGCGCGTAGTACTCGCACTGGAGCGGGATCACGACGCCCTTCGCGGCGACGAGGCCGTTCAGCGTGAGCAGCCCGAGCGACGGCGGGCAGTCGATGACGACGTACTCGTACGCGTCCGCGACGGTCGCCACGGCGTCCCGGAGCCGCGCCTCTCGCCCCTTCACGTCGGCGAGCTCGAGCTCCGCGCCGACGAGGTGCTTCGAGGCGGGGACGAGGTCGAGGAACTTGAGCTCGGTCTTGCGCACCGCCTCGGCGAGCGGCAGCCCGTCGAGCAGCACCTCGTAGATCGACCGCTCCGACTCGTCGCGGCGGATCCCGAGCGCGCTCCCGGCGTTCCCCTGCGGATCGATGTCGACGAGGAGCGTCCGGCGCTCGGCGGCCGCGAGCGACGCCGCCAGGTTCACCGCGGTCGTCGTCTTCCCGACCCCGCCCTTCTGGTTCGCGATGGTGAGGATGCGGCTCATCGACCTCTCGTCCATCCCCGCGGGAAGCCCCCGCGTCTTCGTCTTCGGCAAGCGAGACCCCTCGGCCTGGTTCCCTGCCGGGCCGGGACGGCCAGGCCGGGCCACTCTGCCCGATCCGTCTGACGTTCCACGTGGAACACCGCCTCGCCCCGGGTTCGCCCCGTCCGCGCCTTCCGGCCCCGGACGCGGCCGGTGACGCGCCCATGTTCCACGTGGAACAACGCGGGGAACGGCCGGCTTCCAGGCCTCGAGCCGTGGGGGCGCCCGGCCGCCCGGCTTCACGCCGCCTCGGCGGCCCCACCGCTCCGCCGGGTGACGCGCGCGGGTCGGGCGCCCCGCGTCGCAGCGCGTGGATGCCGACCGGGCCGCCGCGGTGTTCCACGTGGAACACCGGAAGCCGGGAAGACCCCGTGGCTCGGGGAGGGAAGCCTACGCCCGCCGCCACGCGGCGATCGCGCGGGCGGACCGGGAGACGGGGAGCACGAACGCGTCGAGCGACGCGAGCGCGAGCCCGGAGCCGCGCCCGATCTCCGCGAGCCGGCCGCGGTCCGCCTCGCGCCCGAGCATGGCGAGCAGGACGCCCCCGTCCGCGAGGTAGCGCGCGCCGAGCGGCACCCAGGCCTCCGGATCCGCGAGCGCGCGCGAGACGACCGCGTCGCAGCGCGGGAGCCGCTCCCGCTCCGGGTCGCCCTCCGCCCGCACCGCCACCGCCCGGACCCGCACGTCGAGCTCGGCGGAGACCGCCTTCACGAACGCGACCTTCTTCGTCACCGAGTCGCAGCAGGTGACGTCGAGGTCCCGCCGCGCGCACGCGACCGGGACCCCCGGGATCCCCGCGCCGGAGCCGACGTCGAGGAGCGTCCGCGCCCCCGCGATCGCCGGGAGCAGGAGGAGCGCGTCGACGAGGTGCTTCTCCGCCACCTCGGCCGGCGCCGTGATGCGCGTGAGGTTCACCTTGCGGTTCCAGGCGAGGAGCCGGTCCGCGAACCGCTCGAGCAGCGGCAGCGCCTCGGCCGGGACGGCGAGGCGGAACGCGTCGAGCCCGCGCCGGAGCGCGTCCTGGAAGGCGGGATCCATCCGTTCCACGTGGAACGCTAGCGCTTCTTGCGGCCGATGGCCGCCTCGACCTCGGCCCGGTGCGAGGCGAGGTACTCCTCGACGTCCCGCTCGGCGAGGTCGAGGTCGCGCAGCACGCCCTCGTAGACGAAGCGGAAGCCGTCCTTGTACCGGCCGTCCTGCAGCTCGAACGAGAGCCGCACGACCGCCGCCGAGAACAGCCGCTCCGACCTCGTCTTCGGGCGCGCCGCCATCTCCCCCTACTCGGGCGGCCGCGGCGGCCGCCCGCCCTTCGGCTTCGCCCCGGGCACGACGAGGAGCTGCCGGAAGATGCCCTCGCCCTCGCTGCGGGTGGAGACGCCCTCCTCGTCGACGAGGGCGAGGTGGATCTGCCGCCGCTCGCGCGGGCTGATGGGCGCGATGGCCAGGATCTGGCCGGTCCGCTTCGCGGTCGCCGCGAGCCGGAGCGCCATCGCCTTCACGGCGGGGTCGCCCTCCTCGCGGAAGCCGCCCACCTCGAGGTTCACCCACTTGCGCCCCTCCGCGCGCGGGTTCACGACCCGGTTCACGAGGTACTGCACCGCCTCGACGAGCGCCGATCCGAGCTCGAGCCCGTTCCCCGCCCGCGGCGTCAGCGCGACGCCGATCTGCCCGGGCGTCTCCTGGACCTCGACCGCGACGTCCGCGCCGAGCCGCCGGAGCAGCTCCTCGCAGAACGCGCGGGCCTTCGCCACCTTCTCGGGGGCCTCGCGCGGGGGCGGCGCCTCGGGCCGGGTCTCGTCCATGCGGTCCTCCCTGGCTACTTCGTCGCCAGCGCGGCGGCCGGCCGCTGGCGCTTCTGCATGTACTGCTGCTGGGCGATGGAGAGGAGGTTGTTCACGAAGATGTAGAGCGTGAGGCCGCCCGGCACGAAGAGCATCAGGATCGTGAAGAACCCCGGCATGAAGTAGAGCATCATCTTCGCCTGGGTGTTGTCCGCCGGCTGCGGCGAGAGCTTCTGCATGATGAACGACGAGGCGCCCATCGCGATCGGCAGGATGAAGTACGGATCGTGCTGGGTGAGGTCCTTCATCCAGAGGAACGGCTCGCGGTAGAGCTCGACCGAGGTCTGCAGGGTCGCGTAGAGCGCGAACCAGATCGGCAGCTGCAGGAGCATCGGCAGGCACCCGCCGAGCGGGTTCACCTTGTGCTGCTGGTAGAGCGCCATCGTGGCGCGGTTCAGCGCGTCGCGGTCGTTCCCGTACTTCGCCTTCAGCTTCTCGATCTCCGGCTGGAGCTTCCGCATCTCGTTCATCGACGCGACCGACTTCGCCGTGAGCGGGAAGAGCAGCGCCTTCACGAGCACCGTGAGGAGGATGATCGCGACGCCCCAGTTCTTCACGATCTGCTCGAACCAGCGCATCACGTAGAGCAGGATCCGCGCGAAGAACGCGAAGGGGCGCGCCATCGCGCCGTAGTTGATGGCGGTGTCGAGGCCGCGCCCGTAGCCGCGGAGGACGTCGAGGTCCTTCGGGCCCGAATACACTGTGAGTGATACGGTCCGCCCGCCGCCCTCCACCGGGAGGACGAGCGCCGCGAGCCCGGTTCCCGGCTCGGTCCCCTTCGTGAACGCGCAGCTCCCGACCGGCTGGGCCGGCAGCGCGGCCGCGACGAAGTAGCCCGCGTCGAGGCCGATCCAGTCCACCGCCCCGGGCGCCGTCCCCCGCGCCTCCTTGCCCGAGAGGTCGAACCGCTCCGTCTTGTCCCCGGCGCGGCAGACGGGGTGGACGACGCCGATCGGCGGGCCGGAGAACATCCCCCCCTTCGACGCGTTCGGCGGCGTGTAGCCGGGGAACAGCAGCGACACGGTGCCGTTCCCGGTCGCGCCGGAGATCGCGACCTCCGCCGTCATCTCGTAGGGGCGGCCGGTCAGGCGGAACGTCTTCTTCACGTCCACGGTCCCCACCCGGCCCTCGAACGCGACCGCGTCCGCGGCCCGCGACACGATCCGCATCGGGGCGTGCGCGAACGGATCGGCGAGCGCGTCCTGCGCGCCGCCGAGCTCGGGCGAGGCGACCGTCGAGAACGGCCGCGCCTGATCCCCGTGCACCGAGACGAGGTCGATCTGGACGTCCTTCCCGTTCTCCTCGCGGCGGAACTTCTTGCCCTCGAGGACGAAGCTCGCGAGCGCGCCCCCGTGCGAGGAGAAGGTCGCGACGAAGCCCTTCCCCTGGAGCGTCACGCGCTCCTCGGGGGCGTCGGCCGGCGGCGCCGGCACGGCGGGCACGGCGGACGGCGCCGGGGCCGCGGGGCCCGACGGGGCGCCCGTCCTCGCCGCCTCGGCGGTCCTCTGCGCCGCCGGCGGCGGCGCCTTCTTCGGCGGCTCCGGCAGCAGCCGCTGCCAGACGAGCATGATCGCGACGGAGAGCGCGATGAACAGGACGATGCGACGGTTGTCGGAACCCAAGACGACCTCGTTTACCGTGAGTCAGGGCACCGGATCGATGCCGCCGGGGTGGAAGGGATGGCAGCGGGCGACCCGCCGCGCGGCGAGCCAGCTGCCCTTGAGCGCGCCGTGCCGGAGGAGCGCGGTCTCGGCGTACGCGGAGCAGCTCGGGTAGAAGCGGCAGGCGGGCGGGAGCAGCGGCGAGACGAGCCGCCGGTAGACCCGCACGAGGAAGAGCAGCAGGAACCGGATCACGCGCGCGCCTCCCCCGCCAGGGCGTCCCGGGCCGCGGCGAGCGCGCGGCGCGCGCCCTCGAGCCCCATCGCCGTCGCCCCCCTGCGGGCCACCACGACGAGGTCGACGGCGGGCAGATCGCTCCGGATCGCGCGGAACGCCTCCCGCACCCAGCGCTTCACGCGGTTCCGCCCGACGGCGTTCGCGACCTTGGAGGACACCGTGATCCCGATCCGCGGCCCGCTCCCGCTCGCCGCGAGCGCGAGGACGAGCACCTCCCCCGCGTAGAGCCTGCGGCCGCGCTGCTGGACCTGCAGGAACTCCCGGCGGCGCCGCAGCCGCGCCGCCTTCGGCAGCTTCATGCTCCGTCGCATTCGCTCCGGAGGAGGGGCACGCACTACTTCTTCGGCGCCGACGGCGCGAGGCGCCTGCGCCCCTTCGCGCGGCGGCGCTTCAGGACGTTGCGTCCACCCGGAGAGTTCGATCGCTTGCGGAAGCCGTGCGTCCGGTTCAGCCGCCGCTTCTTCGGTTGATAAGTCCGCTTCATGGCGCGGCAACCTCACCGATCAGCCTCGGGATGTCAAGGATCACGCGCACTTCGCGCCTTCTCGCGGTCGTGAGACGGAGAGCCTCGCCGGGGCGCCCGCGAAAAGCCCGTTCTTTCGCGAACGATCACGTCGCGCTTGATCCTCGTGAGCGACCTTCGCTAACTTCCGCGCCCGCACCACGGAGCCGCCTGACTCCTCGCAGCCCGAGCGAAGAGCCGAGCCGCAGTCGCCGTCTTGGACTGTGGACAGGGGGCGTGTTTTTTCTCATGACGCACCACAGAGGTCTCGCGATGGATGGCACGGCGAGCGCCAAGACGGCGACGGCTCTCGAGGATCTCTGGCTGCGGGTCGACGCTTACCTCCGCTCGCGCCTGCGCCACGACCCGTACGAGCGCTGGTTCGCGCCGCTGCGGGCCGCCTCGCTCGACGGCGGACGCCTGCAGATCGCGGCGCCCGATCGCTTTCACCGCGACTTCGTCGAGGACAACTACCGCGGCTTCTTCGAGGAGTTCCTCCCCGGCGTCGCGGGCGAGCCGCTGCGGGTCCTCTTCGTCGTGGACGAGGCGCCGCGCGCCGCTGCGCCGCCGCGACCGGCGCTGACGCCGCTCCCCGCGCCCGCGCTCGCGCCGGCGCAGGCGCCCCCGGCGACCGACCCGCGCGACGTCCGCCCGAACTCCCGCTACACCTTCGACACCTTCGTCGTCGGCGAGTCGAACCGCTTCGCGTTCGCCGCCACCCAGGCGGTCGCCGGGAACCCGGGCAAGACCTGGAACCCCCTCTTCATCCACGGCGACTCCGGGCTCGGCAAGACCCACCTGCTGCACGCGGTCGCCCACGCCATCTGCGAGAAGCAGGGCGGCGGCCGCGTCGCCATCGTCTCCTCCGAGCGCTACACGAACGACTTCATCGACGCGCTCAAGAAGGGCACCGTCGACGAGTTCCGCCGCAAGTACCGCGAGTGCTCGGCGTTCATCGTCGACGACGTCCAGTTCCTCGCCGGGAAGGACCGCACCGCCGAGGAGTTCTTCCACACCTTCAACGAGCTGCACGATCACCACGTGCAGATCGTGCTGTCGTCCGACCGCTCGCCGAACGAGCTCAAGGGGCTCGACGACCGGCTCTGCTCCCGGTTCGAGTGGGGGATGCGGGTCCGGATCGAGCCGCCCGAGTTCGAGACCCGCGCCGCCATCCTCAAGAAGAAGGCGGAGGTCGAGTCGATCCAGCTGCCCGACGACGTCACGGACCTCCTCGCGACGCACATCCGCTCCAACGTCCGCGCCCTCGAGGGCGCGCTCATGCGGCTCGCCGCGTTCGCCTCGCTGAAGGAGCAACCCGTCACCGTCGCCCTCGCCCGCGACGTCCTCTCCGACGTCATCCCGCCCGTCGGCTACCGCCCGACCATCGAGCGGATCCAGGAGATGGTCTCGGCCCACTACGGCCTCACCGTCGCGAAGCTGACGAGCGCCTCCCGCGAGCAGAAGGTCGCGCTCCCGCGCCAGGTCGCGATGTACCTCTGCCGCGTCCTCGCCGAGGAGAAGCTCCAGGCCATCGCCGAGAAGTTCAACAAGAAGGACCACACGACGGTCATCTCGGCCATCGACCGCGTGAAGAGCCTCATCGAGACCGACGACCAGGCGCGGACGGCCATCGCCTCGCTCCGCGCGAAGCTCGCGCCCTGACGGAGCTTCCTGCCCTGCGGCCCGCTCCGGCGCCCGCGGGCGCGACGCCGCGTCGGTCCGAGGGGCCCGCGGCCGCGGCCCCTCGCCCTTCCCCGCACCGGCGGTCCTGCGGCGCTGTGGACGGCCTGTGGATCCGGCAGGGATCCTCGCGGGGACGTCGTGTGGACCGCTGTTGACAGCTTTTCTCGGGGCGCGCTACACAACCTCGACCCAGACTGATCCCGGTGATCGCCCACACCGAAAAGCCGAGACGTTCCGGGGATCAGGAACGGCTTTCCACACGGTCGCGGTCCCTGCTGTTACGACGAGAGAGTCAAGGAGAGTATCTCTCTATGGAACTCAAGATCGCGACGACCGAGCTCTCGAAGGCCCTCGGGCGCTCGCAGGGCATCGTGGAGAAGAAGAGCACGATGCCGATCCTCTCGCACGTGCTCCTCGAGGCGAAGAAGGGCCAGCTCGTCGTCTCCGCGACGGACCTCGACCTCGCGGTCTCCTCCGAGCACGAGAAGGGCTGCGAGGTCCTGAAGGAGGGCTCGGTCGCGGTCTCCGCGCGCCACCTCTACGAGATCGTCCGCGCCCTCCCCGAGCAGCAGGTCACGCTCAAGAAGGCCCACAACAACTACCTCGAGGTGAGGAGCGGCCCCTCGGAGTTCCGCATCGTCGGGCTTCCGGCCGAGGACTTCCCCGCCCTGCCGCGCTTCGAGAAGGTGCCCTTCGCCGACGTCGACCCGGCCGCGCTCCTCGACATGATCGAGCGGACCTTCTTCGCCGTCTCGACCGACGAGACCCGCTACAACCTGAACGGCGTCTACTTCGAGCCGTCCGCCGACGCGCTCCGCCTCGTCGCCACCGACGGCCACCGGCTCTCGCTCGTCGAGCGGCAGATGGGCGCCACCTTCGGCCTGAAGAAGGGCGTCATCCTCCCGAAGAAGGGGCTGCAGGAGCTCCGCAAGCTGCTCTCCGAGGCGGCCGAGGCGACGGGCGAGGAGAAGCTCGAGACGAAGCTCGGCTTCGTCGAGAACTCGGCGATCGTCCGCCGTCCGGGCGTGGTGCTCTCGATGCGGCTCATCGAGGGGCTCTTCCCGGACTACCGCCAGGTCATCCCGAAGCAGGGCGAGAAGGTGGTGAAGCTCGGTCGCGAGCGGCTCGCCGAGACCCTCCGCCGCGTCTCGCTCCTCTCGACGGACAAGGCCCACGCGGTGAAGCTCGAGCTCGGCAAGGGGACGCTCAAGGTCCTCTCCCAGAACCCGGATCTCGGCGAGGCGAAGGAGGAGGTGCCGGTCGAGTACGCCGGCGAGGCGCTCAAGATCGGCTTCAACGCGCGCTACCTCCTCGACGTCCTCGCGGTCCTCAAGTCGAAGGACGTCTCGCTCGAGCTCGCCGACGACCTCTCCCCGGGCGTCGTGCGCGGCGCCGAGGAGGTCGACGCGGGGTTCACCTCCGTCGTCATGCCGATGCGGATCTAGGCCGCGCCGCCTGCGGGCCGGGCCCGTCTCGCGGCGAGACGGAGCGGCCCGCTCCTCGCGGCCTCGCCGATGCGCCTCCTCCGCCTCCAGGTCGGCGACTTCCGCAACCTCGCCGAGGTGGACCTCGCGCCGTCGCCGCGCACGACGATCCTCGTCGGCGAGAACGGCCAGGGGAAGACGAACCTGCTCGAGGCCGTGTACCTGCTCGCGACGCTGAAGCCGCTGCGGGCCACGCGCCTCCAGGAGCTCGTCCGCTTCGGCGCGGAGCGCGCGCAGGTCGCGGGCGACTTCGACGGCGCGGGCGGCGTCCGCCGCGTCGCCGTGCAGGTGCAGGCGGGCGCGCGCACCGCCTTCCTCGACGGCAAGCCCCAGGAGCGGCTCGACGACTACTTCGAGGGGCTCGCGGCGGTCTGCTTCTCGCCGGACGACCTCCTCCTCGTGAAGGGCAGCCCCGAGGCGCGGCGGCGGTTCCTCGACCGCGCCGCCTTCAACCGCTGGCCGGCCGTCCTCGCCGAGGCGCGCGACTACGTGCGCGCGCTCCGCGCCCGAAACGCGGCCCTGCGCACCGCGGCACCGGACGAGGTCGAGGCGAGCTTCCGGGAGCCGCTCGTGCGGGCCGCGGCGCGGCTCCTCCGGCGGCGGGTGGCGCTCGTCGCGGAGCTCGCGCCCCGCGTCGCGGACGCGTTCGCCGAGATCTCCGGACCGGGCGCGCCCGCGGCGGCGCTCGCGTACCGCCCCGCGGCCGGCATGCGCGCGGAGGGGAGCGAGGAGGAGCTCTCCGGACGGCTCGCGGAGCTCCTCGCGCTGCGCGTCGAGCGCGATCGCGAGAAGGGCTACACGTCGGCGGGGCCGCACATGGACGAGCTCGTCCTCGCCCTCGACGGCAAGGGGGCGCGGGTCTACGGGAGCCAGGGCCAGCAGCGGGCGGTCGTGCTCGCCCTCAAGATCGCCGAGATCGAGAACCTGCGGGCGGCGCTCGGCCGACCGCCGCTCCTGCTGCTCGACGACATCTCCTCCGAGCTCGATCCCGCGAAGAACCGCTATCTCCTCGGGTACCTGCGCACGCTCGAGGCACAGGCGATCCTGACGTCGACGGACCGGCGCCTGCTCGAGCCCGCGGCGGGTCCGGACACCGCGTTCTTCCGGGTCGAAAACGGGGCCGTTTCCTCGTTTGTTTCGTGAAGGATTCCGAAGAGTTGAGCGCAGCCGAAGGGGTTGCTTCGGACCCCTGCGCCTGCTACAACCCGTAGGTTCTCCAACCTGCGGGAAACGTTCGGGGAACGAGCGAGGAAACCCCCTGGAAACCGCCGAGAAGACCCTCCGGCCCACGAACGGGAACGGGGCCGAGGAGTACGGGACCGACGCCATCAAGGTGCTCGAGGGCCTCGAGGCCGTCCGCAAGCGTCCGAACATGTACATCGGCGACGTGGGGGAGCGCGGGCTCCACCACCTCGTCTACGAGGTCGTCGACAACTCGGTCGACGAGGCGATGGCGGGGCGCGCGAACGAGATCAACGTCGCGATCCACGCCGACAGCTCCATCACGATCGTCGACAACGGCTCGGGCATCCCCGTCGGCCCGCACGCGACGGTGAAGGGGATGGACACGCTCGACGTGGTGATGACGAAGCTCCACGCCGGCGGGAAGTTCGAGTCGAACGCGTACAAGGTCTCGGGCGGCCTCCACGGCGTCGGCGTGACCTGCGTGAACGCGCTCTCCGACTGGCTCAAGGTCGAGGTCTACCGCGAGGGGAAGGTCTGGGCGCAGCGCTACGAGCGCGGCCAGCCGACCGGGAAGGTGACGGCCGTCGGCGAGACGCAGCGGCGCGGCACGAAGGTCACCTTCAAGCCGGACCCCACCATCTTCGAGACGACCGAGTTCTCCTTCGAGACGCTCTCCGGGCGGCTGCGCGAGCTCGCCTTCCTGAACGCCGGCCTCAAGATCTCGATCGAGGACGAGCGGAGCGGGAAGAAGCACGAGTTCCTGTTCAAGGACGGCATCCGCGAGTTCGTCGCGTACCTGAACAAGAGCAAGGTGGCCCTCTTCCAGCCGCCGATCGCGCTGCGCCAGGAGGTCGAGACGGAGCGCGGCACCGCGGTCGTCGAGATCGCCCTGCAGTGGAACGACGGCTACGACGAGAAGGTCTTCGCCTTCGCGAACAACATCCACAACCACGAGGGCGGCACGCACCTCATCGGCTTCAAGACCGCCCTCACCCGCACCATCAACGCCTACGGGACGAAGAACAACCTCTTCAAGGACCTGAAGGAGGAGCTGCCCTCCGGCGACGACATGCGCGAGGGGCTCGCGGCGGTCATCGCGCTCCGGCTCCCGGGCGCGAGCTTCGAGGGGCAGACGAAGACCAAGCTCTCGAACACCGAGGCGAAGAGCATGGTCGAGACCATGCTGAACGAGCGCCTCGGGTCCCACCTCGAGGAGAACCCGAACGTCGCGAAGCGGATCTGCGCGAAGGTCGCCGAGGCGGCCCGCGCGCGCATCGCGGCGCGCAAGGCGCGCGAGACGGTGCGGCGCAAGGGGGCGCTCGACGGCGCGTCCCTGCCGGGCAAGCTCGCCGACTGCCAGTCCCGCGACCCGAAGGAGTCGGAGATCTTCATCGTGGAGGGCGACTCCGCCGGCGGCTCGGCGAAGCAGGGACGCGACCGCAGCATCCAGGCGATCCTCCCGCTCCGCGGCAAGATCCTGAACGTCGAGAAGGCCCGCTTCGACAAGATGCTGTCGTCGGCGGAGATCGCGACGATGATCACCGCCCTCGGGACCGGCATCGGCCCCGAGGAGTTCGACATCTCGAAGATCCGCTACCACAAGATCGTGATCATGACGGACGCCGACGTGGACGGGAGCCACATCCGCACGCTCCTGCTCACGTTCTTCTTCCGCCAGATGCCGCAGGTGGTCGAGAAGGGGTTCCTCTACATCGCCCAGCCGCCGCTCTTCCGCGTGCAGAAGGGGAAGAAGGAGCAGTACCTCAAGAACGAGGCGGCGCTCGACGAGTACCTGCTCTCCATCGCGACGGAGAAGACGAAGCTCCACGCCGGCGACGCCGCCATCGACGGGAACGACCTGAAGCGGATCGCCGAGTGCGCCATCACCTACCGGTCGATCCTCTCTCGGGTGGACCGCCGCCGCGACAGCCGGATCGTGGACGCGGCGATCCAGCTCGGCGACCTCGACCTCTCCCTCCTGAAGCGCCACGACGCGGTGAAGGAGCAGGTCCAGAAGATCTTCGACAAGGCGCAGAAGCTCCACCCCGAGCTCGAGGTCCGCATCGCCAAGATCGAGCGGGACGAGGAGCACGGCTGCGACAGCCTGGTCTTCCAGACGAGCATGGCGGGCGCGCCGCGCGACACGCGGCTCGACTTCGACTACCTCTCCGGCCCGGAGTGGGGCGAGCTCGCCGCGCTCTACGCGGCCCTCGCCGACATCGGGCCCGGGCCGTACCGGATCGAGAAGGCGGACGGCGAGGAGGAGGTCCTCGACGTCTTCGAGGCCGTCGAGGCGCTGAAGCGCGCCGCCGCCCAGGGCCAGAACATCCAGCGGTACAAGGGGCTCGGCGAGATGAACCCCGAGCAGCTCTGGGAGACGACGATGGATCCGGAGCGCCGCACCATGCTCCAGGTGCGCGTCGACGACACCGTCGAGGCGGACGACGTCTTCTCCGTCCTCATGGGCGACGCGGTCGAGCCGCGCCGCGAGTTCATCGAGAAGCACGCGCTCGACGTCCAGAACCTCGACGTCTAGCGGCGCGCCCGGCGCTTTCCGGCGCAGAGGAGATCCGTCATGCCGCGCACCGCCTTCGTGGCGCTCGGGACCTACGTCCCCGAGCGCGTCGTGACGAACGACGAGCTCACGCGGTACATGGAGACGAGCGACGCCTGGATCCAGGAGCGCACCGGGATCCAGGAGCGGCGCTGGATCCCGCAGGGCGTGGAGGTCGACAACTCGGCGCTCGCCCACGAGGCGACGAAGCGCGCCCTCGCGAAGGCCGGCTGGCAGCCGAAGGACATCGAGGCGATCGTCTACTGCTCGATGTCGCCGGACCACATGCTCCCGGCGGACGGCTGCTTCCTGAACCAGAAGCTCGGGCTGCCCGGCGTTCCCGCCATCGACGTCCGCAACCAGTGCTCGGGCTTCCTCTACGGCCTCGCCGTCGCCGACGCCTGGATCCGGATCGGGATGTTCCGGCGGATCCTGCTCGTCGGCTCGGAGATCCACTCGACCGGCCTCGACGTCTCGACGAAGGGGCGCGACACCGCCGTCATCTTCGGGGACGGCGCGGGCGCGGCGCTCCTCGAGGCGACCGACGAGCCCGGCCGCGGCGTCCTCTCCGTCCACCTCCACGCCGACGGCCGCTTCGCCGAGGATCTCTACTGCGAGGCGCCCGGCTCGAAGTACCACCCCCGCGTCACGGCCGAGATGATCGCGTCGGGCCGCATCTACCCCCGGATGGAGGGGCAGAAGGTCTTCAAGCACGCGGTCGTGAAGATGCCCGAGGTGATGCGCGAGGCGCTCCACGCGAACGGCGTGCAGGCGAAGGACCTCAAGGTCCTCGTCCCGCACCAGGCGAACCTCCGCATCAGCCAGATGGTCCAGCGCGGCCTCGAGCTGCGCGACGATCAGGTCTTCAACAACATCCAGCGGTACGGCAACACCACCGCGGCGTCGATCCCGATCGCGCTCGCCGAGGCGGTCGAGGCGCGCGGCGTCACGAGGGGCGATCTCGTCGGGCTGTGCGCGTTCGGGGCCGGTTTCACTTGGGCGAGCGCCCTGATACGCTGGTGAGAGCCTCTGGGAGGCGACCGCGGGAGAGGGGCCCGCCGATCGACAGCGCGCGGAGGGGAGCGCACGTGGGGAGCCGGTCGCGTGCGTCGCAACGGTTCTGAGGCGTCGTCCAACGGCAGGACAGCGGACTTTGGATCCGCCTATGAAGGTTCGAATCCTTCCGCCTCAGCCACCTCGGCGCAGAAGCCGGCGAACCTGAGGGCCGAGGTCCGCACGCTCGCCCGCCCCCCCCACGTCCTGCTCGTCGCGCTCGGGGGAGTCCCCCATCGCCTCGTGCAGGCCGCCGGCGACGCGCTCCGGGAGACGCTCGAGATCTCGTCCAAGCTCGGCCCCTCGCTCGACCGGCCGCAGTACGCGTTCAACAAGGACCGCGGCCAGTACCACGCCACCTCCATCCTCCGGCGGCTCGCGTCGCTGCGGCCGCACGGCATCCCGGTCGTCGGCATCGTGGACGTCGACCTCTTCCTCCCCGACGCGCCCTACGTCATCGCGGACGCGGACCGCGACGCGGGCGCCGCGGTGTTCTCGCTCTCGCGGCTCTCCCACGCCGACCCCGACCGCGTGAGGAAGCGCCTCCAGGTCGAGACGGTGCACGGCGCGGGGCACCTCCTCGGCCTGTCCCACTGCGGCGACTTCCGCTGCGCGATGTTCTTCTCCCGCGACGCCGCGGACGCGGACCGCAAGGGCCCGGGGCTCTGCCCGAGCTGCCGCGCCGCGCTGGGGCTCGCGCCCCGCTAGGCGGTCCGTCCCCGGGCCGGGCGCTCCTCGAGATGGACCTCTGCCAGAGAGCCACGGCGAGCTGCGGCGCGTGCTGCGGGCTCTACAACCGCCGCGATCACGGGCGCGCCGCCGTCCGGGCGGAGCTCGCCCGCCGCACGCGGGCCCTGCGGGACGTCCCCCGGACGCCCGGGGCGTTCCGCGCCGCGGCGGCCGCCCTCCCGGCGGAAGGCCCCGAGCCGCTCTTCCCGTCGGTGCGCGTGTGTCCCCTGCTCGGGTTCCTCGACGAGGCCGGGACCCGGGTCGGCTGCCTCGCCCACCCGCGCGCGACCGGCGGCCCGGACCTGCGCGACTGCGGCGCGTACGACGCGAGGATCTGCGACACGTTCTTCTGCCCGAGCTTCGCGTTCCTCTCCGAGGAGGAGGCGGCGCTCGCGGAGGCCGCGACCGGCGACTTCCACCTCTACGGCCTCGTCGTCACCGACGTCCCGTTCCTGCGCGCCTGCCTCGGGGCGGTGGCGTCCGGCGCGGGCGCGCGGGTCGAGCGGCGGCACCTCGAGGCGCCCCCGTTCCGCGCCGCGCTCCGGCGGCTCCTCGGCCTCAAGAGCCAGCTCGCGCCCGGCTCGGAGGGGCTCTTCGGCGCGTTCGCGCCCGCGCCGGACGGCGGCGAGGTCCCGCGCCGGATCGACTACGCGGCGATGGGCCGGGCCGCGTCGTCGTACGACGCGATCCTGACCTGCGCCGGCGCCGACCCGCGGAGCGGCAACGACCTCGACCGGCTCGAGGCCGAGGTCCGCCGCCGGCTCGACGCGTGCGTCGCCGCCTTCCCTGCTTGATCGCGGTGCGGCCTCACGCGATCGCGCCGCGCGCCCGCCCGCAGCCGCCGCGGTGCGGCCCGTGGCGCACCATCGCGGCGAGCGCCTCGCGCTGGGGCGGGTCGAGCGTGGCGTGGACGCGCGCGAGCGCCTCGGCGAACCGGACGCGGAGCGCCTCCATCCGGGCGAGCCGCGCGTCGAGGACCGCGCCGACGCGCGCCGCGTCGAGCTCCGGCGCGGCGAGGAGCGCCGCGAGGTCGCCGCGCAGCGCGCGGGCGTCTCCGCGCACGGCGAGGAACGCCTCGGAGAGCGCGTCCGCCTCGGCGCGGACCGCCCGCTCCTGCTCGGGGCGCGCGCCGATCCGGCGGAAGAGCCAGCCGAGCCGGGCGGGGCCGCGCCGGCGCAGGCGGCGCCACGCGGCGTGCCGCAGGAGCGCGGCGAGGAAGAGGACGGCGAGGGCGCCGAGCGCGCCCGAGACGAACGGGGTCATGTGCGTTGCCTCCGTGAGAACCACCGGAGGCATCCTCGCGGCGCGCGGTGTCGCGGGCGCTTCGCGGACGTGAAGAAGCGTGAACCGCCGTCCGCCCCGGCTACGCGAGCCCCGCCCGGCGCGCCACGTCGAGGACCGCGTCGGCGATCGGGCCCGGCGCCTCCTCCTGCGGGTAGTGGCCGGCGACGACGCGCGTCACCGTCGCGCGCGGGAGCGCCTCGGCGACGCCCCGGAGCGCGCGGCCGAGCACGGGATCGCGCTCGCCCCAGACGATCGCGGCGGGCCCCTCGAAGCCGGTCGCCACCGCGAGCGCTCGCCGGAGCGCCGGCACGGAGGGGTGATCGCGCCGCAGGGGGACCATGCGCGCGAGGGCGAGGGGCGCCACCCGGTCGGCGAGGTGGCGGAGCGGCCAGCGGTAGGCGCGCGCCACGTCCCCGCTGATCGACGCCCGATCCGCCTGGGCGAGGTGGAGCGCGTTCTGCGGGAACCCGAGGAGCCGGAAGGCGAGGTCGGACGCGCCGGGGAAGTTCGCGAAGCGGTGGAAGCGCGACGGCCGCGCCGCCTCGCGCGGCGGGCCGACGCCGGTGTTCGTCACGACGAGCCCGGCGAGCCGCCCGGGCCGATCGGCGAGCGCGGCGAGCCCGATGGGCCCGCCCCAGTCGTGCAGGACGAGGACGAGCGGGCCCCGCACGACCGCGTCGAGGAGCGCCCCGACGATGCGCGCGTGGTTCTCGAGCGTGTGGAAGCGCGGGTCGCGCGGCTTGTCGGAGAGGCCGAGCCCGGCGAGGTCGGGCATCACGAGCCGGAGCGGCGCCGCCTGGAGCCGCGCGGCGACCTTCCGCCAGAGGTAGCCCCAGGTCGGGTTCCCGTGGAGGAGCACCACCGGCGCGCCCTCGCCCGCCTCCATCACGTGGAGCCTGAGCCCGCCCGCCTCGACGAGGCTCCGCCGGAACGGCAGCTGCCGCGCGATGAACGCGGGCAGCTCCGGGGCGGTGAGCCGCTCGGTCACGCCTTCTCGCTCGCGCGGCGATCGAGGCCGGCCGCGACGATCTCCGCGACGTCGAGGACCTTGATCGCGTCCTCGAGGCCGGCGTCGGCGACGCCGTCCTTCATCATCGTGAGGCAGAAGGGGCAGCCGGTCGCGAGCGTCCCGCCCGACTGGCCGAGCGTCGCCGCGGCCTCCTCCACGCGGTTGCGGTTCACGCGGGTGCCGAGCTTCTCCTCGAGCCAGAAGCGGCCCCCGCCCGCGCCGCAGCAGAAGCCCTGCGTCCGGTTCCGCGGCATCTCGGTGACCGTCGCGCCCGCGGCGGCGATCGCCTGGCGCGGCGCCTCGGTGATCCCGTTCCAGCGGGCGAGGTAGCACGGATCGTGGAGCGTCACCGTGCCGAGCCCCTCGGCGGCGGCCGGCGCGAGCCTGCCCTCCGCGACGAGCCGCGCGACGAGCTCGGCGTGGTGGACGACCTCGTACGTCCCGCCGAACTGCGGCAGCTCGTTCGCGAGCGTGTTGAGGCAGTGGGGGCACTGCACGAGGATCTTCTTCACGCCGTAGCCGTTCAGGGTCTCGACGTTCGCCTGCGCCTGCATCTGGAAGAGGTACTCGTTCCCGAGGCGGCGGGCCGCGTCGCCGGTGCAGGTCTCCTCCTCGCCGAGGATGGCGAAGGAGACCTTCGCCTCCCGGAGGATGCGGACGATCGCGCGGGAGACCTTCTTCTGGCGGTCGTCGAACGCGCCCGCGCAGCCGACGAAGAAGAGCCACTCGAACGGCTCGCCCGAGGACGCGCGCGGCACGTCGAGGTCGGCGCACCAGTCGGCGCGCCGGTTCGAGCCGATGCCCCAGGGGTTCCCCTGCGTCTCGATCCCCTTGAAGACGCGGGAGGCCTCGTCGGGGAAGGAGGACTCGACGAGCACCTGCTGGCGGCGCATGTCGACGAGACGCGGCACGTTCTCGATGAGCACCGGGCAGGCCGTCTCGCACCAGCCGCAGGTGGTGCAGGCCCAGAAGGTCTCGGGCGGCACCGCGGCGGTGATGGGCGGCAGCGCGGCGAGGGCGGCCTCCCTCGTCGCCGCGTCCTTCGCGCGGGCGAGCGCGGTGAGGGTCGTCGCCTGGTCGCCGAGGTGGTGGCGGATCGCCTGGTTCACGGCCTTGTGCGTGAGCGGCTTCCCGGTCACGTAGGTCGGACAGTGGGTCTGGCAGCGGCCGCACTCGGTGCAGCTGTAGACGTCCCAGGCCTCCTTCCAGGAGAGGTCCTTCACGGTCGCCGTGCCGAAGCTCGCGCCCTCGGCCTCGAGGTCGAGCTTGCGCAGGGCGGCCGCGGGGGGCAGGCGCGAGAAGAAGACGTTCGGGAGCGCCGTGATGATGTGGAAGTGCTTCCCATACGGGAGGACGTTCAGGAAGACGAGGATGAGGGCGAGGTGGAGGAAGAACGACGACGCTGCGACCGCGGCGGTGACGCCGGGCGAGAGCCCGAGGCCGTGGAGCGCGAGCGCGCCGAGCGAGCCGGACGGCGCCGCGGCGTCGAAGGCGGGCGCTTGCGCGCCCGGCGCGGCGAGGATCGCGCCGCCGTCGAACGCCATGTCCGTCAGCATCAGCCCCGCGATGAAGAGCAGGATCACGACGCCCTCGGTCGAGAGCGTCACGCGGTCGGGCTTCGTGACGAGCCGCCGCCAGAGGAACCCGGCGACGCCGACGAGCGCGCCGAGGACGACGAGGTCCTTCAGGAACAGGTACGCCTTGCCGAGCGGGGCGTCCGCGCCGAGGAGCGGGAGGTGGAAGGACCCGGAGAACCCCATCCCGAACATCGTGACGGTCCGGAGCGCGAGGACGAGGAAGGCGACGAAGATGAGGACGTGCAGGACGCCCGGGACGCGCTCGCCGCGATCGGGGAGCCGCCGCTGCCCGAGGCCGAAGGCGAGGAGCGTGCGGACGCGCTCGCCCGCGCGGTCCCAGCGGACGTCCGCGCGGAGCGCCGCGAGCGGCGCGAGGCGCCGGGTCATCGTGAACGCGAAGAACGCGAGCCCGGCGAGGAGCATCGCGGCGGTGAGGGAGGGGCCCATAGAGGAGGCGACGCTACCACCGGCCGCGCGCACGGCAAGGGGCTGCGGCGGTGCCGCGGAGAAGAAGAGAGAGGGGCCGCCCGCCGCGGCGGCCCCCGGATCCGCGTCGCTCGACGCGACTAGGGCCTGAAGAACGGCCTGAGGTGCGGCTTCTCGTCCTTCTTGTCCTCGTCCTTCTTGTCCTTCTTCGGCTCCTCCTTCTTGCCGCCGCCACGGCCGGGAGGCGTGCCGCCGTGACCCGGCGGCGTGCCGCCGTGCCCGGGGGGCGCCGGCCGCGCGCCGGGCGGAGCGGCGGGAGGCGGGGTGGGCGTCGCCGCAG
>DASVZX010000292.1:0-2537 GCA_036391435.1 Anaeromyxobacter sp. | reverse complement strand
CGGCGCGCGACGCCCAGGCGCGCGCGGGGGCGTCGAGGCCCGCGGCCTCGAGCGCGGAGGTCGCGCCGGGGTGGTCGCCGGCCCGGAGGCGCAGGGCGGCGAGGTGGAGCGCCGCGCGCCCGCGCTCGACGTCGGGCGTGCCGGCGCGATCCTCGACGAGCCGCTCGAGCGCGGTGATCGCCCCGTCGGGCGGCGCCTGGCCGCCGAGCGCGAGCTTCGCGAGGCCGTACGCCGCCCTCGGCTGCCGGGGCGACGCGGAGAGCGCCGCCTCGGAGGCGGCGCGGGCCGAGGCCGGATCCCTGTGGAGCCGGCGGAGCACGTCGCCGTGCAGGGCGAGGCCGGGCGGGAACGCGCCCTCGGACGCGGCCGCCGCGGCCGGCTCGAGGGCGGCCGGGACGTTGCCGGCGAGGAGCGCCACGCGCGCCGCCATCGCGTGGGCCCAGGCGCCGTCGCCGGCGCGCGCCACCGCGGTCGTGGCGCTGCCCGCCTCGCGGCGGCCGAGGGCGAGCGCGGCGCTCGCGAGGTTCGCGTAGACCGGGACGACGTCGGCGCGCCCCGGCGCGACGAGCAATCCCTCGGCGTCGGGCTCGAGGTCGGCCGCGCGGTAGTCGGCGAAGAGCATCGCGAGGGCGAAGGCGCGGACGCTCGCGGCCTCGTTCGGATCGAGCTGCGCGAGCGGCTCGAGGAGGGTGCCCGCCTCCCGGTATCCGGCCGCGGTGTCGAGCCGCAGGAGGACGTCGGCCCGGGCGAGCCCCTCGCCCAGCACCTTGCGCCGGTGGTGGGCGCGGTAGGCGAGGAGGCCGGCCCCGACGACGAGGATCGCCCCGACGACGAGCGCGAGCTTGAGGGCGCCGGACCGGGGCGACGGCGGCGCCGGCTCCGAGCCGCCGTCGTCCGCGACGGTTGCGCCGAGATCCTCCGGGACCTCGTAGGCGTCCGAGCTGCCGGTGAGATCGACGGGTTCGTCCGGCGCGGGATCGTTCGGGGTCTGGGGCATCGGCGCTCGGGGGCGAGGGTGTGCCTGCGAGGGTAGCGCCCCCGCGCCGGACGCGTCAAAAAACGAACGCCCGCGCCGTCGAGCGGCGCGGGCGCTGGAAAAGCCGAGGAACGGGTGGGGCTAGCCGCCCTTCTCCTCGCGCTCGTCCTCGCGGGCGACGCCGGACAGAACGTCGTTCACGGAGGGGAAACGCATGATCTCCCCGCGCGCGATGCGCCAGGCCTGCTGCACGATCCACGACAGCGACCGGTCCTGCCGGTTCGCCTCGGCCTGGATCTCGTTCAGCATGTCCTCAGGGAAGTAAAGGGACTGCTTACGCTTGTCGGTGCCGGGCATCGAGGCTCCCATTCGGACTGTGGGACAGACCGGATCGTTGTACGCTGACGTCGACCGGGTGGTCAAGGAAACGTTGCCCTGGTCGGGTCAGGCGAGAGGTGCGCCTGCGGCGCAGCGCGGCACCGCGAGCGGAGCTCGCATCCCGGCAACCCCGCGGGCCGGCCGCTGCCCCCGAGCCGCGGGAGGCGCGCGGCCGGGACCGGCGCGTCGGCAGGTCCACAAAAGAGGAGAGCCGGCATTGCTGCCGGCTCTCCGTGGGCCCAGAGGGGGAGGGGGGGGACCCCTAGGCCCAGCGCTGCAAACTTGGATGCGGTCCCGCCTCAGTCAACCGCCGGCCCCCAACATCTCATTCCCGCTTGCCAAATGCAACACCGGCGGGCCGGGTGCTCCGAGACCTCCCTCTCGGACTTTCGCCCCTTCAACCTGCGCTGCCCGGATTCCATTCCCGCCCGAATCGCCGGGTCCGGCGCCTCCGGGAGCCAGTATAAACGGGTGCGCGATCTCGCGCTCGGGCCCATGCGCAAGAAGCGACTCCACCGCTACCCGGCCTCGGTCCTCGCCACGATCCGGCGCCGCGGCCTCCTCGGCACCGGCGACGCGGTGCTCGTCGGGCTGTCCGCCGGCCCGGACTCGACCGCGCTCGTGGCGGCGCTCGCCGCCCTCCGCGACGCGGGGGAGCTGGGCGCGGTCCACGCGCTCCACGTCGACCACGGCCTGCGGCCCGGCGCGGACGAGGACGCGGCGTGCGGCGCGGAGGCGTGCGCGCGGCTCGGCGTGCCGTTCTCGCGCGCGCGCGTGGAGGTCGGTCCCGGGAACGTGCAGGCCGCCGCGCGCCGCGCCCGCTACGCGGCGCTGCGGGCCGAGGCGGAGCGGGTCGGCGCGACGTTCATCGCGACCGGCCACACGCGGACCGACCAGGCGGAGACCGTGCTCCTGCGTCTCCTGCGCGGATCGGGCGCGCGGGGGCTCTCGGCCATCCCGCCGCGGCGCGGCGACGTCGTGCGGCCGCTCATCGATCGCTCGCGCGCCGAGGGGCTGCGATACCTCTCCGACGCGGGGCTCCGCTGGCGCGACGATCCGACGAACGCGACGCCGCGCTACGCCCGCAACCGCGTGCGCCTGTCGCTGTGGCCCGCGGTGCTCGCGCTCGCCCCCGCGGCGGAGCGCGCCCTCGCGCGCGCGGCGGACCTCGCGCGCGACGACG
>DASVZX010000291.1:0-7554 GCA_036391435.1 Anaeromyxobacter sp. | reverse complement strand
CGCCTCGCGCGCCGCGCCCTCCGGCGCCGCCTCCGCCGCCGCGCCCTCCGCCGGCTTCGCCTCGCCCGCGGGCTGCGGCGGACGCGGCTCGGGACGGCGCTTCTCCTTCGGCCTGCGCGGCTGGCCCTGCCCGCCGCCGGGCCGCGGCACGTAGATGACCGGGGTCATCAGCTCGGCGGGCGGTCCCTTCTTCTCGACCTGCGCGGTCGGGAGGGCGCCGCGCCAGATCGGCTGCTCGTAGACGTTGTCCGAGCTCGTCCAGCGCCGGTTGCCGTCCTGGCGGCCCATGAGGTTGAGCCAGGAGTTCACGCGGCTGTCGAGCTCGTCGATGTAGTGCGTGAGGAGCGCCTCGAGCGTCAGCGGCGTCTTCGGCGAGCCGAACTCGACGCGCCCGTGGTGCGCGAGGGCGAGGTGCACGACGTGGTGCTCGAGCTCGCGCGGGACGCCGACCCGGCGCGCCTTGTCGTGGATCCACTGCGCGACCATGACGAGGTGTCCGACGAGCTTCCCCTCGTCGGTGTACTCGACGCTCTTCTCGCCGGAGAGCTCGCGGATCTTGCCGAGGTCGTGGAAGAAGGCGCCGGCGACGAGGAGGTCGCGGTCGACCTGCGGGTACTGATCGGCGAGCCGGTGCGCGAGCTTGAGGCACGACACGGTGTGCTCGAGCAGGCCGCCCGGGTACGCGTGGTGGACGGTCTTCGCGGCCGCGGAGCGCCGCAGCCGCGCGGCGATGTCGTCGTCCACGAGGAACGCCTGCACGAGGTCCTTCACGTGCTGGTCGGCGATCGCGTCGACGAGGCCGACGAGCTCCTTCCAGAGCGTCTCCTCCGCCTCGCCGCCGGCCGGCTTCTCCGGCTTCTTCACCTCGGGCGGCGGGACCCAGGTGAAGTCGGCCGGGTCGATCCCGGCGGCGGCGGGGTCGACCTTCGCGAGCGACTCGATCCGGATCTGGGGCTTGCCCTGGAACGTCCCGACGATCCCCTCCACCTCGACGTAGTCCTTCTCCTCGAACGTCGCGGCGAGCTCCTCCACGCGCTCGAACGCGCGCGCCTCGAGCTCGCCGGTCTTGTCGTGGAAGGTCGCGGCGAGGTACGTCTTGCCGCTCTTGGCGGTCGGGATCGCCTTGCGGGCCACGAGGTAGACGCTCTTCGGGCGGTCTCCCTCCTTGACGTCCTTGACCCAGATCTTGTCCATGGTCCGCGCAAGCTAGCTCAGCCCGGCCGTTTGGACAACGGCGCGTTAACAGAACGGAAGGAGCCCCCGGACATGCGGATCGAGCGCGATCGCGACGCCCTCGTCGTGGTGGACCTGCAGCACGACTTCCTCCCCGGCGGCGCCCTCGCGGTGGGCGGAGGCGACGCGGTGGTCGCCCCCATCGCCGCCCTGGCGCCGGCGTTCGCGACGGTCGTCGCGACGCAGGACTGGCACCCGCCCGGCCACGTGTCCTTCGCCTCGGCCCACCCCGGCCGGAGGCCCTACGAGACCGTCGCGCTCCCGCACGGGAGCCAGGAGCTGTGGCCCGACCACTGCGTCGCCGGCTCCCGGGGCGCGGCGCTTCACCCCGCGCTCCCGGACGCCGCGATCACGCTGGTCCTTCGCAAGGGGACCCGCCGCGACGTGGACTCGTACAGCGCCTTCCGGGAGAACGTCGGGCCCGACGGGAGCCGGCCGAGCACCGGCCTCGGCGCCTGGCTGAAGGCGCGGGGGATCCGCAGGGCGTTCGTCTGCGGGCTCGCCCGCGACTTCTGCGTGCGCGCGACCGCCGTCGACGGCGCCGCCGAGGGGCTGGACGTCGTCGTGCTCGACGACCTCACGCGCGCCGTGTTCCCGGAGCGCCGGGCGGAGTGCGACGCGGCGCTCGGGCGCGCGGGCGTGCGGCTGGCGGAGAGCGCGGGGATCGAGCGATAGCCGCTCGCGGGCCCCTCTCCCCGGCCCTCGTCGCCCGGGCGCTGCCTGGCGGAGAGAGGGGCAGACCGGGTTTGCGCGCGCGGGGCCTCCGCATGAGCTTCTCGGAGGGGGCTCATGCGCGCGCTCGTCTACGAGGGACCGTACCGCGTCCGGGTCCGGGAGAAGCCGGATCCCGCGATCGAGCACCCGGACGACGTCATCCTGGCGGTGCGGCGCGCCGCGATCTGCGGCTCGGACCTGCACCTCTACCACGGCCTCGTGCCCGACACGCGGGTGGGGACGACCTTCGGCCACGAGTTCACGGGCGAGGTGGTCGAGACCGGCGCGTCGGTGCGCACCCTGCGCCGCGGCGATCGCGTCACGGTGCCGTTCAACATCGCGTGCGGGACCTGCTTCTACTGCAGCCGCGGCCTGTTCGGCGACTGCGAGTCCTCGAACCCGTCGAACGGGCTCGCCGGCGGCATCTACGGCTACTCGCACACGACCGGCGGCTACGACGGCGGCCAGGCCGAGTACGTGCGCGTCCCGTTCGCCGACGTGGGCCCGATGAAGCTCCCGGAGGGCATGGACGAGGACGACGCGCTGCTCCTCACCGACGTCCTCCCCACCGGCTACCAGGCCGCGGAGATGGGCGGGATCGCCGAGGGGGACACCGTCGCGGTGCTCGGCTGCGGGCCGGTCGGGCTCGCCGCCGCGCGCTGCGCCTGGCTCCTGGGGGCCGGGCGCGTGATCTCGCTCGACCGCGTGGACGCGCGGCTCCGGTTCGCCGAGCGCTGGGCGGGCGCGGAGACGATCGACCTCTCCCGCGCCGACGACGCGGTCGCCGCGCTGCGCGAGGCGACCGGCGGCCGCGGGCCGGACGTCTGCATCGACGCGGTCGGGCTCGAGGCGAGCGGCTCGCCCCTGCAGACGCTCCTCGGGCGGAAGCTCCGGATCGCGCCCGGCTCCGCCGTCGCGCTGTCCTGGGCGATCCACGCGGTCCGCAAGGGGGGCACCGTGTCGATCGTCGGCGTGTACGGGCCGCCGGCGAACCTCGTCCCGCTCGGCGTCGCCATGAACAAGGGGCTCACCTTGCGGATGGGGCAGGCGAACGTGAAGCGGTACCTGCCGCGCCTCGTCGAGCACGTGCGCGCGGGCCGGCTGCGGGCTCGCGAGCTCGTCACCCACCGCTTCCCGCTCGAGGACGCGCAGCGGGCGTACGACCTCTTCGACCGGAAGGAGGACGGCTGCGTGAAGTGCGTCCTCCTCCCGAGCGCGTGAGGCGGCGGGGAGGACCATGGATCGGGACGGGTCGGACGGGCGGGGAGGGATGCCGTGGAGCGCGCCGGACGCGGTGCCGGGGGTGCGGCCCGGGGTGCCGCGGACGCACCGTCCGGCGGCGGACCCCGGCGCGCACTGGGACCGTCCCGAGCAGCAGCGCGGGACGCCGCTCCTCGGGCGCTCCGGGCTGCGCGAGGCGACCCCGGTGTTCGGCACCGCGCAGCCGGCGCGCGGGCTCTCGGGGCTCGTCCGCCGCGCCGCGTACCGGGTCCCTGAGCACCGCGCCGGGCGCTGGGCGCTGCTCCTCCTCGGCGACCGGATCGACGTCATCGAGCAGCGCGTGGCGCGCGGCTGGTGGCTCCTCCCGGCCGCAGCGGCGTTCGCGCTCGGGTACGCGCTCGTCGCGCGCGCGGCGGACCGGAGGTAGCGCGCCCCGTCGTGCGGGCAGGCGCACGCCCGCGAGGGGGCCCCGCGCGTGAGCTCGTCGCCTCCGCGCCCCTCGGCGCTGCTACAATGAGGGCGAGGAGGTACGCCGTTTGCCCGCGGTCACCCGCGTCCTCGTGCCGATCGACTTCTCGCCGTCCGCGCGGGCGGCGCTGGAGTACGCCACCTTCCTCGCCGGCAGGTTCGGCGCGGAGCTCGACGTGCTCCACGTCTGGGAGCCGCCCGGCTACGTCGGGCCGGACACCCTCGCGCTCCTCCCGGTCGCGGCGGGACAGCCGGGGTGGGATCAGACCCGCATCGACGTGACGCGCGAGGTCGAGCACTTCCTCGCCAAGACCGCCGCCAGGCCGAAGCAGCTGTCGGTGCGGGTCGAGGCGGGCGAGCCCTCCGACACGATCCTCCAGATCGCGAAGGACGGCGGGACGGATCTGATCGTGATGGGGACGCACGGGCGCACGGGGCTCTCGCGCCTCCTCATCGGGAGCGTCGCGGAGGCGGTGCTGCGCCGCTCGACCTGCCCCGTCCTGACGGTGCGGGTCCCATCGAAGACGACGCGCGACCCCGTCCCGCTGTAGGGGCCGCGCGGGGGAGAGCGCCATGACGCTCGTTTCCGAGGCGATGAACCGGTCGGTCGTGACGGTGACGCCCGACTCCCCGCTCACCGACGCCGTCGCGATCGTGCGCCGGACGGGGGCCGAGCACGTCCTCGTCATGGAGGACGAGAACCTGGTCGGGATCCTCTGCGCGTGCGATCTGCGCGGCGCGCGCCCCGAGACGGCGGTCTGCGATCGCATGACGGTGCCCGTGCTCACCGTCCGCCCGGACGCGGAGGTCGAGGAGGCCGCCGTCACGATGAGCGAGGCCGGCGTGGGCTGCCTCCCCGTCGCGCTCGGCGGGCTCATCCTCGGGACCGTCAGCGAGGCGGAGATCGCGCGGGCCGGCGTTCGCGGCCCGCGGCCGCGCTGCCAGCACATGCACCGTCGGTCGATGCGATACCGGCACTGACCGGGACCGCCGCGTCGCGCGGCGGCGGGCAGGGACCGGACGACGCGCCCACCGTCCGGGAGCACGCGAGCGTCGCGCCGGTGGCGTCGAGCGACCGGACCTGCGGCTCGGTCACCGGGCCGTTCAGCCCCCTGGACGCCCTGGGCGCGCTCGCCGCCGTCGTTCGCAGGGGCCGCGCCGGCGCGGGGGAGCGCGGAACCTCGCGGGAGGCGGACCGGCGCTCGCTGCGCAACGGGTGCGCGCCGGAGGGGCCGACGTGCAACTCTCGCGGGGGAACCGCACGAAACCTCGGGGGTTTTCCCCGGGCACGCGACGTGAAAGGGCCCGGGGCATGAGCCGCATCGAGGCGGAGGCGCGAGAGGTCCTGCTGCGGCGCCGCCGTTCGCTGTCCGACGATCCCTCCATCCCCGGCATGCCCGGCGATCCCGCGGCGCGCTGGTCCGACTACGAGGCCGCGCCCGAGCCGCGGAGCGAGCTCGTGCGTCGCGAGCTCGCCGAGATCGAGGCGGCCCTGCTCCGGATCCAGGAGGGGCGCTACGGCACCTGCCTGAGCTGCGGCGGCCCGATGGGCCTGCAGCGGCTCCGCGCGATCCCCGAGGCGCGCTACTGCCTCGCGTGCAGCGGCCAGACGCACCCGCTCGACTGAGGGTGCCGATTCCGAGCGGAGGGGCAGCCGGCTGACAGCGGGGCTCGGTTCGAGCGATCCCGTGAACGAGCCCGCGCCCGTGCACGCGCCCGAGGAGGAGCCGGGCTCGGGCTCGGGCGCGTTCACGTTCACGGGGCTCGGCGCGCGCGATCCGCGCCGCGGCTGCCACCCCCATTGGCACCTCGCCGGTCCTCCTGATAGACACGGGGCGCCGTGACGCCCGCACCCCGCAGCCGCGGCGAGCCCGTCCTCGCCTACGTCCTCGGCGACGCGCTGTACCTGAACCTGACGAGCGCCTGCACGCTCGCGTGCACCTTCTGCCCGAAGATCCGCGACGGCGACTGGGTCGTCGGGGGTTTCGATCTGAAGCTCTCGCGCGCGCCGAGCGCCGACGAGGTCTGGAGGGCCGCGCTGCGCGCGGGGATCGAGGGCCGCGCGGAGGTCGTCTTCACCGGGCTCGGCGAGCCGACGCGGCGGCTCGCCGTCCTGCTCGATCTGGCGCGCCGGCTGCGGGCCGCGGGCGTCCGCCGGATCCGGGTGGACACGGACGGGCTCGCGACGCTCCGGGAGGGCGAGGACGTGGCCGCCCTCCTCGCCGCCGCGGGCGTGAACGCCGTGTCGGTGTCGCTCAACGCGCCGGACGCGGAGACCTACGCGCGCGTGTGCCCGAGCCGCTACGGGGCCGCGGCGTACGAGGCGGTGAAGGCGTTCGTGCGGAGCTGCGCCGGCGCGATCCCGGACGTCGCGGCCAGCGCGGTCGCGCTCCCCGGCATGTCGGAGGCCGCCTGCCGGCGGGTCGCGGAGTCGCTCGGCGCGCGGTTCCGCTGGCGCCCCTACGACCGCCTCGGGCGCATCGAGGGTACGGGCGGCGGAGCCCCTCCCGGCGCGGGGTGAGCGCCCCCGGGTGTGCTCCGGTGACCCGCACGCCACTGCACCAGCAGGAACGGCCGTTCGTCCCGAAGCCAACTGGACGCCATCGGCGGAATCGTGCATAACCTGCGGGCTTCCGCACCGTTTGCGCACCGCCGTCAAGAACGAGAGGGCATGATCAACCCAAATACAGGTACCCGCGCGGGCAAGGAGCGGATCCTCGTCGTCGACGACGAGCAGAACGCCCGCGTCGCGCTGCGGACGATCCTCACCGAGGAGGGGTACGAGGTCGCCGAGGCGGCCGACGGCGAGGAGGCCCTGGCGCTCCTGCCCGGGTTCGCGCCCGCGGCGGTGCTCGCGGACGTCCGCATGCCCCGGATGGACGGCATCACGCTCCTCAAGCGCGCGCGCGAGCAGGGGTCGGACGCGGTGTTCGTGATGATGACGGCGTTCGCGAGCGTCGAGGCGGCGGTCGAGGCGATGCGGTCGGGCGCCGAGAACTACCTCGTGAAGCCGCTCGACGTGAACGCGGTGCTCGTCGTCATCGAGAAGGCGCTCGAGAAGCTGCGCCTCCAGCGCGACACCGCGAACCTGCGCGAGCGCGTGCGCGAGCGGTACCGGTTCCACAACATCGTCGGCGACGCGCCCGAGCTGCAGGCGGTGTACGAGGTCGTGAAGCGCGCCGCGCCGACCCGGGCCACCGTGCTCATCCTGGGCGAGTCCGGGACCGGAAAGGAGCTCATCGCGCAGGCGCTCCACGAGGAGTCGCCGCGCGCCGAGAAGCCGTTCATCAAGGTGAACTGCGCCGCGCTCTCCGAGACGCTCCTCGAGTCCGAGCTCTTCGGCCACGAGAAGGGCGCCTTCACCGGCGCGATCGGGCGCAAGGAGGGGCGCTTCGAGCTCGCCGACGGCGGGTCGCTCTTCCTCGACGAGATCGGCGACATCACGCCGGCGCTCCAGATCAAGCTGCTGCGCGTGCTCCAGCAGAAGGAGTTCGAGCGCGTCGGCGGCACGCAGACGATCAAGGTCGACGTGCGGCTCGTCGCCGCGACGAACCGCGACCTCGCCGCCGAGGTGAAGACCGGCAAGTTCCGGGAGGACCTCTACTACCGGCTCAACGTCGTCGCGGTGACGCTGCCGCCGCTCCGCCAGCGCAAGGGCGACATCCCGGCGCTCGTCTCGCACTTCATCGACAAGTACTCGAAGGCGTACGGCAAGGAGATCCGCGGCCTCGCCCCCGGCACGCTGAACGCGCTCCTCTCGCACGACTGGCCGGGCAACGTCCGCGAGCTCGAGAACGTGATCGAGCGCGCGGTGGTGCTCTGCAAGGCGACGGAGCTCACCGCGGACGACCTGCCGCCGACGCTCCGCGGGCCGCGCCCGCGCGAGCGCGCCCCGGGCGCGCTCATCCCCGGCGCGAC
>DASVZX010000290.1:0-19586 GCA_036391435.1 Anaeromyxobacter sp. | reverse complement strand
GCTCCGCCGGCACCTCGAGGATCGGATCGACGCGCGCAACGCCCGGACGCTCGTCGCGCTCGCCGGGACGCCGCCGCGCGGCGAGCCGTTCCTCGAGGGCGGCCGCCGGCTCCGAGGACCGGAGCTCCGCCGCCTCGCGGGCGCCCCGGCCGCGGACGTCCGCGCCGCGCTGGCGCGGCTCTTCCCCGGGATCGACCCGCGAGCGCTCGAGACCCCCTGGGGCGCGGACGCGGAGCTCGAGCGCGCGGCGCTCGCGCCGCTGCGGCGCGACGCGCGCGCCCGGCCGCTCTCGATCGCGGTGCCGCTCGCGTACCTCGCCGAGCGGCGCGCGGAGGTCCGGCGCGTCGCGGTCCTGCTGCGCGGCGCCGAGCTGGGGCTCGCCGCGGACGAGCTCCTCGACCTGGTGGAGGTCTGACGTGGCGCGCGGGGCGGCGGCGGGCGCGGCGGACGCCGGCGGCGACGCGGCGAGGCTGTCGCTCGCGGTCGCGGTGCGTCCGGGCGACGGGCTCGGGTTCCGGCTCGCCGGCGCGACCGTCGAGGAGGTGCCGCCGGGCGGCGAGGCGGCCGCGTTCCGCCGGCTCGTGTCGGATCCGCACGTCGGCGTCCTCGCGGTGGAGGAGGCGCTCCTGCAGGCGGTGCCGGCGAGGGTCCTGCGGCGGGTTCGCGAGCGCGGGCTGCCCGTGATCCTCCCGTTCGCGCTGCCGCGGCGGCTCGGCGAGGAGGGACGCGGGCGCGCGTACGTCGCGGCGCTCGTCCGGCGCGCCATCGGCTACGGCGTCAAGCTCGGCGGAGGCGGATCGTGAGCGCGCGGCTCGTGAGGGTGGCCGGCCCGACGGTGGCCGTGAGCGGGCTGCCGGGCGTCGCCCTGAACGAGGTGGTGTACGTCGGCGAGGAGCGGCTCCTCGGCGAGGTGATCCGGATCGAGGGCGACCTCGCCACGGTGCAGGTCTACGAGGACACGGCGGGGCTCGCGCTCGGCGAGCCGGCGGAGGCGGCGGGCGAATCGCTCTCGGTCGAGCTCGGCCCGGGGCTGCTCGGCCGCGTGTTCGACGGCGTCCAGCGGCCGCTGGCCGAGCTCGCCGAGCGGCAGGGAGACTTCCTGGGCCGCGGCGTGCGCATCCCGGCGCTCGATCCGGAGAGGCGGTGGGACTTCGAGCCGTGCGTCGCGCCGGGCGACGTCCTGCGCCCGGGCGTCCGCGTGGGCGTCGCCCGGGACGGCGGCGTCGAGCACCCGATCCTCGCCCCCCCGCGCGTCGCGGGGCGCGTCGCCGAGGTGCGCCCGGGGCCGGCGACGGTCCACGCGCCGGTGGTGGGGCTCGAGGGCGGTCACGTGGTCTGCCTCGCGCACCGCTGGCCGGTGCGGCGGCCGCGCCCGGTCGCGCGCCGGATCGCGGCGGACGCGCCGTTCCTCACGGGGCAGCGCGTCCTCGACTGCTTCTTCCCGGTCTGCGCCGGCGGGACCGCGATGGTCCCGGGCGGCTTCGGCACCGGGAAGACCATCCTCGAGCAGAGCCTCGCCAAGTGGGGCGCCGCCGACGTCGTCGTGTACGTCGGCTGCGGCGAGCGCGGCAACGAGATGGCCGAGGTGATCGACGAGTTCCCGCGGCTCGTCGACCCGCGCACCGGCGGCCCGCTCCTCGCCCGGACCGTGCTCGTCGTGAACACCTCCAACATGCCGGTCGCGGCGCGCGAGGCGTCGATCTACACGGGCTGCACGATCGCCGAGTACTTCCGCGACATGGGCCGGTCGGTCGCGCTCATGATCGACTCGACCTCCCGCTGGGCGGAGGCGCTGCGCGAGATCTCCGCGCGCCTCGAGGAGATGCCGGGCGAGGAGGGGTACCCGACCTACCTCGCCTCGCGGCTCTCCCGGTTCTACGAGCGGGCGGGGCGCGTCGTGACGCTCGGGGGCGGGGAGGGGGCCGTCACGATCGTCGGCGCGGTGTCGCCGCCCGGCGGCGACCTCTCCGAGCCCGTGACCCAGGCGTCCCTGCGCGCGACCGGCGCGCTCTGGGCGCTCTCGGCGGACCTCGCCCACCGCCGGCACTACCCCGCGATCGACTGGGGCGTCTCCTTCAGCCTCGACGCGGAGCGGCTCGGCGACTGGTTCGAGCGGGAGGGTGGGCAGGGCTTCGGCGCGCTGCGGGACCGGGCGATGAAGCTCCTGCAGAGGGAGCGCGAGATCGCCGAGGTGGCCGAGCTCGTCGGGACGGAGTCGCTGCAGGACGCGGAGCGGCTCGTGCTCGAGACGGCGCGCCTGCTGCGGGAGGGGTTCCTGCGCCAGAGCGCCTACGATCCCGCCGACGCGACCTGCCCGCCGCACAAGGCGTTCCTGATGCTGCAGCTGTTCCTCGACTGGAACCGGCGCGCGGCGGCGGCGGTGGGGGCGGGCGTGCCGCTCCGGTCGATCCTCGACACCGGCACGGGGACGAAGCTCGTCCGGCTCGCCCGCACGCCCGCCGGGGAGATGCCCCCCGCCGCCTCGGCGCTGCGGGCGGAGATCGAGACGTCGCTCGAGCGGCTCGAGGCGGAGTGAGGGAGCGATGGATCTCGTCACGCGGAGGATCCGGGGGGCGCACGCGATCGCGGGACCGCTCCTCTTCCTCGAGGCGGTGCCCTCGGCCCGCCTCGGCGAGATCGTCCGGATCCGGACGGGCGCCGAGGAGCGGAGCGGGCAGGTCATCGAGATCTCCGGGGCCCGCGTCGCGATCCAGGTGCTCGAGGAGACCCGGGGGATCGCGCCGGATCGCGTGGAGGTGACGCTCTCCGGAGAGGTCGCGAAGCTCGGCGTCTCGCGGACGATGCTCGGGCGCGTGCTCGACGGCCTCGGCCGGCCCGCGGACGGCGTGCCGGCGCCGATCGCCGAGGCGCGGCTCCCGATCGGGGGCGCGGCGCTCAACGTGATGCGGCGCGAGAAGCCGCAGGACTTCATCGAGACCGGCGTCTCCGCGATCGACGGCATGAACACGCTCGTCCGCGGCCAGAAGCTGCCGATCTTCTCCTGCGCGGGGCTCCCGGCCGGCCGGCTCGCCACCCAGATCGTCTGCCAGGCGCGCGTCCGCGGCGGGGGAGAGCGGTTCGCCGTGGTGTTCGCGGCGATGGGCGCGCCGTTCCGCGAGTACGACGCGTACCTCGAGGCGTTCCGGTCGGCCGGCGTCCTCGACCGGACGGTCGTGTTCCTCTCCAGGGCGGACGACCCGCCCATCGAGCGGCTCATGACGCCGCGCTGCGCGCTCACCTGCGCCGAGCACCTCGCGTTCACCCACGGGATGCACGTCCTCGTCGTCCTCACCGACATGACCGCCTACTGCGAGGCGCTCCGCGAGGTCGCGCTCGCGCGCGAGGAGGTCCCCGGCCGGCGCGGCTACCCGGGCTACATGTACACGGACCTCGCGGCGATCTACGAGCGCGCCGGGCGCATCGTGGGCCGGCCGGGATCGGTGACGCAGCTCCCCGTCCTCACGATGCCGGACGACGACCTCACCCACCCCATCCCCGATCTCTCCGGCTACATCACCGAGGGGCAGATCGTGCTCTCCCGCGACCTCGACCGGAAGGGCGTCTACCCGCCCATCGACGTGCTGCCGTCCCTCTCGCGCCTCATGGGGCTCGGGTCGGGGCCGGGTCGGACGCGCGAGGACCACCGGCCCGTGGCGGATCAGCTCTACGCCTGCTACGCCCGGGGGCGCGACGTGCGCCGCATGGCGGCCATCGTGGGCGCCGCGAACCTCGGCGAGGACGAGCGGCGGCAGCTCGAGTTCGCCGACCGGTTCGAGGCGGAGCTCGTCGGCCAGGGCGGCGCGTTCCGCTCCATCGAGGAAACGCTCGAGCTCGGGTGGAAGCTGCTCTCGGCGTTTCCGCCCGAGCTGCTGACCCGCATCCCGTCCGCCCTCGTCGAGGCGCGGCGCGGGAAGGGAGGCGCGTGAACCGCTCGCCCACGACGCGCATGGGCCTGCTCGAGGTCCGCGGGCGCCGCGACGTCGCCGGGAAGGGGGCGCGGCTGCTGCGGGCGAAGCGCGAGGTGCTCGCCGGGGAGATCTGGCGGATGATGAAGGACGTCCTCGAGGGGCGCGCGAGGCTCGACGAGGTGCTGCGCGAGGCGGTGAAGGCGCTCGCCCTGTCGAGGGCGCTCGACGGCCAGGGGGCGCTCGAGTCGCTCGCCGACGTGGCGTCGCGCGACGTCCCGGTCCGGGTGGAGGTGCGCCGGGTGTGGGGCGTGCCGACGCCGTCGGTGACCGCGCCGCCGCTCCTCCGGGCGGCGGAGGCGCGCGGGAGCGCGGTCACGAGCTGGGGGCCGGCGGGCGTCGAGGCGGCGCGCCGGCACGAGGAGGCGCTCGACGTGCTCCTCCGGATCGCCTCGCGCGAGATCCACCTCGCGCGGCTCGGCGAGGAGACGCAGGAGACGTCCCGCCGCATCAACGCGCTCGAGCAGCTGCTCCTGCCGTCGCTGGCCGCCGAGGCGGCGCGCATCGCGGCCGCGCTCGACGAGCGCGACCGCGAGGACGCGGTCCGGCTGAAGCGGCTCCGGTCGAAGCGCGGGCGGTGACGCGGGTCACGACGGGCGCCGCCAGAGGGGCTCCAGCTCCGGCGGGAGGAGCCCGGCGATGTCGTCTGCGTCCGGCTCGGGGAGCTGCGTCCGCATCGCGGCGAACACCGCCCGGACGGTCGCCTCGACCTCGTCCGGAGAGCGGTCCAGGTCCTCCGCGACGACCTCGTAGAAGTCCTCGGCGGAAGCGAACGACGCGCGCGGCGCGACGGCGTGCCGCTCGCACGCGAGGAGGCGGCTGCGGAACGGATCGGGGAGGAGCTCCCGGAGCTTCTCGAACTCGGGTCCGGGGATGCGCTGCGAGAGCGCGCACACCACCGCCTCGACGGCGCGCGTCGCCTCGGCGCGGCGCGGCAGGCCCTCGCGGGCGAGCGCATCGACGAGCGCGCGGTAGTCGGCCTGCTCGTGCGGGTCGGGGGGCGTCCGCATCACCGCAACCTTGGGCACGGCGCGCCGCCCGTCAACCGTCGCAGGGGCCCCAAACGGTCGGCCCGCGGCATCCCGATCGGTGGTACCAGAAGGGGCGCAGCGACGGACGGAGCGAGGCGAACGGCCATGGCGAGGCGGTCGGCCCGTCCGGGCAGCCGACCCGGCGGGGTGAAGGGGCTGGGGCTCCCCGGCGAGCTCGCCGCCGCCGCGCTCGCCGTCGTCCTCGCGGTGGGGTTCGGCGGCTACCTGAGCTTCCGGCGGGTGAACGCCGCGCGCGAGCTGCTCGTGGGCGAGCAGATGGACGCGCTCGTCGAGACGGTGCGGCTCCGCGAGGTGAGCGCGATCGCCGCCCGGCTCGCGCGCGAGTTCCTCATCACCGGGGATCCGAGGACCCTCGCCGCCTCGGTCGAGCACCGCGACGAGGCCCGCGCGCTGCTCGTGCGCGCGGCCGCGCGGCCCGACACCGCCGCGCTCGCGGGGTCGCTCCTCGCCGAGCAGGACGCGAGCGATGCGCGCTGGGACGCGCTCGCCGCCGCGCGCGCGCGCGCCGGGCCCGCCGACCTCGTCGAGCGGTTCGAGCGCGAGGTGGTGCCGCCCCGCCGGCGGACCGACGCCGGGCTCGACGCGCTGGAGCGCGTGCGCCGCGCGGCGTTCGAGGCGCGGCGCCGGGAGCTGGAGGGCGCTGCGCGGACCGCCTTCGCGGGGCTCTTCGCGGCGACGGCGCTGGGCATCACGTTCTCGGTCCTGCTGTGGCTCGCCCTCCGGCGCTCGGTGGGTGCGCTCCGCGCGAGCGAGGACCGGTTCCGGTCGATCTTCGAGAACGCGCCGGTCGGCGTCGCCGACGTCGGCCTCGACGGCCGCTGGCTGCGGGTGAACCCGCGCTACCGCGACATCCTCGGGTACTCCGAGGAGGAGCTGCGCGGCATGACGGCCGACGCGCTCACGCACCCGGACGACGTCGCCCCGGACCGGGAGCGGTCGCGCCGGCTCCGCGCGGGCGAGCTCGACGCGTACGGGATCGAGAAGCGGTACGTCCGCAAGGACGGGACCGTCGCCTGGGTGAACCTCACCGCGTCGCTCGTGCGGGACCCCGCGGGGCGGCCGAGCTACTACGTCGCCGCCGCGGAGGACGTCGCGGCCCGCAAGGCGGTCGAGCAGGACCTCCGGGACGCCGTGGACGCCCGCGACGAGTTCATGCGGATCGCGTCCCACGAGCTGCGGACGCCGCTCACGAGCCTGCGCCTCCAGGTCGAGAGCCTGCGCGCGGTCCTCGCGCGGGGCGGTGTGGAGCCCGACCGCGTCGCGGCGAAGGCGGACGCGGCGCTCCGGCAGGTCTCGCGCCTCGCCGACCTCGTGGACGGGCTCCTCGACGTGTCGCAGCTCGACCCGGATCGGCTGTCGATCGCGCCGCAGGAGGGGGACCTCGCCGAGGCGATCCGCGAGGCGGTCGCCGGGCTCTCCGGCGACGCCGCGCGGCGCCAGGTGGAGGTCCGGTTCTCGGCGCCGGACACGGCGCCCGCGTCCTTCGACCGGGCGCGCGTCCAGCAGGCGGTGGCGCACCTCCTCTCGAACGCGCTCAAGTTCGGGCAGGGCCGGCCGGTCGACGTCACGGTCGAGACCTCCGGGGACACGGCGCGCGTCGCGGTCCGGGACCGGGGCATCGGGGTCGACGCGCGCGAGCATGAGCGCATCTTCGGCCGCTTCGAGCGCGCCGTCCCGTCGAGCCACTACGGCGGCTTCGGCCTCGGCCTCTTCATGGCGCGGCGCATCGCCGAGGGGCACGGCGGGAGCGTGCGGCTCGAGAGCCCCCCGGGCGGCGGCTCCACCTTCGTGCTGGAGCTCCCGCTGCGGGGGCCGCGGGGCGCGCCCGCCCGGGCCGGCGCGCGGTCGTCCTCGTAGGGCGCGTCCTCGCAGGGCGCGTCGAGGCGCGGTCAGCCCGCGGCGTCGTCGCTCGCGACCGCGCCGCCGAGGACGAGGAGGGTCGCGGTCCCGTGCGCCACGAGCTTGCCGTGCTGGTCCTCGACGCGGACGGTGAGGCTCGCCGTGCGGCGGCCGAGGTGGAGGAGGTCGCACCGCGAGGTGAGGACGTCCCCGACCTTGGGGGCGCGGACGTAGCTCACCGCGAGGCTCGAGGTCGTCACCTCGCGCCCGGAGGGGAGGAGCGGCCGCGGGAAGAAGCAGACGGTGTCCACGAGGGTCGCGATGAGGCCGCCGTGGACGCCGCCGAAGTAGTTCCGGTGATCGGGCCCGACCTCGACGCGCATGCGCGCGTGGGTCTCGCCGATCTCGACGAGGCGGATGCCGAGCGCGGCGACGAAGGGGATGCGGTTCGCGGACTCGAGGGTGGCGGGGACGATGGGCATGGCGGGTTCCGGACGACGACGTGTCACCTGCGGCGCGGCCAGGCAAGGGCGCGGGGGACGAGAGGCGTCAGTACTCGCCCTTGATCACGAAGAACGATCCGCGGATGGTGCCGGCCAGCTTCGACTTCTGCTTCGCGAACTTGAAGCGCGGCGCGAGCTCGGCCGGGACGTCCATCCCGTCGGAGAGCTTGAACCCGACGGCTCGCCTCTTCCTGTCGTCGATCGTGTACAGCACGTTGATCGCCAGGCCGCTCTCGTAGAAGACGTACGCCCAGCGGATGTTCTCGACCTGAAACGCCGTCGCCTCCAGGGGGCGGGACCGGATGACGAGGTCGCGCTCCTCCTTCAGGATGCGGTGGACCCACGCGATCGTCTTCCGCGCCTTGCTCGCCGGCTCGACCGCGAAGACGTGGCCGTACTTGTTCCTGAAGTAGCGCGCCTCGTGGGCGCGCATTCCCGCGAGCGCGCGTGCCACGGGCGACGACTCCAGCCCGATCGTCGACACGTCCTCGAAGTCCACTTCGTACGCCATGGAGTACCCGGCAGACCCCCTCGACCGCTGTGATGCTCTCGCGAGCGCTTTCCGCTTCCTTCCCTGCTTGGCCGCGGTGCTTCCCGGCGCCAGGACGACACCGGGGGGTTACGGTCACCCCGTAACCCCCCGGTTTTGATGGCTCCCCAGCGTGGACTCGAACCACGGACAAGCGGATTAACAGTCCGCTGCTCTGCCAACTGAGCTACTGGGGAATGGCAGGGGCGCGAATGTAGAGAAGGCCCGGGGGCCCGTCAAGGGGCTCGCGCGCCCGGCCCGGGACCGGGATCACCCCTGGGCCACGTCGTCCCCGAGCAGCCGCCGCTGCAGCGCGATCCGCGCCGCGAGCAGGCCCGTGAGCTGCCCCTCCTCGAACCGGAACGCGGGATCCTGGACGACCTCTGGGAACGCGGTCGCGTTGCGGAGGTCGTCCTCCCGGAGCCCCGGGCGGAGCCGGCGGGCGGCGGCGAGCACCTTCGCCCGCTGCCGCGTGATGAGGTCGTCGAGCGTCTCGACCGCGGTCATCGCCGTCTCGGCGTCGAGGTCGGTGGTCGCCATCGCGGCGCGAGACTCTACACGCGAGCGCCGCGGCGCGGAAGCGGCCCTCCGGGGAGGGTCGGGACCCGGGCCGGGCCGTCACTCCCGCGCCGGCGGCGCGAGCGCCCGGGCGAGCCACCCCCTGGACGTGTGCCCGAGCAGGTTCCGGAGGTTCCGGCTGGCGGCGAGGGCGCGGGCGTCCTCCGCGTACGTCGTCGGGTGCACCTCGGGGACGTCGGCGGGCGCGAGCGACGCGTCGACGTTCACGAACGTGAAGAGGCAGGAGTTGGAGAGGGCGCGCGCCGTCCGGTCGCGGCTCACCCGCTCGATCGAGGTCTCCACGCAGATCGCGGGCCCCTGCGTGTGGACCACGCGGCTCGTGAGGTGGAGCTTGTCGCCGATCCGGACCGGCTCGAAGAAGTTGATCCGGTTCACGGCCGCGATGACCGGGCGCCCCGGCGCGATCCGCTCCGCGCAGATCGACGAGAGCTCGTGCGCCCGGCGCATGATGTAGCCGCCGAAGATCACCTTCGAGAGGTTCTCCTGCTCGGGGTAGGTCCGCTCCCACGCCTCCGCGACGAGCGTCGAGGCGAGCGCGCCGGAGAACGCCCGCGACTCCTGCGCGCGGTGGAGCCGGTCGAGCCACAGGTACTCGTCGCGCGAGGGCGGCTCCACGGCCGCCTCGGCCTGCCTGCCGTACGCGGCGCGCCGCTCGAGCGCGCGCGCCGCCCGCACCTGCGCGAGCGCGTCGCCGCCCTCGAGCGGGGGCACCCGGACGCTGCGCGCGTCCGGCCCGTCGCCGTCGCGCGCGACCATCGTGAAGTAGCAGGACGCGACGTGGTCCGCCCCCCCGTCGCGGTCCACGCGGACGCCGACCTCCATCGAGGTCCGCCCGACGTGGTTGACGCGCGCGACGCAGCGGAGATCGCGGGTCACGTCGGCGACGCCGCGCACGACGATCTCGTCGAGCGCCGCCGTGACCACGCGCGCGTCGGGCCGGGCCCGGCGGGCGTAGTCCATCGCGACGTCCGCCGCGAGCCGGTCGAGCACCTCGAGGAGCATCCCGAACCGCAGGTTCCCGGGGATGGGCTCGTTGAGGACGGCGAACTGCCGGCGGAGCGCGGCGTCCGAGGAGAACGGCAGCACGGTCTCGCGGGAGGTCTCGTCCGGGCGCACGCGAGAGCGATACCGCGGCGCCGGGCGCGCGTCCACGCCGCACCCGGGACCTCCGCCCGGGCGTGATTCGGACGTTCTGGTGCCGCGCGCGCGTTCGCGCCACTATGAGACCCCCGATGGTCATCTCCGGCTTCTCCCACCGCCCCGGCGTGCACTGCGGGTCGACGGCGCTCGCCGACGTCCTGCGCCTGCGCGGCGTCGACCTGTCCGAGGCGATGGCCTTCGGCCTCGGTGCGGGGCTCGGGTTCTACTACCTCGTCTCCCCGTCGCTCTCGCCGACGCACCTCTTCCAGGGGCGCCACGCGCACCTCGAGCGGACCGCGTGCGAGGTGCTCGGGGCGCCCTGCCGCGCGCGCGAGGAGGACGACCCGGCCCGCGCGTGGGCCGCGGTGCGCGCCGCCGTGGATCGCGGCGTCGCGCCCATCCTCTCGACCGACCTCGCCGAGCTGCCGTACTGGCGCACGAAGACCCGGTTCGGCGGCCACCGCGTCGTGCTCGCGGGCTACGACGCCGATCGCGGCGTCGCGCTCGTCGCCGACGGCGACCGGCCCGGGCTCGACGAGGTGCCGCTCGACGCCCTCGAGCGCGCCCGCGCGTCGATCGCGCCGCCCTTCGGCATCCCGGGCCGGCCGTGGCTCGAGATCGACGCGCCGCCGCGGCCGCGGCAGCTCGCCGAGGCGGTCCGCGAGGCGCTGCGGCGGCAGGCGCGGGACATGCTCCTCGAGCCGGACGGCGTCGCCGGGATCTCGGCGCTGGAGCGGTTCGCGGCCGATCTCCCGGAGTGGCCGGCGCGCGCCGCGGGCGAGGCGGACCGCGCCTGGTGCTTCAAGTACGCGTACCAGGTGATCGAGCTGCGCGGCACCGGGGGCGGGCTCTTCCGCGCGCTCTACGCGGCCTTCCTGCGCGAGGGGGAGGCGCTCGTCCCGGGCCTCGCCGCGCTCGGCCTCTCGGGCCGGATGGCCGCGCTCGCGGAGGGGTGGGCGGGCCTGGCCCGCGCGCTTCGCGAGATCGCGGCGGTCCCGGGCGGGATCGTCCCGCCCCCGACGGCCGCGGCGGCGCTCGCGCTCGCGCGCGACGAGCGGCGCTTCCACGAGGACCTCGCCGCGCGGGTGCCCTGATGACGGTCGCGCTCGAGAGCCGCGCGCGCGCCCGCTTCGGGGAGCTCATCGGGCGGGATCCGGTGCCGCTCGACGAGGCGGTGCTCGCCATCGCCGAGGAGGAGTACCCGGACCTCGACGTCGAGGAGGTCCTCGTCCGGCTCGACCGGCTCGGCGAGCGCGTGCGCGCACGCGCGCCGGCGCGGGAGCGCGCCGCGTCCCTGCTGAGCGCGCTCCGGCAGGTGCTCGTGGAGGAGGAGGGGTTCCGCGGGAACGAGCGCGACGACCACGACCCCCGCAACGCCTACCTGAACGAGGTGCTCGAGCGGAAGGTCGGGATCCCGATCTCGCTCTCGGTCCTCTGGATGGAGGTCGCGCGCCGGGCCGGGCTGCGCCTCGACGGCGTCGGCTTCCCCGGCCACTTCCTCGTGAAGTACGTGTCGTCGGGCGGCACCGAGCTCTTCGTGGACGCGTTCCACTCGGGCGAGCTCCTCTCGGCCGACGAGTGCGTCGCGCGCTACCGTGCCCGCACCGGCGGGCGCGAGCTCGATCGGCGCTACCTCGAGGCCGTCTCGCTCCGGCAGATCCTCGCGCGCACCCTGCACAACCTGCGGCGCCTCTACCTCGAGCGCGGGGACGACGTGCGCGCGTGGTGGGTGCTCGATCGGATCCTGATGCTCACGCCGGGGCAGCTCGACGCGCTGAGGGACCGCGGGCTCGTCGCGGCCCGCCTCGGCGGGGCCGCCGCGGCCGCGCGCGATCTCGAGGCGTACCTCGCGCGGTCGCCGTCGGCGTCGGACGCCGGCGAGGTGCGGCGGGTGCTCTCGACGGTGCGCGGGAAGCGACCGCTCGTGAACTGACGCCCCCTCCCCGGCCGCCTCCCCCTGGCGCCGAGGGGCGGCGAGGGGAGCGGTCAGTCGAACTTCTTCAGCCGGAGCCGCTCCACCGGCACGCCGTTCACGAGGTGGCTCTCGACGATCTCCGGCACGTCCTCCGGCCGGACGTGCCCGTACCAGACGCCCTCCGGGTAGACGACGACCGTCGGACCGGTGGCGCAGGCGTCGAGGCAACCGGACGAGTTCGCGCGCACGACGCCCTTCAGGCCCCGGCGGTGGAGCTCGGCCTTGAACGCGTCGCGGATCGCGGCGCTCCCCTTCGCGCAGCACGAGCCGCGCGGATCCGAGGGGTCGCGCAGGTTCTCGCAGACGAAGACGTGGTGGCGGAAGCGCATGGACGCCTCACGGCTCCCGGGAGACGATCTGGCCGCGCGGCACGACGAGCAGCGCGCCGCCCGACACGCAGAGGTCCTCGCCGACGAGGTGCCCGGACGCCTCGCTCGCGAGGTAGAGCGCGGCGTGGACGCAGTCGTCGACCTCGCCCACGCGCCGGTTGGGCAGGGCGCCGGCGATCGCCGCGCCGACGTCGCGGAGCTCCGCCTCGGCCATCGGCGTCCGCACCCAGCCCGGCGAGATGACGTTCACGCGGGTGCGCGGCGCCAGCTCGACCGCGAGGCTCATCGCGAGCGACTGGAGCGCGCCCTTCGTCGCGGCGTAGTGACCGTGCCGCGCCTCGCCGCGCTGCCCTGCGGTCGAGCCGATGAAGATGACGTTCCCGCGCCCCCTGCGGCCGAGCTGGGGGAGCGCCTCGCGCACGAGGTGGAACGCGCTGAACACGTTCACGCGGAAGATCTCCTCGAGCTGCGGGCCGGAGATGCGGTCGATGGGCCCCTCGTTCCAGATCGCGGCGGAGTGGACGACCTGGTCGAGGCCGCCGAGCGCGCGCACGGCCTCCGCGACGCAGGCGACGCAGCCGGCCTCGGTCCCGAGGTCGGCGCCCACCGGGAACGCCCGCCCCGGGAAGCGGGCGGCGAGCGCCTCGGCCGCGGCGCGGTTCGAGCGGTACTGCACCGCGACCGACATGCCCTGCCCGAGGAACGCCTCGGCGATCCCGAGCCCGATCCCGCTCGACCCGCCGGTGACGAGCGCCCGGCGCCCCGCGAGATCCGAGTAGCTGGCCAGCACCTTCATCCGCGCCTCCCTCTCCGGCGCAGCCCGGCCCGCCCCGCGGCGCGGAGCCGAGGGGGGACGGGGCGCGCGGGGCGCGCCCAGCGCGCGCCGTCGACGATCTCGAGCACCTGCGTGAAGCTGGAGATGGAGAGCGGCCAGCGCTGCGGCGTCTCGTCCGCGACGTGCCGGCGGGTGACCGACTTCGCCGAGATGACCGCGAGCCGCTCCCTGTACTCGCCCGACACGTAGGTCCCGTACTCGGCCCAGACGCCGAGCGCCCCGCAGGCCTGCGCGACCGGCATGTCCTTCTTCACGTTGTCGCCGACGTAGATCACCTCGGCCCCGCCGAGCCGGAAGTCCTCGAGGATCCGCGCGAGCCCGTCCTTGCTCGGCTTCTCGGCCCCGGGCGGCAGCTCGAACACCGGCGTCCGCGACCGGTAGTGTCCCGCCTCCTCCTTGCGGCGGATCTCCGGGTCCACGTGCTCCGGGAGCGGGTAGCCCGGGAGCGTGTAGAGCGCGTCGAAGTGGCCGTCGAGCCGCAGGTGCTTGAGGCGCAGCTCCGCGGCGTTGCGAGGCGCGTCGGTGAGCCCCACGACCTTGAGGCCGCGCGCCCGCAGGGCGTCGAGCGTCTCGCGGACGCCGGGGTAGGGCCGCAGGTACCTGTCGCGGGCGGCCACGAAGGCCTCGCGCGCCGGGCGCAGCACGAGGGCGTTGAAGGAGTCGAAGTCGGCCTCGTAGGGCTCGAAGATGCGGGACTCCTGGATGGCGAACGGGTACTCGTTCGACTCGTACTTCGAGTAGACGGCCTTCAGCGCCTGGACGATCCGGACGCGCGGCAGCCCGGTCGTCGCCGCGAGCGAGGCGACCATCGCCTCCAGGCTGGGGACGATGTAGTCGACCCACGGGTAGAGCGTGTTGTCGAGGTCGGTGACGACGGCGCGGACGCGCGGCACGCGCGCATCCTAGCCTCCCGTCCCCGCCGCCGCCACGGTCGCCGTGGAGGCGCGCGCGGGCGCCTCCCGGTGTACCATCGGGCGGATGGCCCGTGCCGGACGCTTCACGACCGTCGCCCCGCTCCCGCCGCACGGCGAGTGGCGGCGCGTCCTCGCGCTCGATCGGGGCGCCGGCGGCGCGCGGCCGGCGGTGCTCTCGTTCGTGCCCGCCCCGGTGCTCGACGCGCCGGAGCGGCTCGCCGCGCTCGTCCGCGACGTGGAGACCGCCGCGCGGCTGCACCACCCGAGCGTCGTCACCGTGCTCGGCACCGAGACGGTCGGCGACGCGCTCGCCGTCGTCGAGGACTGGCGCCCCGCCGCGACGCTGCGGGAGCTCCTCGACGCCGGGGGGCGGCTGCCGGCCGACGTCGCGGCGCGGATCGCGCTGGACGTCTGCGCCGCCCTCGGCCGGGCGCACGCGGCGGACGCCGGGGACGGGCGCCCCCTCGCGCACGGCGCGCTGTCCGCGGCCCACGTGCTCGTCGGGGACGACGGCGTGGCGCGCCTCTGCGGCTTCGGCGAGGGGACCGGCGGCGAGCCCGCGGACGACCTGCGAGCGCTCGCGGCGGTCCTCTTCGAGTGCGTCGCCGGCGAGCCGCCCGGGACGGGTCCCGCGCGTCTCGACGCCCCGGGGATCCCCGCGGAGCTCGCGGCCGCCGTCGACCGCGCGCTCGGCGCCGCGCCGGAGGGCCCCTATCCGTCCGCGGCGGCCCTGGGCGAGGCGATCGCCGCCGCGCGCATCGCGTCGCAGGGCGACGTCGCGTCCTACGCCGAGGCGATCCTCCCCGCGGTGGAGGGCGCGCGGGGCGCGCTCGGGCACGCGCTCGCGCGGGCGGGCGGCGACGAGGCCGAGGAGGTCTCCGAGGACTTCATCGTCGAGCCGACGGATCCGGCGACGCCGCGACCGGTCGTCCCGGCGGAGCTCCCGCGCCCGCCCCAGACCCGCCCCGGCGTCGACCCGGCGGGCGTCTTCCCCGCGCCCCCCGCGCCCGCCCCGCGGGTCGCGGTCCCGGTCGTGCTCGGGATCGCGGCGCTCTGCGCGGTGGGCGGGTTCGGGATCGGCTTCGCCCTGTCCCGCGCCCGGGCGCCCGCGCCCCCCGACGTCGCGCAGGAGGCGCCGCCGCCCGGCGACGAGGCGGCGCCCGCGGCGGCTTCCCTCCCGCCGGTGACGCCCCCGGACGCCGCGGCGGGGCCGGAGTCCGCTCCGCCGCCCGCGCGCGGAAAGGCCGGCCGGGCCACCCGCGCGGCGAAGACGGCGAAGCCCGCCAAGGTCGCCAAGGCCGCCGCGCCGGCCCCGGCCGCGCCGGCGGGGAAGGCCACGCTCTCGGTCTCAGCGCCCGAGGACGCCGAGGTGTTCCTCGACGGGAAGCGCATCGGGCTGGGCAAGCTGAAGGTCGAGATCGCCGTGGGCCGGCACCACCTCGAGGTGCGGCGCGGCGACGCGAAGGTCGAGCAGGCGTTCAGCGTCGAGCCGAGCGAGACCTGGACCTACGAGGTCACGCCGACGCCGTAGGGCGGGTCCGCGGCCCCTCTCCCCGTTTCCCCGCTGCGCTGCAGCGGCGAGAGGGGGAATGCACTCGACGGCGTTCGGTCACCCGTCGTGACCGTGTGGACCGTGCGCGTGGCCGTGCGCGATCTCGTCCGGCGTCGCCTCCCGGACCTCGCGGACGGTCACGTCGAAGTGGAGCGTCTTCCCGGCGAGCGGGTGGTTGAGGTCGATGACGACCGACTCGGGCTTGACCTCGCGCACCGTGAACGGCACGGGCTCGCCGTTCGGCCCCTCGGCGGTGAGCTCCATCCCGATCTGCGGGTCGAACCCGGGCGGGAAGGCGCCCTTCGGGACCTCCTGCAGCCCGCTGGGATCGTGCTCGCCGTACCCGTCACCGGGCGCGAGCACCACCTTCTTCTGGTCGCCGACCGTGAGCCCCTCGAGCGCGGACTCGAGGCCAGGCACGATCTGCCCCTCGCCGTGCAGGTAGGTCATCGGCTCGCCGGGGCTGGACGCGTCGATCACCTTCCCGTCGCCGAGGTGGAGGGAGTAGTCGATGCCGACGATGCTGCCGCTCGAGATCTTCATTCGGGGGGTCTCCGGAACGTTCGACCCATCATAAAGACGACACGCCGGCCGCGCCCGGAGAGGCGCGACCGGCGCTGGGTCGGTCACCGCAGCCGTGCCTGCGGTGCCGGCGCGGAAGCGAATGCGTCCGGGAGCCGATGCAGCCGACGTGCCCGGGCGCGGACGCGGCGAAAACACGCCGTCGTGCCGCGAGGTTCACCGTCCGTCCCCTGTCGAGGGGACCGCGAAACCGCTGCGCCTGCGGCCGCTCGCCGGAAAGGTTTGCGAGGGGGACGGCGGGTCACCAGTAGCCCCATCGCCGGCGGAGCGTCCACTCCGCCGCGAGCGTGCCCGCGATCGCGACGAGGTACCACCAGCGATCCCAGATCGGCACGGACTTCCTTCGTCCGATCTCGACCACCTCGGGGTCGGCCAGGGCGAGGTCCGGGAGGCCGCCCCCCGGAAGGACGGAGGAGCGCCCCGCGGTCGCCTCGGCGACGGCGGACATGAGGTCGGGCCGCGGCGCCGCGTCCGCGTCCTCGGGTCCCGCGCCGCGGACCGCGACGGCGCCCGTCGCGACGTCCGGGCCACCCTCGCCGCGGGCGACGATCTTGTACGCGCCCGGGCCGGGCGGGGTGAGCTCGAGGCGCGCCGTCCCGTCCTGATCGGCGACGGCCTCGCCGCGCGCGACCGTCTTCCCGTCCTCCGAGACGAGCTCCGCCGAGACGCGCTTGCCGGCCGCCGGTCCCCAGTCCGGCCCGCGCGCGGAGATCGCGAGCCCCACCGGCTGCCCCGGCTCGACCGCGGGCGCGTCCGGCTCCACCTGGAGCGGCGCGAGGCCGGGGTCGCGCACGAGCCAGCGCAGCGCGGCGTTCCAGAACTTGAGGTAGGCGCGGTTTCCCTGCCCGCCCTCCGCCGCGACGAAGCCCCAGCGCCACGACGCGTCGGTGGTCACCGCGAGCGTGCGACCCGCGCCGACCTCCCGCACCGCGACGAGCGGGGCCGGCGCGCCCTGGATCTGCACGCCCGGGACGTCGAGGAGCACGGCGGCGCCGGAGCCGGCCGGGAGCGCGCGGGTCAGGTTCACCGCCGTGACCGGCGGGAGCGCCGCCCACGCGGCCTCGTTCTGCGCGTCGCCGGGCGCGAGGCTCGTGACGGGGTGGCGGCGGCCGTCCGTCGTGAGCCGGGCCTTCACCTCCCCGTCCAGCATCGTCGTGCCGTCGATGGGCGCGACCGGCAGGATCTCGGAGAGCGGCGTCTCGCCGTAGCGCCCGTCGCCGAAGCTCTGCTCGCCGCCCACCATCGCGAAGGCGCCGCCGTTCCGGACGTAGTCGCGGATGTTCGGGAGGTACCGCTCGATCTCGAGCCCGCGGTACGGCGCGTACGCGAAGTCCACGAAGACGACCGCGTCGAAGGTGCGGAGCTGGTCCCCGAAGATCTCCTGGACCGGGAAGGGGATGAGCGACAGCTCGTGCTGCGGCCCGGGATCGTCCGCGTTGGAGCGCAGGATGAAGAAGGAGACGAGGTCGACGTTCGGGTCCTGCTTGAGGAGGCCGCGCAGGAAGCGGACGTCCCAGGACGGCCGGCCCGCGACGAGCAGGACGCGGACGCGGTCGCGGATCACGCGGAGCACGAACGAGCGCGCGTTGTTCTCCGTCACCGCCTCGCCGGGGAGCACCGGCGCCGCGACGGTGAACACGAACGTCCCGGTCTGGTCCGGCGCGAAGGAGAGCGGGACGGTGTAGCGCTCCCTGCCCCGCTCGAGCTTGACCACGCTCGAGGCGACCACGGTCCCCTCGCGCCGCAGCACCACCCGGACCTCCTCGTCCGCGAAGCCGCGGGCGCGGAGGGTCGCCTCCACGGTGACGGTGTTCCGGACGAACGCGAAGTCGTCCACCGCGACCCGCTCGACCGCGAGGTCCCTCGGCGCGCTCTTGCCGGCGGAGAGCGTGTTCACCGGGACGCCGAGCGCCCGGAGCCGCGCGCGGGCCTCGGCCCCGAGCCCGCCGGCGAGCGCGGCGTTGTCGGCGCCGTCCGAGACGACGAGCGCGCCGGCCAGGCGGCGCGAGGAGCCGCCCGCGCCCGAGGCCACCGCCTCGAGCGCGCCGAGGACGTCGGTCGCGCCCGCCCGCGGCGCGATCCCCTTCATCGCCTCGGCGGGGTCGGCGGGCGCGACGTCGCCGCCGAACGCGTACCACTCCACGTCGACGCGATCCGCGAGCCCGTCGAGCCTGCCCCGGCCGTCCCGCAGCGCGGCGGCGGCCGCGGCGGCGCGCGAGATGCCGTCCGGCTCGACGGGGAAGGCCATCGACCGCGAGGCGTCGACGAGCACCGCGAAGCGGTTGCGCACGCGCGCGGTCTGGAGGAGCTCCAGCGCCGGCTCGACGAGCAGGAACAGCGCGAGGAGCGCGGACGCGGCGCGGAGGGCGAGGAGCGCCGCCCGGCGCCGCGGCCGGGGCTCGCCCCGCAGCCCGCGCCAGGCGAGCGCGACGGCGGCGAGCGCGCAGAGGCCGAGGAGGACGAGCGCCCACGCCGAAAGCGGGGTGAGCGCGGTGAGCCGCCAGGCGTTGTACGTCGCGTCCAACGGCTAGCTCCGGCGGCGCATGATGAAGGGGAGGTGCACCGCGTCGTCCTTGTAGTCCGTGCAGAGCGCGTACATCGCGAGGTTCACCCCGAGCCGGATCGCGGTCTCGCGCTGCGGCTCGCCGCCCGGCGTGCACGGGTACTCCCAGTCCCCGAGCTCGGTCCGCGCCCACGCGCCGCCGAGGTCGTTCTGGCAGTACACGACCGCGAGCCGTCCCTCGAGCGTCTGCGCCTCGATCCAGGGCTTCACGAGGACGCGGCCGCCCTGCCGGTCCAGCAGGTAGAAGCTCTTGTAGACGACGTGGTCGCGCGCGACGGGCTGGAGCGGCGCCGCGGGGAGGATCTTCGCGAGCTCCCGGCGGACCGACCCGTCGAAGCCGCCGCCGTCGGACGCGTCCGCCGAGTCGACGAGCAGGAAGCCGCCGTACTGGAGGTGGCGCCGCAGCGCCGCGCGCTCCGCCTCGGAGAGCGGGGGGAGGGGCCCCGCGCCGGTGAGGTAGAGCCAGGGGTACCGGTGCAGGCCGGGCCGGTCGAGCCGGACCGCGACGCCGTCGTTCGAGGGCTCGATCGAGGTGCGGCGCGCGAGCTCCCACCCGAGCCGCCGGAGCGCCGACGGGCGCGGGTTCCAGTTGCCGCCGTGCTGCACGTGGCCGATGACGAGCTTCGACGCGTCGGACAGGGCGCGCGCCCGGCGCGGAAGCGCGGCCGCCGCCGCGAGGGCGGCCGTCCCGCCCAGGAAGGCGCGGCGCGAGAGGCGCGGGGGGAGCGGCATCCGCGAGATGTTAGGCGGGAGCCGGGAAGCCCGCCAGCGCGGATCCCGGGCGCCACCCGGACGGCCCGCCCGGCGCGCCGGCACGTGCACCGCGCTCGCGCCGCCGGCCGGCCCTCCGGGGAGAGGACGGGCCGCGGAGCGCCGCCGGGCGCGCTGGCGACGGGCGGAGGCCGCTGCTAGAGTCCGCGCCCATGTCGCGGAGCCAGCGTCTCCCGCAGCGCGCCGAGGCCCTGCTCGAGGCCGGGGACCACCGCCGCGCGCGGGCCGAGGCGCGGGGCGTGCTGGCGGATCCGGACGCGTCGGAGCGGGAGCGCGCCGCGGCGGCCGAAACGCTCGCCTCCCTCGCGCCGGATCGCGGCGTGGTCGCCGCGGGCGCGGTGGGCGTGGCGGTCGCCGTCGCGCTCGCCGCGCGCGTCCTCCTGCGGGGGTGACGGTGCCCGCGCTCGCCGCCGTCGGGATCGCCGGCCGGATCGCCGAGGCCGTCGGCGGGCTCGGCG
>DASVZX010000289.1:0-19010 GCA_036391435.1 Anaeromyxobacter sp. | reverse complement strand
GGCGGCGCGGCGCGGGCCGACGGGGCCGCGCGGGCGCGGAGGAGCCGCTCGACGCGGGCCGCCAGGGCGAACGCCACGAACGCCAGCGTCCCGGCCCCCAGCACGACGAGCGGGGCCGGCAGGAGGAGCCAACTCCCGAGGGTGAAGGAGCCGAGATCGCCGGAGCGCGGGAAGCCTCCCATCGCGGGCTCGAGCTCCGCGTACAGGAGCCCGCCGAGCCCGACGCCGCCGAGCGTCGCGATCGCGTCGAGCTTCCCCGCGCCGGCGGCGACGACGCACGTGCCCGGGCAGTACCCCGAGACGGCGAACCCGGCGCCGAGGACGAGGCCGCCCACGACCATGGGCCACAGGAAGGTGGGGTACCGGAGCTGGACGAAGGAGAGATCGAGGAGCCCGAGCGACGAGAGGAGGACCGCGCCCGCCATCGCGGTGACGATCGCGGTGAAGAGCACGCGGAGCACGGTCATGTCGTTTCCGTAGAACTGCCCCGTGAGCTTCTCGACGCGCCCGAGGCCGCCCCGCTCGAGCACGAAGCCGAAGGCGGCGCCGAGGACGACGCCGAGGAGCATGCCGAGCGCGCGGTGATCGCCGGCGAGCGACGCGATGGGGAACGGGGTCATCGCCACTGCCTCCGGACCATCCAGGCCACGCCGTAGCCCCCGACGAACACCGAGAGCATGAACGCCCAGGCGCCGACGGACATGAGGGCGCCGCCGGAGAGCGCCTGGCCGGAGGTGCACCCCCGGGCGAGCTTCGCGGCGAAGCCCATGAGCACGCCGCCAAAGACCGCGAGGGCGATGCGGGGACCGCTGCCGAAGCTCCGCCCGCGCCGCACCTCGCGCCCGAAGCGTCCGGCGGTCCAGGCGCCGAGGGCGCCGCCGATCACCATGCCGATCACCTCGAACACGATCCAGTCGTCGAGCGCGCCGCGGGTGCCGACCGCGGACGACAGCGCGGGCACCTGCCGCACGTGGGCCGGCGCCACCGCGTTCACCGCCGCGACGCCCACCCGGAAGCTCGCGCTCGAGGCGCCGACCCCGTGACCCATCGTCACGTAGGCGGCGAGGAGCACCCCCCCGAGCGCCACCCCGGCGGCGTAGGGGTTCCAGTAGCGGTTCGGATCCTTCACGCGGCCTCCGGCGGCTCGAGTCGCCCCTCTCGCGTCCGAGCCAGGGCGAAGGCGGCCCGGTTCGGCGCCCACCGCGCGCGGCGCCCATCCGGGTACAGGACGCCGAGGAACGTGCTCGGCCGGCGTGTGAGGGCCGCCCACACGCAGTGGAGGTAGGTGCCGAGGCCCCAGAGCCGGACGATGGCGATCGAGTGGAAAAAGACGTCCTTGCCCGTGATGGCGCCGCGCATGCCGTGCCTCCTCGTCGCCACGACGGTACGAGACCGGGGCGCACGCCGGCAACGCGGATTGATCCTGTCGCGGATATCAACTTCGTTGATGACATCCGTTCGGGTCGCCCGCGCCCGCGCGATGGGGCACACTCGCCCACGCGAGGTGGCGATGGGCGACCTGGAGCGATTGACGGCGCGGCTGCGCGAGTTCACGGCGGAGCGCGACTGGGCGCAGTTCCACGATCCGAAGAACCTCGCGATGCTCCTCGCCTCGGAGGCCGGAGAGCTCGTCGCCCTGCTCCGCTGGGTGGCGAGCGGGCAGGCGGACGCCTACGTGCGCGCCCCGGAGCACCGCGCGGCGGTCGAGGCGGAGGTGGCCGACGCCGCGATCGCGATCCTCCTGTTCTGCGATCGCGCGGGGATCGACCTCCCGCGCGCGATCGAGGCGAAGATCGCGGCGAACGCGAGGAAGTATCCGGTCGAGCTGTCGCGCGGACACGCGCGGACGCCGGGACGCTGACCCGGGCCGCGCCGGCGTGCCCGCCGGCGTCCGGACGGGGACCCGCCGGGCCTACCCGCAGCCGCCCTTCACGGCGGCCTTGGCCTTGAGCTTCACCTTCTTCGTGAACGCGTAGGCGGGCCAGGTGATCTCGCCGTGACCGCCCTCGCCGCCGCGCGAGACCTCGTCCTCGCACGGGGTGAGGAAGAGCTGCGACTCTCCGCGCTCGGGCCAGGCTGCGGGCTCGCGATCGCCGGTGGCGTGCGCGAACCGGTACGCGAGCGAGTCGCCGTCCGCCGCGGCCCCGGTCCGGACGGCCACGCACCCGGGGACCGGGTACCGCTCGAGCCAGCGGTTCACGCCGCCGTCGACGACGTAGACGTTCGGGGCGCCGAGCGCCTTGAGCGACTTCCAGGCCGCGAGGGCGGCGGCCTCGCCGTTCCCGACGAGGAAGGTCACCGCGTTGGCGGGCCGATCGAGGAGCACCTTCGTCTCGTCGGACAGCCGGGTGAGGTCGGCGGGATCGACGCGCCGCGCGCCCCCGACGTGGAAGAGGTTGAAGTCGTGCTCGCTCCGCAGGTCGAGGACGTCGGTCTGGACGTTGATGTCCTTGCGAAGCGCCACCACCTCGGCGGGATCGACGAACATGCTCCGGTCCTCGACCGCGCGCTTCACCTCCGGCGCGGTCCAGGCCCAGCGCTGCTCCGGGCTCGGATCGCCGCGGATCGTGAGGACGACCGCGGCCGCGAGGAGGGCGCCGGCGGCGGCGACCTTGCCGCGGCTCGAGGGGAGCAGGGAGATCGCCGACCAGGCCTCGCCCTTGCCGTAGCGGCGCTCGAGCAGCTCGCCTCCCCAGAACATGAAGAGCGCCATCGCGACGACGAGGAGGACCGCCACGCCCATCGGGACGTGCAGCCACTGGTCGAGCGTGAAGCGTCCCATGTACGAGGAGAGGAAGAACGGCTCGAAGGACCCGACCGTCTCGCCGAACCCCCACACGCCGACGAGCGCGCCGAGGAGGAAGAGCATGGCGTCGATCTTCAGGGTCGAGGCGCCGACGACGGAGGTGCCGGGGCAGAAGCCGCCCACGATGAAGCCGACGCCCATGACGAGGCCGCCGACGATCCCGGGCCACAGGTAGGTCGGGTTCACCCAGACGCGGCTCATGTCGAGGAGCCCGAACGACGACGCGCCGGCGATGAGCACGGCGGCGACGATGATCGCGGTGAACATCACCTTGAGGACGGTGACGTCGCGGAAGTAGAACTGCGCGGCGAGCTTGCGCGTGTCGCCGAAGCCGCCCATCTCGAGGGCGGCGCCGAACCCGGCGCCGAGCGCGCCGAAGGTGAGCGCGTATCCGAGGGTGCCGGCGGTGAGCTGGAAAGGGGCCATGTCGTGTCTCCTCGCGCGCCGGTCAGATCCAGAGCCGCCGGAAGAACCAGGCGACCGCGTAGGCGCCCGCGAAGACCGCGAGCGCGAAGGCCCAGCTCCCCACCGACAGCACCGCGCCGCCGGAGAGCGCCTGGCCGGAGGTGCAGCCGCGGGCGAGGCGCGCGCCGTACCCCATCAGCGCGCCGCCGATGAGCGCGCCGACGACCCGGGTCCTGTTGGTGACGTTCGGGCCCTTGCGGAGCTCGAGCTTGACGCGCCGGTTGAAGAGGCCGGAGAGGAAGCCTCCGACCACGGTCCCGGCGATCATGTACACGGCGTAGTGCGCCCAGGCGCTGCGGTCGCCGCCGGCCACCTCCGCGAAGTAGGCCGTCCGGTTCACGTGATCCGGCGCGAACCACTTCATCACGCCGGTCTGGACGTGCGTCATCCCGGCGGACGCGCCGAGGCCGCCCCCCGTCACGTAGAAGGTGAGGAAGAGCACGACGCCCAGGATCGTCCCGGCGACGTAGGGGTTCAGGTAGGGGCGGGGTTCCTTGCGGGTATCCATCGTGTGCTCCTCAGGCCGCGACGTGGCCGGCCGACGCCTGGGACTGCGGATCCGCCTCGACGTCCTGGTAGCCGGTCACCATCGCGCGGAGGTGCTCGCCCGGCGTCCGCCCGGTGGTGACGAGGTAGACGTGCAGGACGAAGAAGGACAGGAAGAGCCAGGCGCCCATGTTGTGCAGCGGCGCCACCCAGCGGAGCCCCTGGAGCGCGCTCGCCCAGTTCGGCCACTCGCCGACCGCCCAGATGAGCGCGCCCGTCGCGAACTGCAGGGGGAAGAGCACGTTGAGGAGCGCGAGGTAGGTGAGCTGCTGCAGGGGGTTCAGCTTGTGGCCGGGCGCGTTGGGCGGGTGCGACTCTCCGTAGAAGATGCCGCGCGCCTGGTAGGTCATGTGCTGGAGCACGCGCTCGACGAAGCCGTGCGGGTGCGGGATGAAGTTGCGGATCGCCGCGGTGGCGAGGTGGTAGAAGAGCGCGAGGAAGCCGTTCAGCATCAGCACGACGGCGAACGCGTTGTGCACGGCGACCGCGACGGGCAGGTCGACGACGCGGACGGCGCCGGCGCCCCCGTGCACCGCGAGCCCGGTGACGATGAGCACGATCCCGGACAGCGCCATCGTCCAGTGCCAGAGCCGCTCGTAGCGGCCGAACGTGTACTGCGGCTGGGTCGGCGCGTGCGGCGCGGCGGCGAGGCGACGCTTGCGCATCGCGAGCCGGAGGAGGCCGTGGATCGCGACGCCGAGGAACACCGCCACGAAGAGCGCGAAGCCGAGCGTGTTCGTGAGCGCCTGGCGGGAGTAGCCGAGGACGTGCAGGCCTTCCGGGGCGGTGGCGGGCGCGGAGCGGAGCTCGAGGCCGCCGCCCTTCGTCGGCGCGATCGTCCCGGCGAGCTCGACGCGCGCCCGGTCCCCGGGCCGCGGCGGGACGCCGCCCGGGAGGTACGCCGCGAGCACGTAGTGATCCTGCGACACGCGCGAGTCCTTCGCGTGGCAGGCGTCGCAGTCGCGCAGCGCCCGATCGCGCGTCGAGATGCCGTGCGCGAGGGGGTAGACGTCCAGGGTGCCGTCGACGACGGGATCCAGGACGCCGAGCGCCCGGAGCCGGTTCGCGACGAGCATCGTCTTCCGCGGCGCGTCGAGCCGGAGCTCCGCCGCGTCGAGCCGCCCGTCGTGGTTCGCGTCGAAGGCCTCGAGGATGGCCGGCGCGTACGCCGCGCCGTCGAGGAAGGCCGCCGCGACCTTCTCGAATGGCACCTCCGTCCGGTCGACGCCGGAGACCCAGCGGAAGCGGCTCACGGGGTTCACGGGCGCGAGGCGCCTCACGCCGTCGCGCTCGGCCCGCTCCACCACGAGCGGCACGAGCGGCCGCACCGTGGCGGCGCCGATCGCCTCGCCGGCGTGCCGCTCCACGTTGCGATAGGTGATCGCGGGGGTCCGCTCGAGGGTGACCACGGTCGCGTCCACCATCTCGGCGGCCGGCCCCATCGAGGAGGCCGCGTGGCAGGTCTGGCAGGCGAGCGCGCTCATGTGGCGCCGCCGGTAGGGCAGGAACGCGTGCGCCTTGTCCGGATCGTGGCACCCGCGGCAGCCGCGCTCGGTGAGGCGGTGGTCGGGCCGGACGAGGAACTCCGCCGTCGACTCGCGGCGCGGGTCGGCGGACAGGTACCGGAGCGTCTGGCGCTTCGTGTCCGCGTGCCCCGGGTCGTTGCCGGCGTAGTGGCAGGCGACGCAGTCGACGAGCTTCGCCGCGTGGACGTCCCAGGGCGCAGCGAGCTGCTCCTTGCCCTGCAGGTTGACGAACGACTCGGACATCTTCTGCGGCGAGACGATCGCGCCCTCGCCGAGCGTGAGCGCGGCCGTCCTGAAGTTGCCGGGCTTCCGCGGGGCCTCGAGCTCGGGCCCGAGCGCGACGGCGCCGCTCGCCTCCGAGACGACGCCGTGGCAGGCGGCGCAGTTCTCCACGCGCGGCGCGCCGATGCGGATGGCGTCGCGGCGGAGCCGGCCGTCCTTCTCGAGCTGCGCCGCGTCGAACTCGAGCTTGCCGCCGTCCAGGTGGCACTGGACGCAGGTGGCGGAGACCTTCGGCGCGGCGTGCCCGGTGTGCGAGGCGACGTAGGCGGCGTCGTGGCACGCGCCGCAGGTCCGCTCGGCCGAGACCTCGGCGGGAGCGCGGGTCGGCTTGCCCGCCGCGTCGAGCGGCGCGAACGCGGGGTGGATGGGGTTCACCGGCAGCTGCGCGCGCGCGGGCGCGGCGGCGCAGAGGGCGACCGCGAGCAGGTAGGGCAGGGGAGCGCGGCTCATCGACGGCCTCCGGTCTTCATCGGGTCGCCCGCGTAGCCGAGCGCCTTCCAGTCGAGCCGCGACGTCTCGCCGTGGCAGTCGGTGCACCCGAGCGCCTTCTCCTTCGGCGCGACCATGTGCGAGAGCGGCCAGTACATGTCCGTCCGGGCGAAGCCGTACTTGCCGCTGTAGGCGATGTTCGACGCCTTCGCGCCGAGCTTGAACGCGAGGTCCCAGTCGAACTTCGACCAGTACCCGTCGTCGCTGCCGCCGGTGACGGGCGGGAAGAGGTAGTCGTACCCGGCGTCGTACGGCTGCTTCGCGTGGTGGACCTTGAACGGCCAGATGCGGGCGCGCCGGTCCTGGATGTCGCCCTGCGGCGGGTTCAGGACCGTCACCTGGGCGGGGTCGATCTTGTCGCCGATGAGGTAGCGGCCGACGGTGCCGTTGAACCAGCGGTACTCCGGGGTCGCGTCCTGCTCGTAGGTGAACTCGCCCTTGATCTTGAGGTAGTGGTGCGGGTCCTCCTTGCGCGTCGGGTCGCCCGCCTTCGACCAGTCCCAGGTCGCCTTGGTCGGGATCTGCGGCGCGAAGGTCGGGATGTGGCAGGTCTGGCACGCGACGGTGGAGAGGTGCGCGTTGATCCGCTGGTCCCGGTGCTCGGGCGTGGTGTGGCAGTCGGTGCAGGCGACGCCGTGCGAGTCCTCGACGGAGACCGAGAAGGCGCGGCCGCGGATCTGGTGGTCCTTGCCGCCGTGGCAGTCGACGCAGAGGAACCCGTGGCGGCCGATGTGCACGTCCTCCTCGTCGAAGGGGTGGGCGAGCGAGGAGTCGAGGTCGCCGTGCTTCACCGCCTGGCCGCCGCCGCCGTACGCGTGGCAGCCGAGGCAGTTCTCCCGCGAGGGCGTCCCGACCGACTTCGCCGCCGCGAGCAGGTCCGTCTCCGGCGTCGGGTTCCCGTACGTCCCCTTGACGTAGCTGTTCGTGTGCTCGTGGCAGACGAGGCAGTCGACGTTCTCCTCCTTGGAGAAGTCGAACGACGCGTCCGCCCAGCCGTAGCCGGCGTGGCACTTCATGCAGGAGCGCTCGTTGCCGGTCGTCGCGATGCAGAAGTTGTTGATCGCGTTCCGCTTGCCGAGGCGGATCGTGCCGCTCCGGCCCGGGACCTGGACCTCGTCGCCGAGCCAGAGCCAGTGCGCGGTCTTCATGACCTTGCGGGCGTCGGGGTGGCAGGAGAGGCACTTGCGCGTCACGTCCTGCGGCGTCTGGAACTTCTCCGTGATGACGGGCGCGTGGTCGAAGTGCGGCCGGACCTTCTTCTGGAACCCCGCCGCGTGCCGCTCGACCCGCTCCGCGGGCCGGAGCACCATCGCGGTCGCGATGCCCGCGACCGCGATCGCCGCGACCGCGACGCCCAGGATCCAGGGCCTGCGGAGCTGCACCCTCAGCCTTTGCACCATTGTGTCCGTCCCTCGCGTTTCAGCGGAAGCCGCCCTCACCGCCGTCGCCGCCCCGGGTATCCCCTTGCGCGCGCCGTGCCGGGCGAGGGAGCATGTGATTCCGGTACCTTGGGCCGTGTCCCGTATGGGGGGCCTGAAACGTCTGAAACTGTTTCACGTCTCACGGCTCCCACGACGTGTCAGCGAGGTGAAACGTGCCCGATCCGTTCCAGATCCTCTCCACGCCCCTCCCCGCCGGGCCGGACGGGCGGCGGATCTTCGCCGCGGTGAACGCCGCCTTCGGCTCGCTCGGCCGCGCCTGCATGGCGCTCGACCGCGACTTCCGCGTGCGCTACGCGTCCGACCTGTTCGACGGGCTCCTCGGGAAGGGCGCCGCCGTTCGCATGATCGGGACGCCCGTCGAGTCGGTCCTCGGCGCGGAGATGTTCGGGCCCGAGGGGCCGCTCCGCCACTCGCTCCTCGCGGGCCAGAAGCGCGAGGGCTGGCGCGCGTTCCTCCAGGCGGACGGGGGCGAGACGCGGCTCATGTCCGTCTCCGCCGTCCCCCTCCAGCACGATCCGTACGGCGTCTGCGACCCCGAGGCGCTCTACCTCGTCGTGCTGCGCCCCGCCGACGAGGCGACGGTCGAGGCGAGCGGCCCGATCGGCGGCTTCGGCCTCATCTCGCGGTCGCAGGCGATGTCGCGGGTGTTCCGGCTCATCGACACCCTGCAGCACAGCGAGTCGACGGTGCTCATCACCGGCGAGAGCGGGACCGGCAAGGAGGTCACGGCGCGGATCATCCACGCCCACTCGCCGCGGCAGGCGGGCCCCTTCGTGGCGGTGAACGCGGCGGCGCTCCCGGGCGAGCTGCTCGAGAGCGAGCTCTTCGGCCACGTGCGCGGCGCGTTCACCGGCGCGGTGCGCGATCGCGTCGGCCGCTTCGAGGCCGCGAACCACGGGACCCTCTTCCTCGACGAGGTCGGCGACGTCCCGCTGCACCTGCAGGTGAAGCTGCTGCGGGTCCTGCAGGAGCACACCTACGAGCGCGTCGGCGACAGCGAGTCGCGCCCGACCACCGCCCGGATCATCGCGGCGACGAACCGGAACCTCCGCAAGCTCGTCGCCGACGGCCTGTTCCGCGAGGACCTCTACTACCGGCTGCGCGTGTTCCCGATCGAGGTCCCGCCCCTGCGCGCGCGGCGCGAGGACATCGAGCCGATCGCGCGCCTGCTCCTGTCGCGCGCGTGCGCCCGGACCGGGCGCGAGCTGCGCCTCTCTCCCGAGGCGGTGCGCGTCCTCCTCTCGTACCCGTGGCCCGGGAACGTCCGCGAGCTCGAGAACGCGCTCGAGTTCGGCGCGACCGTCGCGCGCGGGCAGACGCTCCAGCCCGAGGACCTCCCGCCGGAGATCCTCGACGCGGCCGGCGTCCACTCCGAGCACGCCGCCGAGCCCCGGCCCCGGGCGCCGGAGGCCCCGCCCGCGGCGGCGCCCGGCGCCGCGCGCGATCCGGCCGGCGAGCGCGACGCGGTGCTCCGCGCGCTCCGCGAGAGCGGCGGGAGCCGCGTCGTCGCCGCGAGGGCGCTCGGGATGAGCCGCAGCACCCTGTGGCGCCGGATGCGGGCGCTCTCCATCGAGTGAACCCGGGCGCCGGGGTCGCGGCGGTCGGCAGGCGAGGCCGCCCCGCGGGCGTCCCGCGAGGGAACGCCCCCGGCCCGCGCGCGCCGCTATGCTCCGGGGCGTCCCGCCGACGAGGAGGCCCGAGTGCGCGCCGTCGCAGTGTTCCCCGCGGAGAAGGCGATCCGCGTCGTCGACCATCCGGAGCCCCGGCTGGAGGGGGACACGGACGTGCTCGCGGACGTCCTCGACGTCGGGGTCTGCGGCACGGATCGCGAGATCGCCGCGTTCGACTACGGCACGCCGCCGCCCGGAGCGCCGTACCTCGTCATCGGCCACGAGTCGCTCGCCCGGGTGCGGGAGGCCGGGCCCCGCGTCACGCGCGTGCGGCCGGGCGACCTCGTCGTCACGATGGTCCGGCGCCCCTGCGGGCGGCCCGGGTGCCGGGCGTGCGCCGTGGGCCGGCAGGACTTCTGCTTCACCGGTGAGTTCACCGAGCGTGGCATCAAGGGACGCCACGGCTTCATGGCCGAGCGGATCGTCGACGACGAGCGGTTCATGCACGTCGTCCCCGCGACGCTGCGCGACGTGGGCGTCCTCGTCGAGCCGCTCACCATCGCCGAGAAGGCGCTCATCCAGGTGTTCGACCTGCGGGCGCGCCTCCCGTGGACCGCCGCGGGGACGCCCGCCGGCGCGGCGCACGGGGAGAAGGCGGTCGTGCTCGGCGCGGGTCCGGTGGGGCTCCTCGGCGCGATGGCGCTCCTCGCCCGCGGCTTCGAGACGTGGATCTACTCGCGGGAGCCGGAGGGCGGGGCGAGGTCGCGGTGGGCGACGTCGGTCGGCGCGCGGTACCTGTCGGCGTCGAGGACGCCGCCCGAGGCGCTGCCGGCGCGCGTCGGCAACGTCGATCTCGTGTACGAGGCGACCGGCGCCGCGAGCGTCGCGTTCCGGGCGCTCGCCGCCATCGGCGTGAACGGCGTCTTCGTCTTCACCGGCGTGCCCGGGCGCCGGGGGCCCATCGCGTTCGAGGCGGACGCGATCATGCGGCGCCTCGTCCTCGAGAACCAGCTCGTGTTCGGCACCGTCAACGCCGGCCCCGACGCCTTCGCGGCCGCGATCGCGGACCTCGCCCGGTTCCAGGAGCGCTGGCCCGGCCCGCTCCGCGCGCTCCTCACCGGCCGGCACGCCCCCGAGGCGGTCCCGGGGCTGCTCGTCCGGCCGCCGGCCGGCATCAAGGACGTCGTGACCTTCGCGGGGCCGCGGTGACCGACCCCGCCCCCGGCGCCGAGCGCCGCCGGCTCGACGAGGACGAGCGGCGCGAGCGGAACTGGACCCGGTGGGGACCGTACCTCTCCGAGCGGCAGTGGGGGACGGTCCGGGAGGACTACTCGCCCGACGGGAGCGCGTGGGAGTACCTGCCGCACGACCACGCGCGGAGCCGCGCCTACCGCTGGGGCGAGGACGGGCTCCTCGGGATCACCGATCGGGAGTGCCGGATCTGCTTCGCGCTGGCCCTGTGGAACGGCGCGGACCCGATCCTGAAGGAGCGGCCCTTCGGCCTGACGGGCCACGAGGGGAACCACGGCGAGGACGTGAAGGAGCTCTACTACCACCTCGACGCGACCCCGACCGCGTCGTACCTGAAGGCGCTCTACAAGTACCCGCAGGCCGCGTTCCCGTACGCGCGGCTCGTGGAGGAGAACCGGGCGCGCGGCCGCGACCGGCCCGAGTTCGAGCTCGAGGACACCGGCGTCCTCGACGGGGGTCGCTACTTCGACGTCCTCGTGGAGTACGCGAAGGCGGATCCCGACGACGTCCTCGTCCGGGTGACCTGCGCGAACCGCGGTCCCGAGGGCGCCAGGCTCCACCTGCTGCCGACGCTCTGGCTCCGGAACACCTGGGCGTGGGGCCGGAGCGGCGAGGGGTACTGGCCGAAGGGCAGGATCGCGCGGGCGGCGGACGACGCGGGCGTCCTCGTCGCCGACCACCCGTCGCTCGGGCGCTGGCGGCTCGCCTGCGGGCCCGGCGCGGGCGGGCGGCCCAGGCTCGTCTTCACGGAGAACGAGACGAACACCGAGCGGCTCTTCGGCGTCGCCAACGCGATCCCGTTCGTGAAGGACGCGTTCCACCGGCTCGTCGTCCACGGCGAGGAGGGCGCGGTGAACCCCGCCGGCGAGGGCACCAAGGCGGCGGCCTGGTACGTGCTCGACGTGCCCGCGGGCGGCGAGGTCTCCGTCCGGCTCCGGCTCGGCGCGGAGGCGAGCGCGCCGCGCGAGCCGTTCGGACCGGAGTTCGACGCGACGCTGCGCCGGCGGATCGAGGAGGCCGACGCCTTCTTCGCCGCGCACCGTGACACGCCGCTCACGGAGGAGGAGCGCCGGGTCGTGCGCCAGGCCGACGCGGGCCTCGTCTGGTCGAAGCAGTACTACGGCCTCGTCGTGGAGCAGTGGCTCGAGGGCGATCCGGCGCAGCCCGCGCCGCCACCGTCGCGGCGGGAGGGACCGAACCGCGGCTGGGCGCACCTGTGGGCGCGCGACGTGCTCTCCGTACCGGACACCTGGGAGTACCCCTGGTTCGCCGCGTGGGACCTCGCCTTCCAGTGCGTCGCGATGGCGCGGGTCGACCCCTACTTCGCGAAGCGGCAGCTCCTGCTCCTCTGCCGCGAGTGGTACATGCACCCGAACGGCCAGCTCCCCGCGTACGAGTTCGCCTTCGGCGACGTGAACCCGCCGGTGCACGCCTGGGCGGCCTGGCGCGTCTACCAGCTCTCGGCGCAGCGCGGCTTCGGGAGGGACCGGCTCTTCCTGGAGAGCGTCTTCCAGAAGTGCATGGTGAACTTCACCTGGTGGGTGAACCGCGAGGACCTCGAGGGGAACGATCTCTTCACCGGCGGCTTCCTCGGCCTCGACAACATCGGCTTCTTCGACCGCTCGAAGCCGCTCCCGGACGGCGGCCGCCTGCAGCAGGCGGACGCGACCGCCTGGATGGCCTTCTCCTGCACGACGATGCTCGCCATCGCGCTCGAGCTCGCGCGCGAGGACCGCGCGTACGCCGACATCGCCTCCAAGTTCTTCGAGCACTTCGTCGCGATCGCGCGCGCGATGAACGCGCTCGGGGGGACGGGGCTCTGGGACGAGGAGGACGGCTTCTACTACGACCGGGCGCTCATCGACGGCCGGACGGTGCCGCTCCGCATCCGCTCGATGGTCGGCGTCATCCCGCTCTTCGCGGCGGAGACGCTCGACGCGGCCCAGCTCGCGGCCAACCCGCTGTTCCGGGCGCGGCTCGAGTGGCTCCTCGAGAACCGCCCCGCGCTCGCGAGCTCGATCGCCTGCCTGCCCCGGGACCCGCGCGGCGAGCGCCGCCTGCTCGCGGTCCCGACGCGCGAGCGGCTCCTGCGCGTCCTCCGCTACGTGCTCGACGAGGACGAGTTCCTCTCGCCCTACGGCGTCCGCTCGCTGTCGCGCTTCCACCGGGACCACCCCGCCACGCTGCGGCTCGGGGGCCAGGAGCTCCGGGTCGGCTACGTCCCCGGCGACTCCGACTCCGGGCTGTTCGGCGGGAACTCGAACTGGCGCGGGCCGGTGTGGTTCCCGCCCAACGTCCTGCTCGTCGAGGCGCTGAAGCGGTTCCACCACTTCTACGGCGACGCGCTCGAGGTCGAGTGCCCCACCGGCTCCGGACGGATGACGACGCTGCTCGGCGCGGCGGAGGAGATCGAGCGGCGGCTCGCGCGCCTGTTCCTCCCGGACGCGGAGGGGCGCCGGCCGATCCATGGCGATCGGGCGCGGTACGCGACCGATCCGGCGTTTCGCGACCTCGTCCTCTTCTACGAGTACTTTCACGGGGACGACGGCCGCGGCCTCGGCGCGAGCCACCAGACCGGCTGGACCGCGCTCGCGGCGAACGTCGTCGAGCGCGTCGCCGCGGTGCGCGAGCGGCGGGGCCGCTCGCCGTGAGGCGGAGCGGTGCGCGCGCGGCCGCGGCCCCGGAAGCGACTCCGGCGCCGCCCGCGAAGGTGTGGCCCGTCCTCGCCGCGGAGTTCGTCGGGACCGCGCTCCTCGTCGCCGTGGGCTGCTCGTTCGTCGTGCTCGACTTCGGCGCCGGGAGCCCCGCCGCGCGGCTCCTCCCGGCGGACGGCGCCCGCCGCGCCCTCACGGGGTTCCTCTTCGGGGGCACCGGCGCGCTCGTCGCGATCTCGCCGGTGGGCAAGCTGAGCGGCGCGCACCTGAACCCGGCCGTCACGCTCGCGTTCTGGCTGCTGCGCCGCATCGAGACGCGGCTCGCGGCGGCGTACGTCGTCGCGCAGCTCGCGGGCGCGCTCGCGGGCGCGCTCGCGCTGCGCGCCTGGGGCGCGATGGGCGCGAGCGTCCGGTTCGGCGCGACGCTCCCCGGCCGTCCCGGCGTCTGGGTCGCGACGCTCGGCGAGGCGGCGGCGACCTTCTGCCTCGTCGCGGGGCTGCTCGCGTTCCTCCGCCACCCGCGGCTGCGTGCCGTCACCCCCGGGCTCTTCCCGGTCCTCTATGCCGTCCTGGTCTGGCTCGAGGCGCCGCTCTCCGGGACGAGCACGAACCCGGCCCGGAGCCTCGGCCCCGCGCTCGTCGCGGGCGATCTGCACGGGTGGTGGATCTACTGGCTCGGGCCGTTCCTCGGAACCGTCGGCGGCGTCGCCGTCCACCGCCTCCGCTGGGCGCGCGCGGTCGAGATCCGGGTGGCGAAGGTGTTCCACTTCGGCCACGACCGGTTCGGCGTCTTCGCGCACACCGCGGCGCGGGCCCGGCGCGAGCGGCGGCCGGCCCTGCGGTGAGCGGCCGATCGGCGGCGCGGCGGATCGGGCGGCCGGACCCTCCGGGGACGTTTGCGCCGGCTCCGCGCCTCCCCGTACACTCCGCCGATGGATCCGTCCCGACGCGCGGCCCCGCGGCTCCTCACCCTCGCGGCGGGGATCGCGGCGCTCGCCGCCGCGTCCCCGGCGCTCGCGTGCTCGGTGTGCGGCTGCGGCGACCCCTTGCTCGGGTCGAGCGATCCGGCGGCCATCACCGGTCGCCTGCGGCTGCAGCTCGACGCGGAGTATTTGCGCGTCGACGCCGCGAACGAGGCGGATCCGGCGCTCACCGACGAGCTCACGCAGTGGTCGTACCGCGTGAACGCCGTGTGGCGGCCGGCGGACGCGCTCGCGCTGACCCTGACGGTCCCGCTCGTCGAGAAGGACATGCGGATGGTCGGCGGCGGGATGTCGATGCGGGCCTCCGACGCGACGGGGCTCGGCGACGTCGAGGTGGCCGCGCGCTGGACGGCGTGGCGCGGCGTGAACCTCGGCGTCGGGCGCGTCCAGGAGCTCGCCGTCTCCGGCGGTGCGTCCACGCCCACCGGGGAGAACGACGCCCGCTCGGAAGGGGCGCGCATCGACGAGCACGGCCAGCCCGGCACCGGCGGGTGGGGGCCGTTCGCGGGCGTGCACTACAGGCTCGAGCAGGGGAAGTGGCTCGCGTTCGCGAGCCTCTCGGGCCGCGCGCACCCCGAGAACGCGCACGGGTACCGGTACGGCGCCGCCGCCCTGTGGAGCGTTCACGGTCAGTACTTCCCGACCCGGCGCGTCGTCCTCGACCTGGGCGTCGACGGCCGGACCGCCGCGGCCGACACCGCGTCCGGCGCGGCCGTCCCGAGCACCGGCGGGACGGTCCTCTCCCTCTCGCCGGGCGTGTACGGGAACGTGGTCGGGGGTGCGTGGCTGTTCCTCCGTGGCCAGATCCCGTTTCACGAGCGGTTCCGGGGGGTGCAGGACCAGCTCCCCTCGATCGTCGTCGGCCTCCAGTACCAGCTGATCTGACGACGGTCCGTCCGCGCTCGACCTGGATCGAGGCACCGGCCCAAGCATCGAGGTCGCGGCGGGCGATCCCACCGGCGGCTCCGGCGGCGGCACCGTCCGCGTCGTCGTCGGATGCCGAACGGAACGTTCTGCATCAACTGCCACGACCCGGACGACTCGGGTGGACGGTTCCCTGCTCACACGCGGCACGGGCGGCGGGCACCGAGCGGCGCCGGCGCCGCGCGCCGTCAGCGCGCCGCTCCCGCCCGGACCGCCGCGACGAACGCGCCGGGGTCGTCCGGCGTCAGCACCACGCGCCGCTCGTCCGTGTCGACGCGCACGAAGCCGTCCGGGCGCCACGCGTAGAGCTGCACGTCGCCGAGCTCGGGCGACCGGAAGTGCCCGTAGCGGACGCCGCCCCGGATCGACGTCCCCGCGACGCGCCGGAGCCGGCGGCCGTCCCGGACCGGGACCGGCTCCACGCGCCGGACGTCCGCGAGCGGGATCACGACGTCCGGCGCCAGCTTCCGCGCGATCCGGATCTCGCCCGCGTCCACCCGCGCTCCGACCGGCGAGAACGCCCAGACGCCGCCCGCGATCCCGCCGACCGCGAGCGGGACGAGGAGGACGAGCGCGGCGAGGCCGAGCTTCACGCCGCGCGGCACGGGCCGGGGCGCGAGCGCCGCGCCGGAGAACGCGCGCGCGGCCGAGGGGGCGCGCGAGGCGAGGACGTCGAGGAAGCGCTCCGGGGGCTCGGGGGAGAGGACGAACCGCTCGCGCTCCGTGTCCACCAGGACGAGGCCGCTCCGGCGCGTGGCGTAGAGCCGGAAGGCCCCGAGGCGCCGGCTCCAGAACCGGCCGTAGTAGCCGAAGAGGCCGGCCGACCCGCCGATCCGCGCGGAGCCGCGGAGGGCGCCCTCCGGGAGCGCGGCGACCGCGCGGATCGAGGCGAACGGGATCTCGATCGACCGGAGCGGCCGGTCGACGCGGAGGCGTCCCGCCTCGACCGTGTAGCCGGCCGGGGCGAGCGCCCAGGCGACGGCGAGCGTCGCGGCGATCGCCACGGCGAGCGCGACGCCGGCGCCGGTCGCGAAGGGGAGCTCCGTCGTCCCGGCGAGCCGGAGGAGGAGCGCGGCGCCGGCGGCCGCCGCGCAGGCGACGACGGCGGTCGTGACGCGGAGCGTGCGATCCCAGGGCGCGTGGAAGCGCATGCCCGCACGTTACGCCATCTCGGGCGCGCCGCGCCCGGCCGCGGCGAGGCGGCCCCGCGACCCGCTCACATCGCCTTCGGCGGCTCCGGCACGCTGGTGTGGCAGTCGTCGCAGTCGTGCTGCGCCTGGATCCCGTAGGTCTTCGCCGGGACGACGCCGCGCGTCTTGTACCTGCCGTCCTTCCAGTCGTTGAGCAGCGTCACGAGCTCGTAGGTCATGCTCGCCGTCAGCCGCGCGCAGCGGTCCCGGCGCTCCGGGCTCGCGAGGGGCTTGTTCGCCGCCTTCATCCACCGTCCGACCGAGACGTGGCAGAGCGGAGAGCGGGCCGTCGTCTTCGGGATGTCCGTCTTCACCCGCGGCGCCCTGGGGACGTAGGTCGGCATGGAGGTCGAGGCGTAGTGCTCCATGAGCTCGCTGCCCATGAGCATGCCCTCCTCGCTGCCCGCCACCTTCGGGCCGAGGATCACGTTCGCGACGATGTTCACGCCGGCGTTCGCGCCGCAGATCGTCCCCCACCCGCCGATGCCGCCCTCGAGGAACTGGAACGCCTCGATCGGGAACGAGGTGTAGGGCGCGCCGACCTTCTCGCGCAGCTGGGAGAAGACCGCGCTGACGACCGCCCCGCCGCAGAAGAGGCGGTACCACTCCTCGTAGGCGAGGTCGGCGCTCCGCCCCGGATCGAGCTTCACGTAGGGCCACGGCCACTTCTCCGTCGGTCCGCGCGTCGGCGCGGCCGGACCGGTCGCCCACGCGCGGCCGAGCGTCCCGGCGGCCGCGGCGCCGAGCGTGCAGAGGCCCACGCCGGAGAGGATCTCTCGCCTGCTCAACGCAAGTGGCCGCTTCGTCTCGACCGCCATGATTCCTCCTGGAAGGGAATCAATTCGAGGATCGCGCGACGTGCACTGGAGATGTGAGCGCCGAGCGTGGCACTCCGGGTGTGATCGCGCAACGCGCCTCGAGGGGCACCGCCCCGCCGGAGCGGCGCGGCGTGGCAAAACGACGCGGCCCTTCGTTCGGGTCAGCGCACGGCCGCGTCGATCAGCCGGAAGCCGGCGCCGGTCGCCGCGCCGTAGACGAGGTGCGCGGCGAGCGACTTCGCGTGCGTGGAGGCGGGGTAGTCCCACGGCTTGCGGGAGAAGCCGAGCGCGGGCACGAGCGTCTCGTCGTTGAGGAGCCAGACCGCGCCGCCGAAGACGGCGCCGGCGACGAGCGCCGGCAGCGCGGTCCGCGGGGCGAGCACGCCGAACAGCGCGCCGAGCGCGGCGCCGGTCGCGTAGTGCACCGCCTCTCCCGCGGCGCCCTTGCGCGCGTCCGGCAGCGGGCGGCCGACGGCGCGCGCCGCGCGCTCCGCGACGCGCACCGTGGCGGGCTCGAGGTCTCCCTGCGCGTCCCGCTCCCGCCGGCGCGTCGCCTCGCCGCCGAGCTTCCAGATCGGACCCTGCGCCTTCTCCATCACCCAGCTCGCGATGACGCCGCTCGCAGCCCCGACGAGCGCCCCGGCGAGCACGCCCTCCCGCGCCTTCCGACCGAACGCCATGTCCCCTCCGGATCTCCGGAACCGACCGAACGTTGGGGGCGGCGCCGGGCGCCGGCAAACGCCGGGCGCGGGAGCGCTCCGTTCTGCCTGCCTCCACGAGACGAAGGGGCCCGCGCGGTCTCCCGCGCGGGCCCCGGATCGACTCGAGCGGCCTTCCGTCAGGCGACGGACGCGCGCCGCCGCCGCGCGAGGGCGGCGAGCCCGAGCAGCGTCAGGAGCGACGACGCGCCCGCGCCGGCGCTGCCGCAGCCGCAGCCGCCGCTCGCGCTCGCCGTCGAGGTGAGGCCGAGGTCCGCGGCGGCGACCGGCAGCACCATCGTGTCGGCGAGGAACACCGGGACGGGGCTCGCGTTCGCCGGGAGCCCGTTCAGGTAGTCCTCGTAGCCGAGCAGGGTGGCGTTCCCCGACGCGTCGAGGCCGTAGATCGCCGTGAGGTTCACGTCGGGCCCGGGCTGCGTCGAGCGCCATCGTGATGAGGTTGTCGCCGCCGGCGGAGTTGTTCCACACGACGACGCCGATCGCGCCGCCGCCTGCGCGTGGTTCACCTTCACCGGGAACGGTGCAGGTACCGCGCTGGACGAGTGCGATCTTGCCGCGGAAAGGCGCTACGATTCGCCCCCGCCGCGCCGGAGGGGCGCGGCGCCCGGAGGTCACGATGAACGAGGAGCCGGTCGCCCCCGCCTGCGCGAGCTGCGCCGCGGTCTGGGAGAAGAAGGGCGCGACCCACTGCTGGAGCGCCGACCCCTCGCGGGCGCCGCCGCCGCCCGGCGACTGCCCGACGCGCGCCCACGCCGGGGCGGTGAGCGGCACGGTGCCGAGGTACCTCGACGGCGGCGACGAGGCCCGGATGGCCCGCGTGGCGGCGCAGGTGGAGGGGCTCTGCTACGAGCGGGCCGAGGGCGGGGCCGTTCACGCACGGTGGACGCGCGTCGAGGACACGATCGCGTTCGCGCGGCTCATGCGCTACCGGCGCGTCGGCATCGCCACCTGCATCGGGCTCCTCGAGGAGTCGCGGCGGCTCGCGCAGATCCTCGAGGCGCAGGGCCTCGAGCCCGTGAGCGTGTGCTGCAAGGTCGGGAGCGTCGACAAGGCGGCGCTCGGCATCGGCGACGGGGAGAAGGTCCGGCCCGGAACCTTCGAGCCGGCGTGCAACCCCATCGCGCAGGCGGAGATCCTGAACGCGGTCGGGACGGACCTGAACGTGATCGTCGGGCTCTGCGTCGGGCACGACGCGCTCTTCACGAAGCACTCGCGCGCGCCGGTGACGACGCTCGTCGTGAAGGACCGCGTGACCGGGCACAACCCCGCCGCGGTGCTCTACGGGCAGGGGTTCTACTTCAGGCG